>JANMVT010000019.1:0-12175 GCA_031392945.1 Rhodoferax sp. | reverse complement strand
CGCAATGCGGATGTCGGTGGCCAGCATCAAGGTCACGCCGCCGCCCAGGCAATAACCGTTGACGGCGGAAATGATCGGCTTCCAGACTTCCAGCCCGCGGTTGAGCAACTGGTCGCGCTGGGTCAGCCACATTTCCGACAGGCCTGCGGGCGCGGTGAGAAAACTCTTGATGTCAGCACCCGTGGTGAAGGAGCGCTCACCGGCACCGGTGACAATGGCAACCCGGATGGCCGGGTCATCGCGCACCGTGCACCAAGCTTGGGACAGCAGCTTATAGTGTTCGGCGTCCATGGCGTTGAGCCGCTCCGGGCGGTTGATGGTGATGAGGGCAATGCCGTCATCGGAGACAGTGAGGTCGATGGCCATGATCAAGCCCCCACGCGTTTGCCGCTCAGCAAGTCGCGCGCAATCACCATGCGGTGCACCTCTGACGGGCCTTCGCCAATGCGCTTGATGCGCAGTTCACGGTACCAGCGCTCCAGCGGCAACTCCTGGGCAACGCCCATGCCGCCGAATATCTGGATGCACCGGTCCACCACGCGCCCGGCCGCCTCCGTGCCGTAGACCTTGGCGACCGAGGCATCGACCTTGATATCGCGCCCCAGGTCGGCGTTCCAGGCGGCCTGATAGACCAGCAGCCTCGCCGCACGCAGCTCCACCTCGGAATCGGCGATCATCCATTGAATCGCCTGTTTGTCGGCCAGCAGGCTGCCAAAGGTCTTGCGTTGCCCGGCCCATTCAATCGCCAGCTCCAGCGCTGCCTGGGCGATGCCGATGGTCGCCGCCGCGTAGGGCGGGCGGGCATGGATCAGCCATTCTTCGGCGAAGGCAAAACCCTTGCCTTCATCGCCCAGTCGATCCTCAATCGGCACTTCGTAGTTGTCGAAGTGCACTTCATAAGGCGAGTAGGAACGGATCACCGGAATTTTGGACAGGCTGATGCCGGGCTTGCTCTTGTCGACGATAAAGCTGGTAATGCCATCGCGCCCCTTGCTCTCGCCCACGCGGGCAAAGACGATGCCCCAGTTGGCCATGCTGGCACCCGAGATCCAGATCTTGGTGCCATTTATGACATAACGGTCGCTTTTGCGTTCAGCGCGTGTCTGGATCGACCGGCCCGGGTCGGAGCCGCCGCTCGGCTCGCTGATGGCGACAAACGCTTTGGTGCCATTTTCCACATCCTCGCGCGCAAAGCGCTGCTGATGGTGCGTGCCTTTCCAGGTCACCACCGGCGGATCGAAGCCAAAAGCGCCGCAGCCTGCAATGTAGGCGCCCATGCGACACTTGGCGGTTTCTTCAGCCGCTACACATTGCCCCAGCAGACTTAAACCGGCACCGCCATGCTCAGCGGGCGTTTCCAGGCACCACAGGCCCACATCACGCGCCTTCTTCTGCAAGGCCTTGAGCGGTTCAGGCTCCAGCGTGTAGGCGTCATGTGGCAGCTTGTCTTCCACCGGTTTGACTTCTTCCGCCATAAAGCGACGTATGGTGTCCCTGAACATCCTCAGGTCTTCGGGCAACTCCCAGCTTCCTGCGCTGTCATGCATGTCTAGATCCTCCTGCGTCCGTTGATGTGCCGATTCAGGCGACGACTGCCTGTTGGCGTAGTGTCTTGCGGCGCGCTGCGCTGGCAGCGGCATCAAGCGTGTAAACCGTGTGGTCCCGGGTCAGCTGCAAAGCCTCCACCACCACGACGCCATAGTCCTGTTCCGCCTGCTCGCGGCTGACATAGCCACGGTTGAGGTCGCGTTCGACGGCCGCGAGGTCGCGCGTCAGCGGGTCGCCATAGCCGCCGCCGCCCGGAGAGGCTGCACGGATCGCGTCGCCGGCCTTGAACAGCACGTTGTCCTGCTTGCTGCGCAGTTCCGGAATCCAGGTCTTGCCGCCGGTATGGAATTCGACCTTGTTCGGCGCGCCGGACTTGCCGCCAAGGATGCCGAACGGCGCATGGTCGACGCGGTCACCAAGCGCCGAAACATGGCAGTCGGCCCAAGCCGTGAAGCCATAGGCGGTGCCGCAGCCGCCCCGGTGCCAACCTGCACCGCCCGAGCCGTCGCGCAGCTTGAAATAGTCGAAACGGATCGGGAAGCGATGCTCGGACATCTCCAGCGACATGAAGTTGGCCATCGATTGCGGCGGCGTGCCGTTGACCAGACCGTCGCTGGCCTTGGTCGCGCCATAACCGCCCGGATAGGGAAATACGCCTACGAAATAACCGCCGCTGCGCGGATGGGTGCCGCTGATGGCGACGACGCCGATGGTGCCGAAGAAAGCCGCTGGCGCCTTGGCCGGCAGCGCCTTGGCCATGGCGACGAATACCACGTCGATCACGCGCCCCATCGGGTCCAGGTAGCCGCCGCACGGCGACGGGTATTCAGCGGCCAGCAGCGAGCCTGCCGGCACGTCGAAGCTGATCGGCCGGAACGTGCCGCCATTGACCGGAACGTCGGGAAAGATGTGCTTGATGGCGACATAACACGACGACAGCGTGGTATTGCGCGACATGTTCTGCGGGCCGGTGGCTTTCGGGCCGGTGCCGGTGAAGTCAAAGTGCATCGTTTCGCCGCTGACAGTAATCGCCAGCCGCACTGGAATTGGCTTGTCGACGATACCGTCGTTATCGATCCAGTCCTCGAACGAGTAGATGCCGTCGGGCAAGTCGGCAATGTAGGAGCGCATCTGGCGCTCTGAATACGCAATCATTTCGTTGAGACACTCGCTCAGAACCGCGCGGCCATATTTACGCACCAGCGCCTCGATGCCACGGTTGCCGATCGTGAAGACGTTCGACATCGCTGCCAGGTCACCGGCGATCTCGTCGGGCAGGCGCACGTTGGCACGGAACATCGCCACCAGCGCCTTGTTGAGCTTGCCCTCGTCGTAAAGCTTAACTGGCGGGATGACGATGCCTTCCTGGTGAATGTCGGTGGCCTTGGGACCCCAGCCACCGGGGACGTTGCCACCCATGTCCATCCAGTGGCCGGTGGTCGCCATGACAGCGAAAAGCTCGCCACCGGCGAATACCGGCGCAATGATCTGCACGTCCTGCAGGTGACTGCCCCCAAGGTAGGTATCGTTCATGATCCACATGTCGCCGGGCTTGAAGCCGCCCTCGGCGTTGGCCAGTTCGATGATCTTCTGCACCGCAAACTGCATGTAGGCCAGGAACACCGGCAAGCCATAACGCCCTTGCGCGATGGTCTCGCCAGTGGTCGGATGAAAAATGCCATTGGCGCAGTCGTTGGTCTCCGAGATGATCGGCGACATGGCCGCATGGATCAGGTGCAGATCCATTTCATCGGCAATTTGCTCCAGGCTGCCGCGCACCACTGCAAGAGTTACTGCATCCATGTCATTTCACCTTTACCAACATATTGCCCTTGGTATCAATGACCACGTCCATGCCGGGTTCGACGACGGTCGTGGTATCGCTCTGCTCGATGATGGCGGGGCCATCGAAACGCATGCCCGGCGAGAGGTCGTAGCGGCTGTAGACAGGGGTGTCGTGCCAGGCATTGAAATGCACTTGGCGCCTCGACCGAGGCTGCGCACTACCGCCGACAAATTTTGTGGCCTGCGGCAGGCTGGCACTGCTGCGTTTGCCGACCGCGATGGTGCGCAAAATCACCATGACGACCGGGATATTGGCCAGCGTGTTGCCAAAGGTGGCTTTGTAGACCGCATTGAAGGCATGTTCGAGTCGCGCGCTGTCCCAGTCAGGTTCGATGGGTACACGCAGCGCGTGGATCTGTCCGGCGTAAGCCATGTCCGCCGCGTGGGTGATGGTAGTCACATCGATCGGGACCTGGCTTTCATCGATCTGCTGCTGGCCCTGTTCGCGCTGACGGGCGACGATGCCGGCCAACTCACCGGGAGCCAGCTTGTCGAGCCGCTTTTCCACTGTCTGCGAAATGTCGTAACGCAGGTCGGCGTAAACGCAGCCCAGGGCGCACAACACGCCCGGGTACAGGGGAACCAGCATGGTGCTGACGCCCACCTCACGCATCAGTGCGCCACCGTGCAGCGGTCCGGCGCCGCCGAACGCGACCAGCGCGAAGTCGCGTGGGTCGAGTCCACGCTCGATCGACATCAGCCGGATGCGCCCGGCCATGCGCTGGTTGACGACCGCCAGGATGGCCTCGGCGGTTTCCTCCAGGCCCAGGCCCATTTTGTCGCCCAGGCCGCGCACCGCAGCACGCGCGCCTTCGACATCCAGCGTGGTGTCGCTGCCATTCATCGGGCTGGCGGGATTGATGCGGCTCAACACCACGTTGGCATCAGTCACTGTCGGCTCGGTGCCGCCGCGCCGGTAAGCCACCGGCCCCGGCACCGCGCCAGCGCTGCGCGGGCCAACCTGCAACATGCCGCCGCGGTCCAGGTAGGCGATGCTGCCGCCGCCGGCGCCGATGGTGTGTACATCGATCATCGGCAGGCGCAGCGGAATGCGAAAGTCCAGATTGGTGATCTCGGCCACCTTCGGTTCGCCATCGATCACGACCGCCACGTCGAAACTGGTGCCGCCCATGTCGCCGGTGATGATGTGGGAGAAGCCGGCTTCGGCCGCCAGCCTGGCTGCGGCCATCACGCCTGCAGCGGGACCGGAGCGAACGATGTAGGCGGCGCGTGCGCCCAACTGGCGCAGCGGCGCTACACCGCCGTTGGACTGCATGATGGCCACGTCGCGCTCATACCCCCAGTTGGCCAGTTCACGTGCCAGGTTCTTGGCATAACGCGCCACCAGCGGTTGAAGGTAACCCTGCACTACCGCTGTGCTGGTGCGCTCGAACTCGTAGTATTCGCGCACCACAGAGGTTGCAGTCACCAGTTCCCAGGCCGGGTTGATGGCGGCCAGAATGTCGCGCGCCTGCAGTTCGTGCGCCGTGTTGGCGTAGGCGTGCATGAAGGATATGACCACCGACTCGACATTGCGCGCCTTGAGCACGGCACCTATCGCCTTCAGGCCTTCGACATCGAGCGGCACCAGTACCTTCCCCTCGTAATCCAGACGTTCGTTGACTTCAAACCGCAGGTCGCGCGGCACCAGCGGTTCGTGGGTGCCTTCCAGGCCATACATGGTGGGCCGGTCGCGCCGGCCGAGTTCCAGAATGTCACGGAAGCCAGTGGTGGTGACCAATGCGCATCGGGCTCCTTTGCGTTCAATCACCGCGTTGGTGGCGATGGTGGTGCCATGCAGAATGGCGTCGAGGTCGCCCGCCGACAACCCCGCCGCCTTGAGCGAATTCAGCAGGCCGATGGAGGGGTCTTGCGGCGTTGAGGGCACCTTCAAAATAACGTGCGGACGTTTCGCGTCTCCTGAAAAAAACAAGTCAGTGAAGGTTCCACCCACATCAATTCCAACTATGCCGGACATCGTGTCTCCTCAAGCCTTTGAAGCCCGGCGCATTTCTGCGGCGAGCGAAGCGCGGTAAACGCGCGGATCCAGTTCAAGCGCATACCGCGGGCTGTCCGGGTAAAGCCGGGTGATCGCCTCGCGCTCTTTGGCAATCATCCTGCCCATCACTTGCGGGCCCGGCAGCGCCAGTTCACCCGCTTCCAGCGCGGCCACCCATTGGCACTGGTCGTCCATCATGCGGATGTTGCCTCCGCCGCTGACATTGAAGAAGCCAACAAAGTAAAGGCCCGGCACATCCGGTTTGATGACCTGGTGAAACAGGTCCAGCCAGCGGCCTTTCATGGGCGAAAGTTTTTCACCCAGAAATGGCAGATGCACCTCGTAACCCGTGGCGGCGATCATGGCATCAAATCGCCTAGCTGTGCCGTCCACAAACGTCACCGTGTCGCCGTTGATCTTGGCGATGCCCGGTTTGGCCTTGATCCGGTTCCAGATGAAATGGCCGATCAGCAGGTGGTGGCCGGCCGGATGGGTGCGCGTTTTGGGCGTCACAAAACCCCATTGCTCCATGCGGCCATGCGCCATGCGGGCGATCATTTCGCGCATGCGGCGGCGAATCGGCCATGGCATCCACGGCTTTTCCAGCTTGCCCAGCACGCGCGAGGTTGGCACCCCCAAAAACATGCGCGGCATCAGCAATACGGGCGAGCGCGCCGCCATTGTGGTTGACGTGGTGACCGTGCAAATGTCCGAAGCGATGTCGCAGGCGCTGTTGCCCGCCCCCACCACCAGCACCTCTTTGCCCTTGAAGCGTTCAGGCAGGCGGTAGCTGTGCGAATGCAGGTATTCGCCGCTGAAGTCTTTGGCAAAGGGGGGGTGGCTGGGCACGCCCTGATGGCCGGTGGCGACGACCACTGCGTCAAACCGCTCATGCGTGCCGTTTGCAAGTGTGACGACCCACGCGCCGCCAGCCGCCTGTTCAACCGAAGTGACCTGGGAGCGAAAGCGGATGTGCCGGCGCAGGCCGAACCGGTCCGCATAGTCCACCAGGTACTGGGCCATTTGCACATGGTCCGGGTAGATCGGCGCGGATTCTGGAAACGGGAAGTCTTTGTACGCTGTGGCCTTGTTTTCAGAATTGACATGCAGCGACTGGTAGGCGCCGCTCAAGCCGTTGTCATTATCGTACACCCACAGGCCGCCAATGCGCGTGCCCAGTTCAAAAACCACCACGTCCATGCCCTTGCCAAGCAGGTGCTTGGCGGCGCACAAACCGGCGGCGCCAGCGCCAATCACGGCGATATTGCGTTTGGCCACGTCAGTTCGCCCCGCTTTCATAACCCGCGCGCGGGATCAGGCCCATCAGCATTCGGGTGAAGCCGCCATCCACGGTCAAGGATTGGCCCGTGATGTAGGCCGCGCGGTCGCTGGCCAAAAACAAAACCGCCTGGGCGATGTCTTCCGGCGCGCCAATGCGCCCTGCGGGCACCGCCTGGCTGCGCCGCTCGGTCACACCTGGCTGGTCGTAAAAAGCCTGCGACATCGGCGTCAGGATCATGCCTGGATGCACGGCATTGCTGCGGATGCCAAAGCCGCCCCACTCCACCGCCAACTGCTGCGACAGCATTTCGATGCCTGCCTTGGCCACGCTGTAGGCGCCGGCATTGGCCGTGGCGTGCGCAGCGGCAATGGAGGCGATGTGCACCATGGCCCCGCCAGCCCCGGCTCCCGTCTTGGCCCGCATCTGTTTGCCAAAGGCCTGGGCGCAAATGAAATAGCCCGTCAAGTTGACGGCCAGCACCTTGTTCCATTCATCCAGCGCGAGCGTCGCAAGGGGGCCAGGGCGCAATATGCCGGCGTTGTTGACCAAGACGTCGCAGGGACCATACATGGCCGCAGTTTGGGCTGCCGCGTTTGCCACACTGGCGCCATCCGATGTGTCGCAAATGAAGGCTGCCGCCTGGGCCCCTAACGCCTTGACCAGGTCAACCGTGCCTGCCGCACCATCAGCGTTCAAGTCCAGGACGGCGACGCGCGCGCCGTCTTTGGCCAGCGCCAGCGAGATCGCGCGGCCCATGCCGCTGCCCGCGCCGGTGACCACACACACGCGCCCCGCCAAGCCGGAAGTGTCTTTTGTGCTGTTCTTCATTGGGTCGTCCGAATGTTTGTTTTGCAGTGGCCGGTGCTTCAACCCTGGGTCGCCAGGGCGCGCAGGCAAAAGCCTTCATAACCATTGGCAGCCACCTCGTCGCATTTGCGCCGGTAAGGCACCACGCCGCCGGCGTAGGGCATGAAAACGCGCGGTTTGCCGGGCACATTGGCGCCCAGGTACCAGGAGTTGGCCTGCTTGAACAGGGTGCGGTCGGCCACGTCGTTGACGTGTTTGACCCAGGCTTCCTGCGCCTGCACTGTAGCCTCGATGCTGTCCACGCTGCACTGGCGCAGGGCGCACAGGCAGTCTGCGATCCAGTCCACATGCTGCTCGATGGCAAAGATCATGTTGGCAAGCACCGACGGGCTGCCCGGCCCGGTCAAGGTGAACAAATTCGGGAACCCCTCGACCATCAGCCCCAGGTAGCTGACGGGCCCGCCCGCCCAGGCCTGTTGCAATGTCTGCCCTGCGCGCCCGCGGATGTCAACCTGGAGCAATGAACCGGTCATGGCGTCGTAACCCGTGGCGAAAACAATGCTGTCGAGCTCAAAATGCGCCTGCGTCGTTTGCAGCCCGCTGGCCGTGATGCGCTCAACCGGCGCCAGGCGCAAATCCACCAGTCTGACGTTGTCGCGGTTGTAGGTGGCAAAGTAGTCAGTGTCGACGCAAATCCGCTTGGTGCCGATCGGGTGGTCTTTCGGCGCCAGCAGGGCGGCCACTTGCGGGTCGCGCACCGTGGCACGGATCTGCCCGCGCACAAATTCGGCGGCCGAGTCGTTCGATCTGGCGTCCAGCATCAAGTCGTTGAAAGAATGCATGAAAGCGACGCCGCCTGTGGCCCAGCGCCGCTCGTATTCGCTTTGCCGCAAGGACGGCTCCATCTCATGCGCCTTGTGGACGCCTTTTTCATAGACCGTGCCAGAGGTGGTGTCGTCCCGCGCGCGTTGGCGCAAGGTGGCGTAGTTGTCTTTCCATGAGCGTTCATACGTGTCGTCCATGGGCGCGTTGCGCGCTGGAATGCTGAAGTTGGCCGTGCGCTGGAATACAAACAGCTCCTTGGCCTGTTGCGCCAGCTCCGGGATGGCCTGGATGCCCGACGACCCGGTCCCGATCACCCCCACACGCTGCCCGCTGAAGTCAACCCCCGCATGCGGCCACTGGCCGGTGTGGAAGGTCTTGCCCTCGAAATCCGCCATGCCAGGGATGTCCGGCAAACGCGCTGCCGACAAGCAGCCGGTGGCGAAAATGCAAAAACGCGCGCGCAAATGATCCCCTTTGTCGGTGCGGATGTCCCACAGCGCGGAGGATTCGTCGTAATGCGCGGCCGTCACGCTGGCGCCAAACGAGATGTCGCGGCGCAAGCCATACCGCTTTGCAACATGTTGCGCATACGCCAGAATTTCTGGCTGCGAGGCGAAACGCTCGCCCCAGCGCCATTCCTGTTGCAAGTCTTCGTCAAATGAATAGGAGTACTGCATGCTCTCCACATCGCAACGCGCGCCAGGGTAGCGGTTCCAGTACCAGACGCCGCCCACATCGCCGCCGCGCTCGAACACCCGCGCCGTGAAGCCCCTCTGGCGCAGGCAATGCAGCGCGTAAAGGCCGCCAAAACCCGCGCCCACGACCACCGCATCCACAGCGCGCTGCCCGCCTGAGCAGGGATCTGGCTGCGTGGCAGGATTCAAAGCGTGGTCGAAGGTTGCGTTCATGTCTCTGTCACCCGAGCGTCAAACTAGGCGCTATGGGGTTTACCCTAAAGCTTTTTAACATTCTTAATGGTATCTTTAGAATACTCATCGGTATATTAGGGTTTACACCAAGCCCGCAAAGGAAGCCAAATGAACCAAACCAGCGCCTCGTCAATCGTTTTTGCGGCCAGCCTCTTGGCGGGCTGCGGCAGTCCGCCTGCGGCAATGAATACAGCCCAGCCCCAAAGCTGCGCCGCCGCCGCCGCACGCGTTGCCGCCGACAACCCGGTGCGCGGGGCCACCCTGCGCATCACCCGGGCGGAGGACCAAGCGGCTGCGCCAGATGCCAAAGCCCATTGCCTGGTGGAAGGCGCCATCAATGAACGCGTCAGCGCGGTGGACGGCAAACCCTATGCCATCAAGTTCCGCATGCGCATGCCAGGGCCGGAAAACTGGAACGGCAAGTTCTTCATGCAGGGCGTGGGCGGCTCCAACGGCATTCTTGACACCGGTTACGGCCTGTATTCCGGCATGACGTCAACGGCGTTTTCGCGGGGCTACGCCGTCATCGTGCAAGATTCCGGGCACGACAACGCCGTCAATTCAGACCCTAACGCCGGTGGCCAGTCGGCGTTTGCCCGGGACCCGCAGGCGCGCATCGACTTTGGCTACAACTCCTACGATGTCACTACGCAAATCGGCAAAGCCATCGTGGGCGCGTTTTACGCGAAATCGCCCGAGCATTCGTACTTTCTGTCCTGTTCGGACGGGGGCCGCCAGGCAGTGGGCATTGCGCAACGTTTTCCCCAATACTACGACGGCATCGTCGCCGGTGCGCCGGCCATGAGCATTCCGTATATGACCGCGTATGTGCCGCATCTGCTACAGACCCTCGCGCCGCTGGCCATCAAGTCCGGCCACATTGACGCCAATGGCCGGCCGCTCATCAACAAGGTTTATTCTGACGCCGACCTGCTTCTCGTCTCAAACGCGATCCTTGACGCCTGCGATGCGCAGGACGGACTGAAGGACGGCATCGCCAACAACCTGGCCGCCTGCACCGACGCGGTGGTCGTGCCTAAATTGACGGCGCTCACCTGCACGGGAGACAAGGCCGCCAATTGCCTGACAGGCGAGCAAGTCAGCGCGCTGCGCAAATCCTTTGCCGGGCCGAAGACATCGGCCGGCGCCCAGATCTACCCCGGCAATCCGTGGGATCCGGGCATTGGCGGCCTGAATGGCGTCGAATACAACCAGGGCTTTCGCGCCTTCTGGTTTGGCGCCTACGCAGCTTCCACCAACACCGCCACCAAACTGACCCTGAGCGCGCCGCAGGCCGCCCTGTTGTGGAAGACTCCGCCCACGGTGTTGTCGATCCCGCAGTCGATGGACTACTTCATGAAGTACAACGTGGACGACACCGAGGCCAGCATCACCCGCACCACCGACCTGTACCGCCAACCCGTCGTCGAATGGGGCATGAGCAACTCGCCCGACCTGAGCAAGTTCAAGCAAAGCGGCGGCAAAATGATCAGCTGGATCGGCAACGCCGACCCCGCTGTCAGCCCCAATGAAACCATCGCCTGGTACAACCGGGTCAACGAACGCGAAGCGGGCATGGCGCAAGACTTCCTCAAGCTGTTCGTGGTGCCCGGCATGAACCACTGCGCAGGCGGCATGGCGACCGACCGCTTTGACATGCTGACGGCGCTGGAAGCCTGGGTCGAACGCCGCACGCCGCCCGCCAGCGTGCCCGCCGAAGCGTCGAAACCCGGCTATTTCGGGGCGGCCAGCCGCAGCCGCCCGCTGTGCCCCTACCCGCAGTACGCGCACTACAAAGGCTCGGGCGACATCAACCTCGCCGGCAATTTCAGCTGCCAGCAGGCCAGGTAGCCCATGGAATCTGAAAAAACCTTCGTTCTGGTGCACTAAGCTTTTTACGGCGGCTGGTGCTGGCGCGAGGTTGGCAAGGTGTTGTCACCGATACCAGATACCATGGCTGCCCAGCCCGACAACATTCACTATCAGGAAGCTTCATGACCATCTCCATGTACCAGGCCAGCGTGCCGCGTTTTGTCAACATCCTGGGCAACCTGTCCAATATCCTGGACAAAGCCCAGGCGCATGTCGATGCCAAAAAGCTGGCCGGCGCCAGCCTGACCGCCTACCGGCTCTTTCCCGACATGTTGCCCATGACCACCCAGGTGCAAATCGCCTGCGATGCCGCCAAAGGCGTGGTGGCGCGCCTGGCCGGGGTGGACATTCCCGCTTTTGAGGACAACGAGACGACGCTGGCCGACCTGAAAGCCCGCATTGCAAAAACCATCAGCTTCATCAAAACCATCACCCCCGCGCAGATTGACGGCACAGAAGACAAAGACATCGTGATCAAGCGCGGCGACAAAGAGACGCATTACAAGGGCCTGCAGTTCCTGCTGGGCCACGCCACGCCCAACTTTTACTTTCACGTCACGACGACGTACAACATTCTTCGCCACAACGGCGTCGAGATCGGCAAGCGCGATTTTCTCGGGAACCCGTAGCACTTTTAACCAGCGGGCCCCAAAGGCCCGACCGGCCAGGCCAATCCAGGTGTTTCCGGCATTTGGGAGGTTAAATAAGGCTTTTTCCCTTGTGGGACATGCATAGCTAGATATAATTTTTATAGCATCCGACGCCTCCCGACCCAAGTCGTTTACAGTCCTGCATCCGCTCGCGCGCATTCTGTGTTTTTTTTGGCGACCACTTGACAGCCCTCACTTCCAACATTCAAGAGCCCCGCACCTGGCGATCCGACGGCTGGACCGCCCAGGTCATCAAGAACGAAGACGACGACGGCTGGGCCGTGGCCATGTTCAGGGACGCCGAAGCCGAGCCCACCCTGGTTGGGCCCTGGACCATGGGCCGCGACAAGAAGAACCCCAAACCGCTGGATGGCACAGCCTTCAGAACCCTAGTCAAAACTGCCACTGAATTCTTTCG
>JANMVT010000305.1:0-2276 GCA_031392945.1 Rhodoferax sp. | reverse complement strand
TCATAGTCCTTGCGGCCCAGGCGGCTGCTGGATCGCACCTGGATCACGCCATTGGCCCGGTCAAGCCAAAACTCCATGTCGTCGGTGAATTTCAGCAACGCCGTGCGGCTTTGCGCGTAAATGTAGCCAGGCTCACGCTTCACAATCACGGTTCGCTCTGTCTTTTGTAGCAATTCCGCCAACCTGGCCATGGCTGCCTCGCCGTCGCCGCTGAATTTGAGCGGTGCGACGGCAGCGTAATCTTTCTGCGGGTGATCCGGATAGAGCGCGGCCTGGCTGTTTACGCTGTTGGGCGTTTTTGACGGCGGCTTGAGCCGCCCGTCTGTCACGCCCAGATTGCCCGGCAACTTGCCGGCCAACAAACCCAACTGCCCGGCAATGACCAGCGCCAGCGTCAGCAGCAAGACCAAAACGGCCAGATATCCAATAATTTTCATGCGGATCCTTGAACGAAACCGGCCCTTTGCCAAGCCCTTTGCCAAGCCTGAAGCACCGCAGGATAGCCGACAACCTCTGGAAATTATTTGAAGCCGACGCGATCCAGCATTTGTTGCACCTTGACCTGGTTGGCACCGACCGCGCTGATCGGAATCGTCTCGCTTTTGAAGCTGCCGCCCGTCATGGCGTTCAAGGCCGGATTGTTGACGGCAACGCCCCTGGCGACCGGCCATTCATTGTTGCCGTCGGCAAAATAGTTTTGCGCCGCCGGGCTGGCCAGGTATTCCAGAAACTTGACGGCATTGGCCGGGTTTTTTGAATTCCGCGCGACCGCACCGCCTGCAATGTTCACATGTGTGCCCCAGGTCGACTGGTTGGGAAAGACGACGCCCACACGTTCTGCGACGGCTTTGTCCTCTGGCGTGTTGGAACGCATGATGCGGGCCAGATAGTAGGTGTTGGTCACGCCGATGCCGCACTCGCCGGAGGCCACACCCTTGATCTGGTCGCTGTCGCCGCCCTGGGGCGCGCGGGCGAAATTGGCGACCAGGCCTTTGAGCCATTCTTCGGTTTTGGCGTCGCCCAGATGTTCGCTCACAGCGCCGAACAGGCTCAGGTTGTAGGGATGCGAGCCGGAGCGGATGCACAACAATCCCTTGTTTTTCGTGTCGGCCAGTTTTTCATAACTGTCAACATCGGTTTTGGTGACTTTGAGCTTGTTGTAAACAACCACCCGTGCGCGCGTGGAAAATCCGAACCAGGGTGTGGCGCCGTCGGCTGTGGCCTTGGCGCGAAACTGGGCGGGAACTGCGTCTTCCAGCGCCTTGGACTTGACGGGCAGGAAAAGGCCGTCAACTTCACCCCGGTAAAGGCGCGCCGCGTCCACCAGCAGAATCACGTCAGCGGGCGAGGCTGTGCCCTCGGCCTTCAGGCGAGCGAGAATGCCGGCGTCGTCTGCGTCCACGCGGTTGATCTTGATGCCGGTGGCCTTGGTGAAATTGCTGTACAGCGCCTCGTCGGTGGCGTAGTGGCGCGCCGAATAGAGGTTCAGCGCCTGCTCCTGCGCCTGGGCGGCGAGCGTGCCAAGGGATAAGGCGAGGGCGAGGGTGAAGGGGAGTTTAGGACGAAGGGGCAATTTTTTCATGGCGTAATGAGGTCTGGCAAAAAAAGCGCGCAATCGTGGTCTCGCGATGCGCGGGGACAGGCCTATCATATATCAAACGCGAATCATTCTCAATACATGGCGCTCAACACATGACACTCACATTTTTGGCGTTGACACACTTGACTTTGACATGACCCAGGTTTCCGGATTTTTCACGCGCCTGGCCCACCCACCTGCCGCGCCACCTGCGGCGCCAGGTGTTTTTGCCTTCGCGCTGGCCGTCCCGCTGGCCATCGCCCTGGCCTTGGGCGGCTGCGCCCGGTCGCCGACTGCGCCGCCCGGCAGCCCGCCCAAGGCTGAAGCGCCCGCCAGCCTTCCCGCCGTCCCCAAACGCCCGCCCAGAATCGGCCTGGCCTTGGGCGGCGGGGCCGCGCGCGGCATTGCGCACATCGGGGTGATCCAGGTGCTGGAAGAGGCCGGCATACGCCCCAGTCTGGTGGTGGGCACCTCGGCGGGCAGCCTGGTCGCCGCAATTTACGCCAGCGGCAAAACCGGCGCCCAGTTGCAGCAGGTGGCCGAAACCATGGACGAGGCAGCCATCACCGACTGGACCCTGCCGATCTTCAGCCGGGGCATGTTTCGGGGCGAGGCGCTGGCGCGGTATGTGAACAAACAGGTCAACGACCAGTTGATCGAGAGTTTCCCGTTGCCGCTGGGCATCGTCGCCACCGAC
>JANMVT010000286.1:0-28933 GCA_031392945.1 Rhodoferax sp. | reverse complement strand
CGCCCACCACTTGCGCGAGTTGACCTACCTGTTGGAGGAGCAAGGGCAAGCTTGGGCAGCCGACATGATTGAGCTGCTGACCCACGCCAGCCACCTCGATAACGTCAACTGCGCCGATGGTCAATCACCGAACTACAACGCGAAAATTTACTATACTACATAAAAAATTCAAGTAGTATAGTGAAACACTTCGAAGAAATATCGGCTGCGGCCCAAGCTGCTTTTGCAGGGCTTGACACTGCGGCGCGCCAGGCCGAGTTGCAGCGGTCGATCGCAAGCCTGCCTGGTGGTTTTGCCAAGAAAAAAGGTGCGCCGCGCGATTACTGGTACTACCAGGTCAAAATGCCGGGCGGAGCCGCGCAGCAGGTTTACGTCGGCCCTGACGATGATGCCACCCGCAGCGTGATGGCGCAACACGCCAATCCGCAGATGCGGTCGGAACAATCTGCCTTGCTGCGGATGGCGCGTGCCGCCATTGCATACGGATGTGCGGAAATTCCGCTCAAGCATGCCCGTGTGATAACCCGGCTGGGCGATTACGGCTTTTTTGGCGCAGGAGGGATTTTGGTGGGAACCCACGCGTTTTTGGCTTACCAAAACCACTTTGGCGTGCGTTGGAACACGGGGGCCTTCACGCTGGATCTGGATTTTGCCCATGCGGGGAAAAATCTTTCAATCGCCTTGCCGTCCAACCTGAAGTTCGATGGCCGGGCGGCGATTGACTCGCTGGGCATGGGGTTCATCCCGGTGCAAAGCAACACGACCTTTAAAAAGCCGGACGAACCTGATTTTGATTTGGATTTTTTGACGACAGTCGGCCGCACGGGTGATGCGCCTGTGTTCGTTCCAAGCCTGAATTTGACGTTGCAACCGCTCAAGTTCATGGAACTGTCGCTGGAAGACCCGATGCGCGCCACGCTGCTGACCCGCAATGGCCCGGTGGTGGTCAACGTGCCGCAACCGCACCGGTTTGCGCTGCACAAGCTGATCGTGTTTGGCGAGCGGCCTTTGGCTCAACGCGTCAAGGCGAACAAAGACCTGGCGCAGGCGGGTGCATTGATTGACTATCTGCTGGACCACGATGGCGATGCGCTGATTCGCACTTGGGAAGATGTCGTGGGCCGGGGCCCCGGCTGGACACGCCGGCTTCTGGCGGGTTGGCGTACGCTGGACGGTGCGCAAGCCGCGGTGGGCTTTACCGAACGTCTGCGGCTGGCGCTCTTTGCCAGAGATCGCGGTATGGGTGATAGCAGTTAAAATGCTACGAAAAAAATAGCTAAGTACGCTTATTTCATGAGGGCTAGCGGCTTATTTCCCGGGTTCGGTGTTTCCGAAAATGATAAACCGCCAGCAGCATGGACACTAGCTGCAAGGCCGCACAAAAATAAAACGGCGCGCCGATGCGCCAGTCGCCCTTGGGCAGGTGGGACACCAGCGCCAGCAGCGGCGCGCCGATCAGCGGCGCCAGCACCGCCATCAGGCTGTTGAGCGAACTGACAGCACCCAGGGTGGCGCCCTGGCTGCTGGCATCTGCGGCGCTGGAGATCATGCTGTTGACGGCGGCGGTCACCGTGAAGCCCAGAAAATTGACGCCGATTACGGCAAACATCATCCAGCCTTCATAAGCCAGGCCCCAAAACAGGTAGGCCAGGGCGGACGATATCAACCCCAAAATTGCCAGGGTTTGGGGGGCAAAAAACTTGAGCAGTTTGCCCAGCAAAAAGCCCTGCACAATGACCGAAACGACGCCCACGGCGGCCAGCGACCAGCCGTTTTCAAGCGGACCCCAGCCAAACTTGAAAGTGGTGTAGAGCACCCAGGTGGTGTACAGCATGAATTGCGCCAGGCCGCTGAAGGCCACCACCCCGACCAGGGAACCCACGCCTTTGAGCGCAGTCAATCTCTGTAGTGCCGCCCATGGGTTGGCGGCCCGCAACTGAAAAGCTTTGCGCTTGTCTTTGGCCAACGACTCCGGCAATACAAAATAACCGTAGACCAGATTGGCCGAGGCCAGCACACCGGCCACCAGAAACGGCAGGTGCAAATTGATGGCGCCCAGCAAGCCGCCCATCACCGGCCCCACAATAAAGCCCAGGCCCTGCATGGCGCCCAGCATGCCAAAGTTTTTGGTGCGTTTTTCGGGTGGTGTGAAATCAGCCACATAGGCGTTGGCGATGGAGATATTGGCCTGCATTGCGCCCGCTACCGTTCTGACGGCTATCAGTACCCACAGGCTGGTGGCCATGGCAGTCCCGTAAAAACTGATGCACAGGCCCAAAAAGCCCAGCAGCAATATTGAGCGGCGGCCATACTGGTCTGACAGTGCGCCCAGAATGGGTGACGCAATAAAATTGGCAAGCCCGAACGAGAATGCGACCACGCCGTACCAGTAGGCCTGGTCGGTCTGGGAACTGGTAAAGCTGCCGACCATGGCTGGCAGCACCGGAATAATGATGCCAATGGCCAGCATGTCGATCAGCACGGTGGCCATGATGAAGGGCATGCTGGCCTGGCTGGATTTGGCCGAGGAGGTCATCAAGGCATTATCCGCGCTATAATTGAACGGCTTTGCCACCCTGGCATGGCGCACGCCAGGAGCAGTTCCAGCCCCTGGCGCAAGTTCAGAAGCGAATTCTCAGCCCACAGGAAACATAAATGATTGCATCCAGCATCAAAGCCGCTGTCGTCAAAGACAACGCACGCCAGGCCGGTGACACCGGTAGCCCCGAAGTCCAGGTCGCCTTGCTCACCGCCCGCATCAACGAGCTGACGCCCCACTTCAAGACCCATGCCAAAGACCACCATGGCCGCCGTGGCCTGCTGCGCATGGTGAGCCGCCGGCGCAAGCTGCTGGACTATTTGAATTCCAAAGATCACGAGCGTTACAGCGCGCTGATCACCAAATTGAACCTGCGCAAGTAATTTCACTTCTTTGCGCGGCTGACGACACAAAACGCCTGGGTTTTTCAAAAGCTCGGGCGTTTTTTACTTCGGAACAGACTCAACACGGAGCGAAGCTGTGTCATTCCAACTGAATTCAAGGTCGAATTTAACTGGAATGGCATCGTGTTCTGTGGGGCTGATCCGGGCTTGGGCGAGGTGGCTTTCACTTCCCAAAATCACCAGGAGAACACAACATGAGCATTTTCAACAAAGTCACAAAAACCTTCCAGTGGGGCCAGCACAAGGTCGTTATGGAAACCGGCGAAGTCGCGCGCCAGTCCACCGGCGCCGTGCTGCTGGACATGGAAGGCACCGTGGTTTTGGCCACTGTCGTCGCCAAAACCGAAGGCAAAGCCGGCCAGGACTTTTTTCCCTTGACCGTCGATTACCTTGAGAAAACCTACGCTGCGGGCAAAATCCCCGGCAGCTTTTTCAAGCGCGAAGGCCGCCCCAGCGAGTTCGAGACGTTGACCAGCCGCCTGATAGACCGCCCAATCCGCCCGCTGTTTCCAGAAGGCTTCTTCAACGAAGTCCACGTGGTTGTTCACACCCTGTCGTTGAACCCCGAAGTCGATGCCGATATTGCAGCGCTGATCGCGGTCAGTGCGGCCCTGTCGGTCAGCGGCATTCCTTTCAGCGGCCCGATTGGCGCGGCCCGCGTCGGTTATGTCAATGGCGCTTATGTGCTCAACCCCGGCCAGACCGCACGCAAGGACTCCATCCTTGACCTGGTCGTCGCTGGTACTGAAGCGGCTGTGTTGATGGTCGAGTCTGAAGCCCAGCAGCTGTCAGAAGAAATCATGCTCGGCGCTGTGGTGTTTGGCCACGAGCAGGGCAACATCGCCATCAACGCGATTCACGAACTCGTTCGCGACGCCGGCAAGCCGGTGTGGGACTGGAAGGCGCCGGCCAAGGATGAAATCCTGATCGCCAAGGTTGGCGCGCTGGCCGAGGAAAAACTCGCCGCCGCCTACCAGATTCGCAACAAGCAAGCCCGCACCCATGCCACGCGCGAGACCTACACCTGGGTCAAGGCTGGCCTGAAAGCCGAAGGCGTGGTGTTTGACGCTGTCGCCGTTGAAGGCATGTTGTTTGACATCGAAGCCCGCATCGTCCGCAGCCAGATTCTGGCTGGCGAGCCGCGCATTGACGGCCGCGACACACGCACCGTGCGCGCCATTGAAATCCGCAACGGCGTATTGCCGCGCACCCATGGTTCTGCCCTGTTCACACGTGGCGAAACCCAGGCCCTGGTCGTCACCACGCTCGGCACCGAACGCGACGCACAACGCATCGATGCACTGGCCGGTGAATACGAAGACCGCTTCATGCTGCACTACAACATGCCTCCGTTCGCCACGGGCGAAACCGGTCGCGTGGGCACACCCAAGCGCCGCGAAATCGGCCACGGCCGTCTGGCCAAGCGTGCCTTGATCGCCTGCCTGCCAAGCAAGGAAGATTTTCCCTACACCATGCGTGTTGTGTCAGAAATCACCGAGTCGAATGGCTCGTCGTCCATGGCGTCGGTCTGCGGCGGTTGCCTGAGTTTGATGGACGCTGGTGTGCCCATGAAAGCCCATGTGGCCGGCATCGCCATGGGCCTGATCAAGGACGGTGGCCGGTTCGCCGTGCTGACCGACATCCTGGGTGATGAAGATCATCTGGGCGACATGGACTTCAAGGTGGCAGGGACCACCAACGGCATCACCGCCTTGCAGATGGACATCAAGATCCAGGGCATCACCAAAGAAATCATGCAAGTCGCACTGGCCCAGGCCAAAGAGGCACGCATGCACATCCTGGGCAAGATGCAGGAAGCCATGGGTGAAGCCAAGGCTGAAATCTCCAGCTTTGCGCCCAAGCTCTACACCATGAAGATCAATCCGGAAAAAATCCGTGACGTGATCGGCAAGGGCGGCGCGGTCATCCGCGCGCTGACTGACGAAACCGGTTGCCAGATCAACATCGAGGAAGACGGCACCATCACCATCGCCGCGACCGACAACGCCAAGGCCGACGAAGCCAAGCGCCGCATCCAGCAGATCACCGCTGAAGTGGAAATCGGCAAGGTCTACGAAGGCCCGATCACCAAGATTCTGGACTTCGGCGCCCTGGTCAACCTGCTGCCTGGCAAAGACGGCCTGCTGCACATCAGCCAGATCGCCCACGAGCGCGTTGAAAAAGTCACGGACTATCTGTCCGAAGGCCAGATCGTCAAGGTCAAAGTCATGGAGACGGATGAAAAAGGCCGCATCAAGCTGTCGATGAAGGCTTTGCTGGATCGCCCGGCGCAGCAGTAAGTCGAGGGCCAAGGCTGCGGATGCGCCGCAAGCCCAAGCCTCGCGCGGTTTTGATTTGCTACGTAAATTATAGCTAACTATATAGACAGCACGAGGGCATATGCCTGGTTTTATCATGAATGTCATCGAAATCACCTCTTTTGGAGCCCCTGACGTGCTTCGCGCGGCAGTGCGGCCCATGCCGGTTGCAGGCGCTGGCGAGTTGCTGATCCGCGTGAACGCCAGCGGTGTGAACCGCCCCGACGTGTTGCAGCGCACCGGCAATTACCCGGTGCCGCCCGGCGCTTCTGATCTGCCTGGCCTTGAAGTGGCGGGTGTAATCGAGAGCGGTGACGCAGGAGCCATGGCCAGCGCCGGTTTGAAAATTGGCGACCGCGTTTGCGCCCTGGTCGCAGGCGGTGGATATGCCGAGTATTGTGTGGCGCCAGTGGTCCAGTGCCTGCCGTCACCCATGGGCTTGAGCGACGTAGAGGCGGCCAGCCTGCCCGAGACTTTCTTCACCGTCTGGAGCAATGTGTTTGACCGCGCCCGCCTGCAAAAAGGCGAGACGCTGTTGATACAGGGCGGTACCAGCGGCATTGGCGTCACGGCCATTGCACTGGCAAAAGCCCTGGGGTCCCAAGTGATTGTCACGGCGGGCAGTGATGAGAAATGCGCGGCATGCCTGTCATTCGGCGCCGATCACGCCATCAACTACAAGACCCATGATTTCGTGGCCGAGGTCAAGAGAATCACGGGTGGTGCCGGTGTCAACGTCATTCTTGACATGGTCGCCGGCGCCTATGTCGCACGTGAAATTGAATGTCTGGCGGAAGACGGCCGCCTAGCCATCATCGCCGTCCAGGGCGGTGTCAAGGCCGAAGTCAACGCGGGTGTCGTGTTGCGCCGGCGTTTGACGATATCCGGCTCCACGCTTCGCCCCAGGCCCATCGCCTTCAAGGCGGCAATTGCCGACAACCTGAAGAAGAACGTCTGGCCGCTGCTGGAAAACGGCAGTGTGAAAACCGTGATCCATTCCGTGTTTGACGCGGTCGGTGACGCCTCGGGCAGTGGTGCCGCGAAAGCCCACGCCTTGATGGAATCCAACCAGCACATCGGCAAGATTGTCTTGCGCTGGAGCCATGTGTAGCAGCACGCCAGGAGTGACGCCATGAAGAGAAAACTGATAGCCGGCAACTGGAAGATGAACGGCAGCCTGGCCGCCAATGAGGCGCTGGTCAAGGCCGTGATCGCCGGGCTTGGTGCGCCCGACGTGGATGTTGCAATCTGCGTGCCCTCCGTTTACCTGGCCTCTGTTCACGCCCTGATCAGTGGCAGCCCTATCCTGCTTGGCGCACAAGACGTGTCCCAGCATGCCGCTGGCGCCTTCACGGGTGAAAACTCGGGTGCCATGCTCAAGGAAATGGGTGTGCGCTTCACCCTGGTTGGCCACTCCGAGCGCCGCCAGTACCACGGTGAAACGGATGCCGTGGTGTCCTTGAAAGCCAAACAGGCCTTGGCTTGTGGCATTACACCCATCGTCTGTCTCGGCGAGACGCTTGCCGAGCGCGAAGCCGGCAAGACCGAAGAAGTCGTGAAGCGCCAGTTGGCCGCAGTCATTCATGACAACGGCCATTGCATCAGCGAAATCGTGGTGGCTTATGAGCCGGTGTGGGCCATCGGCACCGGCAAGACCGCGACGGCAGAGCAGGCGCAGCAAGTTCACGCTGTGTTGCGTGCCCAGCTCAAGGCGGCCACCACGCATTCGGACCGCATCCTGATTTTGTACGGCGGCAGCATGAACGCGGCCAATGCCGCGCAATTGCTGGCCCAGCCGGATATCGACGGCGGCCTGATTGGCGGCGCCGCCCTCAAAGCCCCGGATTTCTTGACAATCATTGCTGCAGCCCAAGTGCAGCAAGCATAGACGGCTATATATTTAGGAGTAATTGTGAATATCGTATTGAACATCATTTTGGCGGTGCAGATGATATCGGCGCTGGCCATGATCGGCCTGATCCTGGTACAGCACGGCAAAGGCGCCGATATGGGTGCGGCATTTGGCAGTGGCGGCTCGGGCAGCCTGTTTGGCGCCAGCGGCAGCGCCAACTTCCTGTCTCGCACGACCGCAGTACTGGCGACCGTGTTTTTTGTGGCTACTCTGGCTTTGGCGTATTTCGGCAATTTGCGCACTGCAAGTACCGGCAGCGGAAGTGTTCTTGAAGGCGTTGCTGCGGCAGTGCCTGCCGGGGCGTCTTCAGCGCCTGTCGCAGTTGCGCCAGCACCGGCGCCAGTCGCATCTGGCGCGGCGCAGATTCCGTCCAAATGATGGTGCGTTGGACACCAGTGCAAATTGGCAGCCTCTGCGGGGGCAAGCACTCATTTTCAGGGTAAACTCTAGGGCTTCGGACAGGCGAAAAAACTGCAAAGCCCCTCCTGCTTGCCCGATAAACAAAAGCAGCCGTCGTGGTGAAATTGGTAGACACGCTATCTTGAGGGGGTAGTGGCGAAAGCTGTGCGAGTTCGAGTCTCGCCGACGGCACCAAACAGAATTCAAGATGAACATTGATCAATATCTGCCAGTCCTGTTGTTCATCTTGGTTGGCATTGCAGTCGGCATTGCGCCACAGGCCATTGGTTTCATCCTTGGCCCCAACCGGCCCGATGCGGCCAAAAACTCCCCCTACGAGTGCGGCTTCGAGGCATTTGAAGATGCCCGCATGAAATTCGACGTGCGCTATTACCTTGTCGCCATCCTCTTCATCCTTTTTGACCTTGAAATCGCCTTCCTGTTTCCCTGGGCAGTTGCCTTGAAGGAAATTGGTCCGCTGGGTTTCTGGTCGGTCATGGTCTTCCTGGGCATTCTGGTCGTAGGCTTTGTCTACGAGTGGAAAAAAGGCGCCCTGGATTGGGAATGAGCAAGGTCTGAATCAGGAACACAGCCATGGCAATTGAAGGCGTTTTCAAAGAGGGTTTCATGACCACGTCGTATGACTCGGTCATGAACTGGGCCAAGACGGGGTCGTTGTGGCCTATGTCATTTGGCCTGGCATGTTGTGCGGTCGAAATGATGCACGCGGCAGCGGCCCGTTACGACATCAGCCGGTTTGGCGCGGAGGTGTTTCGCGCCAGTCCACGCCAGTCTGATTTGATGATTGTGGCAGGCACCTTGTGCAACAAGATGGCGCCGGCCCTGCGCAAGGTGTATGACCAGATGTCCGAGCCCCGCTGGGTCATCAGCATGGGTTCATGTGCCAACGGTGGTGGCTACTACCACTACAGCTATTCCGTCGTCCGTGGCTGCGATCGCATCGTGCCGGTGGACGTCTATGTGCCCGGTTGCCCGCCGACGGCAGAGGCGCTGTTGTACGGCATCATCCAGCTACAGCAAAAGATCCGTCGCACACAAACCATTGCCCGTGCGTGAGGATCGATTGATGACTGCATTTGCTGTAGACCCAGAGGTTCTGAAAACAAACGTGGCAACCGCGCTGGGCGACAAGGCCCTGCGCATCAGCGTGGCGCATGGCGAAGTCACTGTCGTCACGTCAAGTGCCAATTACCTGGCCGTGGCAGCTATCCTGCGAGACGCCCCCGACTGTAGATTCGAGTTGCTGGTGGATCTGTGTGGCGTTGATTATTCTGAATACAAGGATAACCGTGATGGTGCGTTTGACGGCGGCCGGTACTGCATTGTCTCCCATCTGCTGTCAGTCAGCTTGAACCAGCGTATTCGCCTGAAGGTATTCGCACCAGATGATGGTGTGCCTGTGGTGGCGTCGCTGTGCGACCTCTGGAGTTCCGTCAACTGGTTTGAACGCGAGGCGTTCGACCTGTTCGGCATCGTCTTTGAAGGCCACAACGACCTGCGTCGCATTTTGACGGACTATGGTTTCATCGGTCATCCGTTCCGCAAAGACTTCCCGACGACGGGCCACGTCGAAATGCGTTATGACGCCGCACAAAAGCGGGTGATCTATCAGCCCGTGACGATAGAACCCCGTGAAATCACACCGCGCATCATCCGCGAAGACAACTATGGTGGTTTGACCCATGGCTGAGATCAAGAATTACACCCTGAATTTCGGACCACAGCACCCGGCAGCCCACGGCGTTTTGCGCCTGGTGCTCGAATTGGATGGAGAGGTGATCCAGCGCGCTGACCCGCATATCGGCCTGCTGCACCGCGCCACCGAGAAGCTGGCCGAGAGCAAGACCTTCATCCAGAACTTGCCCTATATGGACCGGCTCGACTATGTGTCCATGATGTGCAACGAGCATGCCTACTGCCTGGCCATCGAGAAACTGATGGGCATCGAGGTGCCTGTGCGTGCCCAGTACATCCGAGTGATGTTTTCTGAAATCACCCGCTTGCTCAACCACCTGTTGTGGGTGGGGGCGCATGGACTGGATTGCGGTGCGATGACTCTGCTGCTGTACGCTTTTCGGGAGCGGGAAGACCTGTTCGACATGTACGAAGCCGCCAGTGGCGCGCGCATGCATGCGGCTTACTTCCGACCCGGTGGCGTCTATCGTGACTTGCCGGAGACGATGCCGCAATACAAGGCCAACAAGGTCCGCAATGCCAGGGCGATCAAGGAGCTCAACACCAACCGCAATGGTTCCCTGCTGGATTTCATTGACGACTTCACCCAGCGCTTTCCGGCTTATCACGACGAATACCACACGCTGCTGACCGACAACCGCATATGGAAACAGCGAACCGTCGGCATCGGTGTTGTCACGCCGGAACGCGCGATGAACCTCGGTTTCACCGGTGCCATGCTACGCGGGTCCGGTGTGGCCTGGGACCTGCGCAAAAAGCAGCCTTACGACGTGTACGACCGCATGGACTTTGACATTCCGGTGGGCAAGACCGGCGACTGTTATGACCGCTATCTGGTGCGTATGGAAGAGATGAAGCAGTCCAACCGCATCATCAGGCAATGCGTCGACTGGTTGCGCGCAAACCCCGGCCCGGTGATCACCGACAACCACAAGGTTGCGGGTCCGGACCGTGAGTCCATGAAGTCCAACATGGAAGAGTTGATCCACCACTTCAAGCTATTCACCGAAGGTTTTCACGTGCCCGAGGGCGAAACCTATGCCGCTGTAGAGCATCCAAAGGGCGAGTTCGGCATTTACATCGTCAGTGACGGGGCCAACAAGCCGTATCGGCTAAAAATCCGTGCACCAGGTTTTGCCCACCTGGCTGGCTTGAATGAAATGGCCAGTGGCCACATGATTGCAGATGCGGTGGCCATCATCGGCACCATGGATATTGTGTTTGGGGAGATTGATCGATGATCTCGGCAGCTGCCATAAAGCGTTTTGATGTTGAGGTTGCCAAGTACCCGGCAGATCAAAAACAGTCTGCGGTGATGGCCTGTCTGGCCATCGTCCAGCAGGAGATCGGGTATGTCAGCGTCGAGAGTGAAAAAGTGATTGCAGACCATCTGGGCATGGCGCCCATGGCAGTGCATGAGGTCACGACCTTCTACAACATGTACAACCAGCGGCCGGTCGGCAAGTTCAAGCTGAATGTCTGTACCAATCTGCCGTGCCAGTTGCGTGATGGACAGGCCGCACTCCAGCACCTCGAAGGCAAGTTGGGCATTCACATGGGGCAAACGACGGTTGACGGCCTGTTTACCTTGCAGCAAAGCGAATGTCTGGGCGCCTGTGCCGATTCACCAGTGATGCTGGTCAATGACAGGACCATGTGCAGCTTTATGAGCAATGACAAGCTGGATCAATTGGTCGATGGCTTGCGCGCCTCGGCTGTTTCTTCAGGGGCACTGGTCAAATGACGTCTGCCGAACAAGTTCTCGCGCAGTTTCAGGCCAATGGCCTTGAGACCTGTTTTCATGGCCGCCACATCAATCCGCAGATTTATGCGGATTTGAATGGGTCGAACTGGTGGCTGAAGGATTACGAAGCGCGAGGCGGTTATCAGGCCTTGCGCAAAATTTTGGGCAAGGATGGTTCGTCCCCCGCCGAAGATGGCAAACCCGCCGGAATGACCCAGGACCAAGTCATTGCCGTGGTCAAGGAGTCTGCATTGCGCGGCCGTGGCGGCGCGGGTTTTCCGACAGGCCTGAAGTGGAGCTTCATGCCGCGCCAGTTCCCCGGCCAGAAATACTTGGTCTGCAATTCGGACGAAGGTGAACCCGGCACCTGCAAAGACCGCGACATTCTGCAATTCAACCCGCATATCGTGATCGAAGGCATGATCATCGCCGCGTATGCCATGGGCATCAGCGTCGGGTACAACTACATTCACGGCGAAATCTTTACCACCTATGACCGGTTTGAGGAAGCGCTGGAAGAAGCCCGTGCCGCCGGTTACCTGGGGGACCACATTCTGGGCGGCAGCTACAGTTTTCAGCTTCATGCGGCTCATGGTTTTGGCGCCTACATCTGCGGCGAAGAAACCGCCTTGCTGGAATCGCTGGAAGGCAAAAAGGGCCAACCCCGGTTCAAGCCACCTTTCCCCGCCAGCTTCGGCCTGTACGGCAAACCGACCACCATCAACAACACGGAGACCTTTGCGGCTGTTCCATGGATCATCCGCAATGGTGGCGCGGCCTACCTTGCCTGTGGCAAGCCCAACAATGGCGGCACCAAGATTTATTCGGTCAGTGGGGATGTGGAACTACCTGGCAACTATGAAGTACCCTTGGGAACCCCGTTTTCCAAACTCTTGGAAATCGCTGGTGGCGTTCGCAACGGTCGCAAGCTCAAAGCGGTGATTCCGGGCGGGTCGTCCGCGCCGATCCTGCCTGCCGACATCATGATGGGCTGCACCATGGACTACGACTCCATTGCCAAAGCCGGCTCCATGCTGGGTTCCGGCGCCGTCATCGTTCTGGATGACAGCCGTTGCATGGTGAAGTCTCTGCAGCGCCTGAGCTACTTTTACATGCACGAGTCCTGCGGCCAATGCACACCTTGCCGCGAAGGCACGGGCTGGCTGTCACGCATGGTGGATCGCATCGAGACTGGCCATGGACGCCCCAGCGACATGGACTTGCTCAACTCGGTGGCAGACAACATCCAGGGCCGCACCATTTGCGCGCTGGGTGACGCGGCAGCCATGCCAGTGCGCGCCATGATCAAGCACTTCCGTCATGAATTTGAATACCACGTTGAGCACAAGACCTGTATGGTCCCGGCCTACGTTTGACCCAGAGCGACCCCATGATTGAAATCGATCTCGACGGCAAGAAGGTGGAAGTTGTTGAAGGCAGCCTGATCATGCAGGCCGCTGAAAAGGCGGGCACGTACATCCCGCATTTCTGTTATCACAAGAAGCTCAGCATTGCCGCCAATTGCCGCATGTGCCTGGTCGATGTGGAGAAAATGCCCAAACCCATGCCGGCTTGCGCCACGCCTGTGACGCAAGGCATGATAGTTCGCACCAAGAGCGACAAGGCCATCAAGGCGCAGCAGTCGGTGATGGAGTTTTTGCTGATCAACCACCCATTGGATTGCCCGATCTGCGACCAGGGTGGTGAATGCCAATTGCAGGATCTGGCGGTCGGTTATGGCGGTTCGGCTTCACGTTACGACGAAGAAAAGCGTGTCGTTGCCGTCAAAGAAGTCGGTCCGCTGATTTCGATGCAGGAGATGAGCCGTTGCATCCATTGCACGCGCTGTGTCCGTTTTGGCCAGGAGGTTGCCGGCGCGATGGAACTGGGCATGTCGCATCGCGGTGAACATGCCGAAATCGAAACCTTCATCGGCTCGACCATTGACTCGGAACTCTCGGGCAACATGATTGATATTTGCCCGGTGGGTGCCCTCACTAGCAAACCGTTTAGATACAGCGCGCGGACTTGGGAGCTGTCTCGGCGCAAGTCTGTCAGCCCGCATGACTCCACTGGCGCCAACTTGATTGTCCAGGTCAAGAACAACAAGGTCATGCGCGTGGTACCGCTGGAGAATGAAGAAGTCAACGAATGCTGGATTGCGGATCGTGACCGGTTTTCCTATGAAGCATTGAACAGCGAAGAGCGCCTGACTGCACCTATGATCAAGCAGGGCGGGGCCTGGAAGGCAGTCGACTGGCAGACCGCGCTTGAATACGTGGCCAATGGCCTGAAACAAATCAAGGCCGATCACGGAGCATCGAGTATTGGCGCCCTGGTCAGCCCGCACAGTACGTTGGAGGAGTTGTACCTTGCCGCCGGGTTGATGCGCGGCCTGGGCAGCGAAAACATTGATTACCGCTTGCGCAATGCAGAATTTCCGCCAGCGTCTGCGGTGGGCGAAACGCAAGTCCGCTGGTTGGGCACGAGTATCGCTTCGCTCTCCAAATTGCAGCGCGTTCTGGTGGTGGGTTCCAATCTGCGCAAAGACCACCCGCTGTTTGCGCTGCGAATCCGCCATGCCGCGCGCATGGGTTGCGCGGTCAACCTGGTCCACTGGAAAGCCCAGGACTGGGCGATGCCAATTGCCAACAGCCTGATTGCAGAGTCCGCCCATTGGGCCACCGCATTGGCGGAAATCGCTGCAGCGGTCGCTTTGGAAAAAGGGGTGGCTGCGCCCGTCGTGGCCAATGTCAGCGATAGCGCGAAAGCGATTGCCCTGTCGCTTCTCGGTGGTGGGCGCAAGGCAATTTTGCTTGGCAATGCAGCAGCCCACCACGCCAAAGCCGAAAGCCTGTTGGCCTTGGCGAACTGGATTGGGGCGCAAACTGGCGCAACTGTGGGTTATCTGACGGAAGCCGCGAACACGGTCGGTGCACAAATTGCAAGTGCCTTGCCCGGCCCAGGGGGCCTCAACGCGGGGCAAATGCTTGGTGGCGGACTCAAGGCGGTCGTGTTGCTCAATACCGAGCCGGAGTTTGATTCTGCAGGCGGCGCCGCTGCGGTCCGCGCTTTGAGCCAGTGCCAAATGGTGGTCAGCCTGAGCCCGTTCAAGGCCAATATGGCTTTTTGCGACGTTGTCCTCCCCATTGCGCCGTTCACGGAAACGCCAGGAACCTTTATCAACGCTGAGGGCCGTGTCCAGGGCTTCCATGCGGTTGTCAAACCGTTGGGTGACACGCGCCCCGGCTGGAAGGTCCTGCGCGTGTTTGCCAATATGTTGAGTCTGCCGGGTTTCGATTTCGAATCCTCGCAGCAAGTGTTGTCCAAGGCGCTGGGTGGGGAAGCGCGGGAATCCGAAACCAGGCACCTGCCTTCGGCCAGTCTGAGCAACGCCACACAGGGCGGAATTGATCTGTCACCCGCTTCTGTTGTCCCCACAGTCGCCAGCATCTACGCACTGGACTCCATGGTTCGCCGCGCGTCCTCGCTGCAAATGACGGCCGACGCCCGGCCTGTGGCAATTGAAGGGGCCATCGCATGATCGACGCGATTTTTTCATTCGGTCAGGGCCTGATCAACGCGTCGTGGTGGGCGGTGCTGGCCTGGCCGGTGCTGTGGATTTTGATCAAGATTGTTGTCATCGTAGCGCCGTTGATGGGTGCTGTGGCCTACCTCACTTTGTGGGAGCGCAAGGTGATTGGCTGGATTCAAATTCGCATTGGCCCCAATCGCGTCGGGCCGTTCGGGCTGTTGCAGCCGATCGCCGATGCCCTCAAGCTCTTGGGCAAAGAAATCCTGATCCCTGCTGCAGCAACCAGCAAAGGCCTGTTTCTGCTCGGTCCGATTTTGACGATCATGCCGGCCATGGCAGCCTGGGCGGTCATTCCGTTTGGGCCTGAGACGGCCTTGGCCAACGTCAATGCCGGACTCCTCTTCATCATGGCCATCACCTCCATGGAAGTTTATGGCGTTGTCATAGCGGGCTGGGCGTCCAATTCAAAATACGCGTTTTTGGGCGCCCTGCGGGCGTCTGCGCAAATGGTCAGTTATGAAATTGCCATGGGCTTTTGCCTGGTCGTAGTTCTCATGATTTCATCAAGCATGAACATGACAGACATCGTGACGGGTCAGGGCAAAGGGCAGTTCGCTGCGATGGGACTGAATTTCCTGTCCTGGAACTGGTTGCCCCTGTTGCCAATTTTCATGGTTTACATCATCTCTGGCCTGGCCGAAACCAACCGGCACCCATTCGACGTGGTGGAGGGCGAGTCGGAAATTGTCGCCGGGCACATGGTCGAATATTCGGGCATGTCCTATGCCATGTTTTACCTGGCGGAATACGCCAACATGTGGCTGGTGTCCGTGCTTGCTTCCATCATGTTCCTGGGCGGCTGGCTGCCTCCGGTGGACAGCACATTCTTGAACTGGATTCCTGGCTGGATCTGGCTGGGCATCAAGACCTGCGCGGTGGTGACTTCATTCATCTGGATTCGTGCAACGCTGCCGCGTTTCCGTTATGACCAGATCATGCGCCTGGGCTGGAAGATCTTCATTCCATTGACACTGGTGTGGCTGATCGTAGTCGGCGCCTGGATGCAAACTTCGTTCACGATCTGGAAGTAATTGGAGTCAGCTATGTCCAGCAACACGTCAACACTTGAATCCCAGCCATTTTCCCTCAAGGATTTTCTATCGAGCTTTATGCTGGTGGAGCTTTTCAAGGGACTGGCCCTGACCGGAAAATACGCGTTTCGCCGCAAAGTCACGATCCAGTTCCCCGAGGAGAAAACACCCTTGAGCCCACGCTTCCGGGGGCTGCACGCGCTTCGACGTTATGAGAACGGTGAAGAACGCTGTATTGCCTGCAAATTGTGCGAGGCGGTGTGCCCGGCGATGGCAATCACCATTGAATCCGAGGTTCGTGACGATGGTTCGCGCCGTACCACGCGTTATGACATCGATCTGACCAAATGCATTTTTTGCGGTTTCTGTGAAGAGAGTTGCCCGGTCGATTCGATTGTTGAGACCCACATCCTTGAATACCACGGCGAAAAACGGGGCGACCTGTACTTCACCAAAGAGATGTTGCTGGCGGTCGGTGACCGTTACGAGGGCGAAATCGCCGCCGCTCGCGCGGCGGACGCCAAATACCGCTGATTCGCCGCCAATTCCACGTCCCTAAAAGACCCAATTCATGGATATCAAGACAGGCTTTTTCTATTTATTCTCGGCGGTGCTGATGTTTGCCTCGTTTCGCGTCATCACGGCGCGCAACCCGGTTTACGCTGCACTCTATCTGGTGCTGGCGTTCGCGCAGGCGGCGGCCTTGTGGATTTTGTTGAAGGCCGAGTTTTTGGCGATTACTTTGGTGCTGGTGTACGTGGGCGCGGTCATGGTGCTGTTCCTGTTTGTCGTGATGATGCTCGACATCAATGTGGACAGCTTGCGCCAGGGGTTCTGGAAACATTTTCCGATCGCCGGCACTCTGGGCGCCGTCATCGCGCTTGAAATGGCGGCCGTGGTCATGGGCGGCTTTCGCAACACAGACGGGCCAAAGGCCGTGGTGGCCACTGTCAGCGCGCCGCAGTTTTCAAACACCAAGGAATTGGGGAAGATGCTGTATTCCCAGTATGTCTACCCGCTGGAGATCGCCGCTGTCATTCTGCTCGTGGCCATGATCGCGGCCATCGCCCTGACGTTGCGCCAGCGCAAGGACAGCAAATACACCAGTCCGTCCGACCAGGTTCGGGTCAAGGCCGCCGACCGGATGACCGTGCTCAAAATGCAGGCGACAAAGGTGGCCCCGCCGTCAGCCGCGCCTGCGCCTGAGGAGAAGAACGCATGAGTTTGACATTGGGCCATTTCTTGACGCTGGGGGCCATGTTGTTCGCGCTCTCCGTGATCGGTATTTTTCTGAACCGCAAAAACCTGATAGTTCTGCTGATGGCCATTGAGTTGATGCTCCTGGCGGTCAACATGAATTTCGTCGCGTTTTCCTATTACCTGCAGGACATGCATGGCCAGATATTTGTGTTTTTCATACTGACGGTGGCGGCGGCTGAATCGGCCATCGGCCTGGCCATCCTGGTGCAGCTTTTCCGCAACAAGTCCAGCATCAACGTGGACGAACTCAACACGCTCAAGGGTTAAGAACATGAGTCAAACCCTGTCTTCCTCCACCCTGCTGGCCATTGCGCTGGCGCCCCTGGCGGGCGCCATTTTGGCCGGTGTTCTGGGCACCTCGTTTGGCGGAAACGTGATAGGGCGGCGTGCGTCCCACTGGATCACGATTCTCGGCGTCTCGCTGTCTTTCGGGCTCTCGGCCATGACGCTCAACAGCGTTGTGGCGGATGGCGCCCGCTTCAATGAAACCATCTACACGTGGATGGTTGTGGGCGGCCTCAAAATGGAAATCGGCTTCCTGATCGACGGGCTGACTGCGATGATGATGTGCGTGGTGACTTTTGTGTCCCTGATGGTGCACATCTACACCATCGGCTACATGGAAGAGGACGACGGCTACAACCGGTTTTTCGCCTACATATCCCTGTTCACTTTCTCCATGCTGATGCTGGTGATGAGCAACAACCTGCTTCAGCTGTTCTTCGGTTGGGAAGCGGTGGGCCTGGTGTCGTATTTGCTGATCGGCTTCTGGTACAACAAACCCACCGCGATTTTCGCCAACATGAAGGCTTTCCTGGTGAACCGTGTGGGCGACTTCGGCTTCATTCTTGGCATTGGCCTGATCGTCGCTTTCACCGGGTCGCTGAACTATGCCGAGGTTTTTGGCAAAGTCGGCCAGCTCAGCCAACTGAACTTCCCCGGCACCCAATGGATGTTGATCACAGTAATCTGCATCTGCCTGTTCATCGGCGCGATGGGCAAGTCCGCCCAGTTTCCGCTGCACGTCTGGCTGCCTGATTCGATGGAAGGCCCCACGCCCATTTCTGCGCTGATCCACGCGGCAACCATGGTGACTGCGGGCATCTTCATGGTGGCGCGCATGTCGCCGCTGTTCGAAATGAGCGACACGGCGCTGAGCGTCGTCATGGTGGTGGGCGCCATTACCGCCTTGTTCATGGGTTTTCTGGGCATCATCCAAAACGACATCAAGCGTGTTGTCGCGTATTCCACGCTGTCGCAATTGGGTTACATGACGGTGGCTTTGGGCGCATCGGCTTATTCGGTGGCCGTGTTCCACCTCATGACCCATGCCTTTTTCAAAGCGCTGCTGTTCCTTGCTGCGGGCTCGGTCATCATGGGTGTGCACCACAACCAGGACATCCGCTGGATGGGTGGCTTGCGCAAATACATGCCAATTACCTGGATCACGTCGTTGCTGGGTTCATTGGCGCTGATCGGAACGCCGTTTTTCGCCGGTTTCTATTCGAAAGACAGCATCATTGAAGTCGTGCATGAGAGCCATCTGGCGGGCGCCGGGTTTGCTTCTTTTGCCGTGCTCGCGGGAGTCTTCGTCACCGCGTTTTATTCATTCCGGATGTATTTTCTGGTGTTCCACGGCAAGGAGCGCTTTGACCAGAACCCCGAACACCACCATAACGGGCACGACGCAGACCAGCATAAGGACGGCCGCCATGACGCCCATGGCCACGACGACAGGCACGGCAAACCGCATGAGTCGCCCTGGGTGGTGACCGTGCCCTTGATCCTGCTTGCCATTCCCTCGGTAGTGATCGGCTACTTGACCATCACCCCAATGTTGTTCGGGCACTTGCTCGGCGATTCGATCTATGTCGATATCAGCCGCCACTCCGGCATGCTGGAACTGGCCAAGGCATTCCATGGTCCGGCAGGCATGGCCTTGCACGCCTTGACCAGCTTGCCGTTTTGGCTGGCTCTGGCGGGCGTCGCACTGGCTTGGTATATGTATTTGGTCAATCCGGCCTTGCCCGCCGCGATCAAGGCCCGTGTGCAACCCATTTACACCCTGCTGGAAAACAAATACTACATGGACTGGTTCAATGAAAACGTGCTGGCCCGTGGCGCCCGTGCATTGGGCGTCGGTTTGTGGAAGGGCGGCGATCAGGCCTTGATCGACGGCGTCCTGGTCAACGGCTCATGGAAAGTGGTCGGCGCGGTGTCCGGTGTGGTGCGCTGGGCCCAAACCGGCTACCTCTACCACTACGCTTTGGCGATGATTCTTGGAATTTTTGTGCTCATGACGTATTTCGTCTGGCTCAAATAATACTGTTTCTGGAGAACTATAAAAATGGGTTTGTTGAGCCTGGCTGTCTGGACGCCAATCGCATTTGGCGTCGTGTTGCTGGCCTTGGGCCGGGATGACCAGGCGCGCTCCGTGCGTTGGGTCGCGCTGATCGGCGCCCTCATCAGCTTTCTGGTGACGCTGCCGCTGTACTTTGACTTCAAGCTCGGCACGGCCGCCATGCAGTTTGTTGAAAAGGCCCCATGGATCGAGCGATTCAATGTCAACTACCACCTGGGCGTTGACGGCATCTCGCTTTGGTTTGTCGTGCTCACGGCCTTCATCAATGTGGTGGTGATCATCGCGGGCTGGGAAGTCATCACGCGCCGTGTCAACCAGTACATGGGCGCCTTCCTGATCTTGAGCGGCTCGATGATCGGCGTGTTCTGCGCCCTGGACGGCCTGCTGTTTTACGTGTTCTTCGAGGCCACCCTGATTCCGATGTACCTCATCATCGGCATCTGGGGCGGGCCCAACAAGATTTATGCCGCGTTCAAGTTTTTCCTGTACACGCTGCTTGGCTCGTTGCTGCTGCTGATCGCCCTGATCTTCTTGTACACCAAGTCGGGCGGCAGTTTCGACATTGCCACCTGGCACAAGCTCCCCCTGAGTGGCACAACCCAGACCCTGGTGTTTTTCGCCTTCTTCGCGGCGTTTGCCGTGAAAGTGCCGATGTGGCCGGTGCACACCTGGCTGCCCGACGTGCACGTCGAAGCCCCGACCGGCGGCTCGGCGGTACTGGCAGCCATCATGCTCAAGTTGGGCGCTTATGGCTTCCTGCGGTTTTCCATGCCCATTGCGCCTGATGCGGCGCACGAATGGGCCTGGCTCATGATCGCGCTGTCCCTGATCGCGGTGGTGTACGTTGGCCTGGTCGCGATGGTCCAGGAAGACATGAAGAAGCTGGTGGCCTATTCTTCGGTGGCGCACATGGGCTTCGTCACCCTGGGTTTCTTCATCTTCAACGATCTGGGCGTGTCCGGCGGCCTGGTGCAGATGATCGCGCACGCCTTTGTGTCGGGCGCCATGTTTCTGTGCATCGGTGTCCTGTATGACCGGGTTCACTCGCGGGAAATCGCCAGTTACGGCGGGGTGGTCAACACCATGCCCAAGTTCGCGGCGTTTGCCCTGCTGTTTGCCATGGCCAATTGCGGTTTGCCGGCCACGGCAGGCTTTGTCGGTGAGTGGATGGTGATCCTGGGCGCGGTCAAGGCCAATTTCTGGCTCGGTTTCGCGGCGGCCAGCGCCCTGGTATTCGGCGCGGCGTACACCCTGTGGATGTACAAACGCGTTTACCTCGGGCCGGTCGCCAACGACGATGTCAAGGCCCTTTCGGACATCAATGCACGGGAGTTTCTGATGTTGGCCTTGCTGGCCGTCGCCGTGTTGTACATGGGCATCTACCCCAAGCCATTTACCGACGTGATGGACACCTCGGTCGCCGAGTTGCTCAAGCATGTCGCCACTTCGAAATTGAATTGAACTGTCAAGCTGTTGACGTGAATTGAAACAAGAGACCAGGCAATGATAGACAAACTCAGTTGGATCACGGTTTACCCGGAGCTCATCTTGGTGACGATGGCGTGTGCCATTGCCCTGATTGATTTGGGGGTGAAGAGCCCACAGCGCACGCTGACCTACGTGTTGACGCTCGCCACGCTGGCGCTTGTGGCCCTGCTGCAGGCGATGTACGCCAGCGGCGGCGCAACCGTTTATGGTTTCGGCAACATGGTGGTGAGCGACCAGATGGGCAACTGGCTCAAATGCTTCGCCACGGTCGCGGTCATGGTCTCCCTGGTCTATGGCCGCCCCTATGCTGCCAGCCGCGACATGATGCGCGGCGGCGAATTGTTCTCGCTCTCCATGTTCGCGCTGCTGGGCATGTTCGTCATGATCTCGGGCAACAACTTCCTTGTGATCTACATGGGCCTGGAACTGCTCACCCTGTCCAGCTACGCCCTGGTGGCGCTGCGCCGCGACAACGCGACCGCGACCGAGGCGGCCATGAAATATTTTGTGCTGGGCGCCATGGCCTCCGGCTTTTTGCTTTATGGCCTGTCCATGATGTATGGTGCGACCGGTTCCTTGAACGTGAACCAGGTGTTCGAAGCGATCAAATCAGGCAATGTGGACCACCGCGTGCTGGTCTTTGGCCTGGTTTTTGTGGTCGCGGGTTTGGCTTTCAAACTCGGCGTGGTGCCGTTTCACATGTGGATTCCAGACGTCTACCAGGGCGCGCCCACCGTGGTGACCCTGCTCATTGGCGGCGCGCCCAAACTGGCTGCATTCGCCATTTGCATCCGCCTGCTGGTTGAAGGCATGTTGCCGCTGGCGCTGGATTGGCAGCAAATGCTGATGGTCCTGAGCATCGGGTCCCTGTTCATTGGCAACCTGGCTGCCATCGCGCAAACCAACCTCAAGCGCATGCTGGCGTTCTCCACCATCTCGCAAATGGGTTTTGTCCTGCTGGGCCTGATGTCAGGCGTGGTCAATGGCAATATCCATTCAACGACCAATGCCTACAGTTCTTCCATGTTCTACGTCATCACTTACGTGCTGACCACGCTGGCGAGTTTCGGCATCATCCTGCTGCTGGCGCGGAATGGCTTCGAAAGCGAGGAAATCTCGGACTTCGCCGGCCTGAACCAGCGCAGCCCCCTGTACGCCGCCATCATGGCAGTTTGCATGTTTTCGCTGGCCGGCATTCCGCCCATGGTCGGGTTCTACGCCAAACTGTCGGTGTTGCAGGCGCTGATTGCGTCCGGGCAGCCGGTGCATGTCGGCCTTGCCATTTTCGCAGTGATGATGTCCCTTGTCGGCGCTTTCTATTACCTGCGGGTCGTCAAGGTGATGTACTTTGACGAACCCATCACCGCCAGCACAGTGTCCGCGTCGGCCGATGTGCGCACGGTGCTGTCGATCAATGGCGCCCTGGTGCTGATTCTGGGCATCGTGCCCAGCGGCTTGATGTCGCTTTGCGCCCGGGCCGTGTCGCAAATGCTGGGCACCTGAGCGGGCCTTTGGGCGCACCGCGTCATCATCTGTCCGTGTCCCAAACCCTCGCCGTCTGGATTCTCGTGCTGGTGGCCCTCGGTGGCGCCAATCTGCCGTTCGTCAGCCGCCGGCTGATGGCCGTGGTCGCCCTGCGCAAGCCCAAAACACCCTGGATCCGCCTGGGCGAGTTGCTGGCGTTTTATTTCATCGTCGGCGCAGTCGGCCTGGCGCTGGAGCAGCGCGCCGGCCAGATCGCGCCCCAGACCTGGGAGTTTTACGCCATCACTGCCGCGCTGTTCCTGACCTTCGCCTTTCCCGGTTTTGTCTACTGTTACCTGTTCAAACACCAAGGCTGATTGAGGCGGTTCCCACGCGGATTTGCGCACGCACGATAATCAACCCATGAAAGTCCTTGATCTTCAGTGCGAGCGCCAGCATGTCTTTGAAGGCTGGTTCGGCTCCGAGGACGACTACCTTGACCAGCAGGCGCGCGGCTTGGTGCAATGCCCCCTGTGCGCCAGCGCCAGCATTTCCAAGCGATTGAGCGCGCCGCGCCTCAACCTGGGCCGCGCGCGCGAACCAGCGCAAGAAGCGGCTGCCGCAGGGCAATCGGCCCCGTCTGGCGACAAGGCCAAGCCTGCCGCGCAAGACCTGGTGGCCATGCCCGCGCCTGACCAGGCCCTTGCCGCTACCTGGATGGCCATGGCCAAGCGCATCGTCGCCAACACCGACGATGTCGGCGACAAGTTCGCCGAAGAGGCGCGCAAGATCCACTACGGCGAAACCAAAGAACGCAGCATCCGCGGCAGGGCGTCAGCGGATGAAACCCAGGCATTGCTTGAAGAGGGCATCGCCGTCATGCCCGTGCACTTGCCCGAATCGCTCAAAGGCCCGCTGCAATAGGCCAGGCTGGCTTGTGGCGAGTCAGTCAGTGAACTGCAAGGCTGCCAGGCGGGCGTACACCCCGCCCAGCGCCACCAGCTCGGCGTGGCTGCCCTGTTCGACAATCCTTGCATGATCCAGCACGATGATGCGGTCGGCCTTCTGCACGGTCGCCAGGCGGTGGGCGATCACCAGCGTAGTCCGGCCCTGCATGGCGGTTTCAAGCGCCGCCTGCACCATGCGCTCGCTTTCCGCGTCAAGCGCGCTGGTGGCTTCGTCCAGCAGCAGCAAAGGCGGGTTTTTCAGCATGGCGCGGGCAATCGAGATGCGCTGTTTTTGCCCGCCAGACAGACGCACGCCCCGTTCGCCCAGAAAGGTGCCGTAGCCTTCCGGCAGGGCGTTGATGAAGCCATCGGCGAATGCGGCTTGGGCGGCGGCGTGGACCTCGGCGTCGCTGGCGCCCGGTTTACCGTACCGGATGTTCTCCAGCGCGCTGGTTGAAAAGATCACCGCATCCTGCGGCACGATGCCGACTCGTTGGCGCAGGCCGTACAGCGCCACGCTGTTGATGGCCACGCCATCCAGAAAGATGCCGCCGGAATTCGCGTCCGGGTCATAAAAACGCAACAGCAACTGAAACACCGTGCTTTTGCCCGCGCCGCTGGGCCCCACGATGGCCACCGTTTCACCGGCTGTGACGCTCAGGCTGAAATCTTTCAACGCCGCTTGCGCCGGGCGCGACGGATAGTGGAAATTCACGGCGTCAAAACGCAAGGCGCTGCCGGTGAGTGCCGGCGCCAGCGCCAGCGGCTTCGTCGGCGATTTGACGGGCGACTCGCCATGCAGCAACTCCATCAGCCGTTCGGTGGCGCCTGCCGCGCGCAACAAATCGCCATACACCTCGCCCAACACCGCGAAAGCGCTGGCCAGGATGATCACATAGACCACCGTCTGCCCCAGATGCCCGGCGCTGATGCGCCCCGCCACCACCGCCTGTGTGCCCTGGTACAGGCCCCACAACAGCGCGGCGGACGTGGCGATGATGATGAAAGCCACCAGCACCGCGCGCGCCTTGGAGCGGCGCACAGCCGTTTTGAAGGCGTTGTCGGTGGACGCGTCGAAACGCGCGGCCTCGACGCCTTCAGCGGTGTAACTCTGCACCACCGGAATGGCGTTGAGCACCTCCGCCGCGATGGCGCTGGAGTCCGCCATGCGGTCCTGGCTGGCGCGGCTCAATTTGCGCACCCGCCGGCCAAACCACAGACTGGGCAGCACGATCAGGATCAGCACCCCCAACACCTGGGTCATCACGTACGGGTTGGTCCAGACCAGCATGGCCAGGGCGCCAATGCCCATCACCATGTTGCGCAGGCCCATCGACAAAGACGAGCCAACCACGGTTTGCACCAGGGTCGTGTCCGCCGTCAGGCGCGACAGGACTTCGCCGGTTTGCGTCGATTCAAAAAATTCTGGGCTTTGGTGCAGCACATGGCCGTAGACGGCGTTGCGCAAATTGGCGGTGATGCGCTCGCCCAGCCAGCTCACCATGTAAAAGCGCCCGGCCGAAAACAGGCCCAGCGCCACCGCCACGCCAAACAGCGCGGCGAAGTGGTTGCTCAAGGCCATCGCCTGCGCGCCTTTGTCGCCCAGGTCGGCTTTCACCAGGCCGCCGTCGATCAGGCTGCGCAGCGCCAGCGGAAAAGCCAGCGTCGCCAACGCCGCCAGCACCAGAAACAGCCCCGCCAGGGCGATGCGGCCCCGGTACGGAAGCAAAAAAGGAACCAGGCCGCTGAGTGATTTGGGGCTGGCGGATTTGGGGCGTTCGGTGCTCATGGCGCCAGTGTAACGTCGATTAAGTGGCATCGCAAACAAAGCCTTGACAGTAATTGTCTAGACAATTAATATCGCAGCCATGACTTCAAAAAAAGCGACCACGAACCCACTGGCCGCCGCGTTGCCCGGGTTTTACCGGCCCCAAGCCTATGAAACGCAGGAGAGCGTGGGCTACATGATGCGCCGCATCGTGTCGACCATGGCGCAAACGGTCGAGCAAGAGCTTGACAGCAGCGGCCTAACCAACGCGCAGTGGCTGCCGCTGTTCAAGCTGTCCATGGGCTCGGCCGCCACTGTGGCCGAGCTGGCCCGCGAGTGCGAGCTCGACGCCGGCTCCATGACGCGCCTGCTCGACCGCATCGAGGCCAAAGGCCTGTGCAAGCGCGTTCGCTCGTCGCAGGACCGGCGCGTGGTCAATCTGGAGCTGACCCGCGCGGGCCACGCCGCCGCCAAAAAAATCCCCACCGTGTTGTGCCAGGTGCAAAACACCCACCTGGCCGGGTTCACCGAACCGGAATGGCTCCTGCTGAAAGATTTTTTGCGCCGCATCCTGGAGAACTCCATGGCGATCCAGACGGCCCGCAACAAGGCCGGAAAATGACGTCCAACACATCCGCAAACCCGTGGCGATTTGCCGCCAAAGCGGCCCCCAAGTGGCGCCTGATGGGCCGTGCCGCCCTGGCCGCGGCGGCCCTGGGCCTGGCCGCCTGCGCCGACCTGCAAGGCATAACACCCGCCGCCGCGCTGCGCGATGCCAGCGCTTTGGGCCTCGAGGCCGCTACAAAGGCCAACCAGGACGCCCAGCCGCCGGGCCCGGTGCCAGCTAAATGGTGGCGCGACTTTGGCGATGCACAACTCAACGCCCTGGTGGCGCAGGCCATCGCCAACAACCCCAGCCTCAAGCTGGCCCAGGCCCGGCTGGCGCGCGCGCAGTCGGCCACCCAGCTTGCCAGCGCAGGCGCGTCGCCGCAACTCTATGCCGAGGGCAATCTGGCCCATCAGCAATTCTCAAAAAACGGCCTGGTTCCCCCACAGCTGGCGGGCGCTGTGGCAGACACCGGCACGCTGCAACTCAGCGGCGCCTGGGAGCTGGACTTTTTTGGCAAAAACCGGGTGGCCCTGGACGCCGCCTTGGGGCACGCCAACGCCGCGCAGGCCGACGCCCAGGCGGCGCGCGTGTTGCTGGCCAGCAGCGTGGCGCGAAGCTACTTTCAGCTACTTCGCCTCAAGGCGCAAATCGCGCTGGGCCAGGCCATCCTGGCGCAGCGCGAAGCCAGCTTGGGCCTGGTGCGGGAGCGTGTTGAGGCTGGCCTGGACACCCGTCTGGAACTCAAATTGAGCGAAGGCGCGCTCCCCGAGGCGCGCGGGCAGATCGACGCGCTGCAAGAGCAGCTTGATTTGGCACAAAACGCCCTGGCCGCCCTGCTTGGGGAGTCAAAACTGCCATTTTCCCTCGCCAGTAAAGCATTGTTAGATACAAAAAATATAGCAACAACAAATGCCATTCCGTCCGATTTGCTCGGACGCCGCGCCGACATCATGGCGGCGCGTTGGCGCGTAGAAGCCGTCAGCCGTGATATCGCCGACGCCAAAACCCAGTTCTATCCCAACCTCAACCTGATGGCCTTCGCAGGCTTTTCCAGCATCGGGCTGGACCGCCTGCTTGACCCGGGCAGCGTGCAATGGGGCGTTGGCCCGGCGCTGCGATTGCCGCTGTTTGAAGGCGGGCGCCTGCGTGCCAACCTGGCCGGCAAAACGGCGGACTACGATGCCGCTGTCGAGAGTTACAACGCCACGGTGATTGATGCCATCCATGACGTGGCCGATCAACTCGTGTCCATCAAAGCCATCGTCCGCCAGCAAGCCCACCAGCAAGCGGCGCAAGAGGCGGCAGAACAGGCCCTTGACATCGCCGTGCAGCGTTACAAGGCAGGCCTTGGCACCTACCTGCATGTGCTGGCTGCGCAGACGCCGGTATTCAACCAGCGCCGTCTGGGCATCGACCTGGCCGCGCGGGCGCTGGACGCCCAGGTGGCCCTGATCCGCGCCATTGGCGGCGGTTATCAGGCCGGGCCGAATTCTTTTCCCCCCTCTTCCCGACAGGCGAGCATCCAATGACCGAGCCCATTCAAACCAGCCCGCAGCCCGCCAGCCCGCCGCTGGCCGCCCAGGCAAGCGTTGCCCCGCCAAATTCAAGGCGCTCACGGCGCAAAAGCGGCCTGATCACACTCACCGTCGTGGTGGTGCTGGCGGGCCTGGCATGGGCTGGTTACGAGTGGTTTGTTGACAGCCATTACGAGTCCACCGACAACGCCTACGTGCAGGGCAATGTGATCCAGATCACGCCCCAGATTGGCGGCACCGTGATGGCCATCTATGCCGACGACACGGACTTTGTGAAGGCCGGCCAGCCCCTGGTCAAGCTGGATCCGGCGGACGCGCAAGTGGCGCTGGAACAGTCAGAAGCCAATCTGGGCCAGGCTGTGCGCCAGGTGCGCACGCTCTACGCCAACAACAGCGCGCTCGCAGCCCAGGTCACACTGCGCGATGTGGATGTGGTCAAAGCCCAAACCGAGATTGCCCGTGCCAATGATGACCTGGCGCGGCGCCAGGCCCTGGTGGGCAACGGCGCTGTGTCCAAAGAAGAACTCGACCACACCCGCAGCCAGCTCGCCAGCGCCAACAGCGCACTGGCCGCCGCGCAGGCCGGTGTGGTAGCGGCGCGCCAGCAGCTTGCCAGCAACCAGACCATGACCGACGGCATCCGCATCGAAGACCATCCCAGCGTGGTCGCGGCCGGGACGCGCGTGCGCGAAGCCTGGCTTGCCGTCAAGCGCGCGGCCCTGCCGGCACCGGTTGACGGTTTTGTCGCCAAACGCACGGTGCAACTGGGCCAGCGCGTCGCGGCCGGCATGCCCATGATGTCGCTGATTGCACTCGATCAGTTATGGGTCGATGCCAATTTCAAGGAAAACCAGTTGCGCAATATCCGCATTGGCCAGCCGGTCAGCCTGACAGCCGATGTCTACGGCAAAAAAGTCGAATACACCGGCACAGTGGTCGGTCTGGGGGCGGGCACAGGTGCTGCCTTTGCGCTGCTGCCGGCACAAAATGCCACCGGCAACTGGATCAAGGTGGTGCAACGCGTGCCGGTGCGGGTCAGCATTGATGCCGCCCAGCTCCTGAAAAACCCGCTGCGGGTCGGCCTGTCCATGGACGCCACGGTCGATGTGCGCAACAAGGACGGCAAAATGCTGGCCGACGCGCCGCGCACGTCGGCCATGGTGCAAACCCAAGTCTATGCGGCGTTGGACAGCGGTGCCACCGAGGAAGTGCGAAAAGTCATTGTGGCCAACCTCGGCTACAAACTGGCTGCCCGCGCGCCAGCCACGGTTGCGGCCACGACTTCGACCAAAACTTCGATGACGGCATCAACCGCGACTTCAGCCACTCACTCGGGCGCTGCTTCTGTCAACGCCAAGATCACGTCTGCAGCCCCGATCCCTGCCGCAATTTCAACGGTTAATGCGTACTGATATTGCGTACTGATTTAACTATGTCTGCACCCGCCAGCGCCTCTGTCAGTCTTGCGCCGCTAGAAGGATCGGCCCGCCTGTGGGGCACGATTGCCCTGTCGGCCGCCACATTCATGAACGTGCTCGACTCGTCGATTGCCAACGTGTCCCTGCCTGCCATCGCCGGTGACCTGGGCGTCAGCCCGAACCAGGGCACCTGGGTGATCACCAGTTTTGGCGTGGCCAACGCGATCTCTTTGCCGCTCACCGGCTGGCTGTCGCAGCGCTTCGGCCAGGTGCGCCTGTTCGTTGCCAGCATTTTGCTGTTTGTCCTGACTTCATGGCTGTGTGGCCTGGCACCCAACATGACCACGCTGATCGTGTTTCGGGCCTTGCAGGGGTTTGTCGCCGGGCCGATGATCCCGCTGTCCCAGGCCCTGCTGCTGTCGA
>JANMVT010000243.1:0-13947 GCA_031392945.1 Rhodoferax sp. | reverse complement strand
AAGCCCTTGGTCGCGGCCGTGTGTGGCCCGGCAGTGGGGGTGGGCACCACGATGCTGTTCCATTGCGACCTGGTCTACGCGGGCGACAACGCGGCCTTCTCCATGCCCTTTGTCAACCTGGGCCTGTGCCCCGAGGCTGCGTCGAGCCTGCTGGTGCCGCAGATGTTGGGTTACCACCGCGCCGCCGAGGCCTTGTTGCTGGGTGAGCCCTTCATGGCCGAGGCGGCGCTGGAAGTCGGCCTGGTCAATCGCATCGTGCCGCCCATGGAAGCCAATGGCGTGGCCCAGACGCAGGCGCGCAAACTGGCGGTCAAACCCCTGAGCGCCCTGATGGAAACCAAACGCCTGATGAAAAAAGGCCAGACCGGTTTGATCGCGCAACAGATGGATGACGAGGGTGCCAGCTTTCGCCACCTGTTGCAGGAGCCCGCCGCCAAAGAAGCCTTCACCGCATTCCTGGAAAAACGCAAGCCGGATTTCAGCCGGGTCTAGATTGTCGAAGGATTGAAGGCTGCGCCCCGTAGCCCGGTCGCGGCGACAAGGCAAGGGGCATGCGGTTTTGGAGTGGAAGCACGCGCGGTTTCGAAAAATGCGTCAAGCTGTCGCTTGGGCATTTTTTGGGGTGGCTGACCGATTGCGACCACGCACCTTCCACTCCAAAGCCCGGTCCCCTTTCCTTATCACCACGCCCTGCGTTGTTGGGATCGACGCTTCTTCGAAAGGCGGGAATGCGGGCGGAAGAGGTCGGTCACGTTTTCCAGGCAAGCGTCGGCTCAGGCGCCACAAACCGCCAGTCGATCGAATGCCTGAAAGCGGCCGCTTGACAAGCGAATTGAGGGTTTATTGACTCGGTCTCCCTCACCGCGCAGCTAATGCTGCGGCAGCGTCTGCGTCGATCCCATTTTCGGATACGATTCCACTTGATCGGCGCCGTGGCGGACGATCACGCCTCATGGTACGCAAGTTGCCGAAGTAGTCCGGCAGCCTGCGCGGCTGAATGAACGCATTTGTCCCAATTTTGGGGGAACCAAGATGATCAGCAAGAACACGATTTGCGTCTGGTACGACGGCACCGCGTTGGACGCCGCGAAGTTTTACGCCGAGACGTTCCCGGACAGTTCGGTGGGCGCCGTCCATCGCGCGCCTGTCGACTATCCTGCAGGCAAGCAGGGTGATGTCTTGACGGTCGAGTTCACTGTGATGGGCATCCCTTGTCTCGGGCTGAACGGGGGGCCAGCGTTCAAGCACAGCGAGGCTTTCTCGTTCCAGATTGCGACTGACAACCAGGCCGAAACGAACCGCTTGTGGAACGCGATTGTCGGAAACGGCGGCCAGGAAAGCGCATGCGGTTGGTGCAAAGATAAGTGGGGACTGTCGTGGCAGATTACGCCACGCGCCCTGACGGCCGCGATCACCGATCCTGATCAAGCGGTGGCCAAGCGCGCGTTCGAAGCCATGATGGAGATGGGAAAGATCGACATCGCTGCGGTCGAAGCGGCTCGGCGCGGCTGACGGTCCTGATGTCGGCCCAGCCTCCACCAGCACGAATGAGCATCCGCTCGTGTTGGCCGGGAATAGCTGCTTTGAGCCGGGTGCGGACGGATTGCCGGAACCCAACATGTCTGCAACCAGGCTGAACCTGCCATTCATTGCGCACCGCAACACGCGATACGCCAACCACCGCAGGGCGTGGCGATAAGGCAAGGGGACCGGGCTTTGGAGTGGAAGGTGCGTGGTCGCGATTTGTCAGCCACCCCAAAAAATGCCCAAGCGACAGCTTGACGCATTTTTCGAAACCGCGCGTGCTTTCACTCCAAAACCGCATGCCCCTTGCCTTGTCGCCGCGACCGGACTACAGGGCGCAACCTTCGATCCTTCGACAAGCTTCCTTCGACAAGCTCAGGACGAGCGGCGAGGATAGGGTGATTCGACGTCAACCCTGCTTCAGCATCCGCGCAGACCAGTCCACCACATCGGCGCGGATGGCGGCTTCGAGGGCCTCGACTACGGGCTGCTTCAATCGTTTTTTGGTGCTGGTAAAGGCATCCTGATGAAGTTGCGCCAGGTAGGCGGCGCGCGCCTTCACGGCGGCGGCAAAGTTGTCGGCGCTGGCCAGCTCATCCAGAAAGCCGGCCACCAAAGCCTCTTGCGGGGTGTAGGGGTAGGCCGTGGTGCAGGCCAGGCTGAAGTGGGCGGGCGACAGGCGCTGGCGGCAGACTTCGAGCGCAAAACGCGGCAGGGTCATGCCGATTTGTACTTCGATGGCGTGGATGCGCGCGCCCTGGTCAATACCAATGCGGTAGTCGGCACTCAACAAGATGAAGCAGCCCATTGCCACGGCGTGGCCGCTGCACGCCACCAGCACCGGGTGCGGGTGCGACAACAGGCGCAGGCTCATGCGGGCGCCGGCTTCCAGCATCTGCACCGATTCCTGCGGGTTGGTCTTGAACACATTCAAATCAAAGCCGCCGCTGAACATGCCCTTGCGCCCGGTCAACACGACCACGGCCTTGTCGGCCAGGGCCCGGTCCAGCGCGGTGTTGATGGCGGCCAGCATGTGGATGCTCATCACATTGGCTTTGCCGTCGTCCAGGGTGATGGTGGCGATGCCGCTGTCCAATTGGTAATTCAGCAGGTTGCTCATGGTTTCTCCAGTAAAAAGAGGCATCAGCCCCCGTGGTATATGCGTAGTGAGCTATAAATACAATAGCATCAGCATCCTGTTGAATTTTGCCATCGTCCCAGAATTTGGCTTGTCCGTGCGGCGACACGGGGTCGGCCTTCGCGCGAACACTTTCAGGCCAGGGCCTGGTAGACCTGTTCCTTGTATTCGAACCAGAACGGATTCCAGAAGCCGAAATGCCGCTGCGCCATTTGCACGATGGTGATTGAATTGGCGGGGCTGATGCACCAGTGTGTGCCGGCCAGGCCACCCCATTGAAACTCGCCCGCAAGCGAATTGGGTTGCAAGGCCGACGCCCTGCGGGTGACGGCGCCACCCAACCCAAAGCCCAGATGTTCGAGCCGGCCCATGGCTTGAAAACGCACACACACGTGGGCGGGCAACTGGTCGCGCATCATCTCGGCCAGGGTGGCGGGCTTGAGCAAGCCAGGTTGGCCAGGCTGCAATTGCATCAACAGGCGCAGGTAGTCTGCCTGGGTTGACACCAGCCCGCCGGTGCCTGCCTGCCTGGCCACCGGTTTGAGATTGGCGTCGGGCCAGGGCACATCGGGGTGCGCCAACAGGCCCGGCAGCCTGGGCTTCCAGAGGTCTGGGCCACGGTACAGCGTGGCCAGACGCGCTTGTTCCCCGACGCGCACCAGATAACCCGTGTCCAGCATGCCCAGCGGCTCCAGCAGGTGCGTGCGCAACACGTCCTGCCAGGCGAGCCCGGTGATGATTTCCGCCAGGCGCGCCAGCAAGTCGGCGCCCATCGCATAGTCCCAATCGGTGCCGGGCTGAAACGACAGGGGCAGGGCCGCCAGCCGGGGCATCACGTCGTTCAGCGACAGATTCGGGCTGCGCACGCCGGCCGCCGTGTAGGCGTTGAAGATCACGCTGCCGTGGTCAAACACGCCGTGGCTCAAGCCCGACTGGTGGCTCAACAAATGCCGGATGCTGATATCGGCTTGCAAGGCCTCGGTGTCGTCGATGGACGTGGCGCCGGGCTTCAACACGCGGACATGGCCAAACTCGGGGATCCAGTTTTTGATGGGGTCGTCTAGCTGGAAGTGCCCCTGTTCCATCAGCATCAGGGTCAGCACCGAGGTCATCAGTTTGGTGTTGGAGAAGATGCGGTGGATGTGGTCGGGCCGCAGGGGCTCGCCGGTGTCGATGTTCGCAAAACCCGCACAAAACGAATCCACCACCTCGCCCTGGCGCAACACGACGCTGGAGAAACCGGGCAACAGGTGGCGGTCGATGTAACTTTGCACCAGCGCGTGGGAGGCAGAAAAATCAACTGTCATGGGGGCAAATATACCCCGTTCCACTGGGTGACTTTAAGCACCCGACAAGAGAACATGATCATCGGCCCGCTGGTGCCAGCGATGCCGGTGATGTAGGTCGAGACAATGCTTGCAATGCGCTGAAAGGCTGACTATGCTAGCGGCCTCACGTCCCTGAATCCACCATCACCCAGTAGGTATTCAACCTGCCGACACCCGCCGCGATGCTGACCGCAAACGACTTCGACCAGGACTTGCTGCTGCTGTTTGACGCCTACGTGCATGGCGGCATTGACCGCCGCGGTTTTCTGGACAAGGCGCAAAAATTCGCCGTAGGGGGCTTGACAGCGGCCGGCCTGCTGGCGGCGTTGAGCCCCGATTTCGCCCGCGCCCAGGTGGTGCCCAAGAACGACAGCCGCATCAAGACCGAGGTGCTGGACTACGCCTCGCCCAACGGGTCTGGCGCCATGAAGGGTTACCTGGCCCGCCCGGCCAACGCCACCGGCAAATTGCCCGGCATCCTGGTAGTGCACGAAAACCGGGGTCTCAACCCGCACATCGAAGACATCGCCCGCCGCCTGGCGGTGGACGGGTACATGGCTTTCGCGCCGGATGCGTTGACGCCTTTGGGCGGTTATCCGGGCAACGAGGACAAGGCGCGTGAGATGTTCCCCATACTGGACCAGAGCCAAACCCGTGAAGATTTTATCAATGCCGCCAACATGCTCAAGGGCCGCGCCGACTGCACTGGCAAGATTGGCGCGGTCGGCTTTTGTTACGGTGGCGGCATAGTGAACATGTTGTCTGTGCGCCTGCCAGAGTTGTCGGCGGCGGTGGCCTTTTATGGCCCGCAGCCAGCCGTTGCGGACGCGGTCAAAGTCAAAGCGCACTTGCTGATGCATTTCGCGAGCGTGGACAACTTCATCAATCCTGGCCGGGCCGCGTATGAGGCGGCGCTGAAAGCGGCGGGCGTCAAATTCGAGGCGTTCGAATACGCCGGCACGCAACACGGCTTCAACAACGACACCACGCCGCGTTTTGACGGGACGGCGGCCAAGCTGGCCTGGGAGCGCACGATGGGCCTCTTGAATCAGGCGGTGAAGGCGTAAATTCCAATGAAAACGGCCATTTCCCCTCGTGGAATATGGACATGTAGCTTCCATATTTATAGCAAATGGAAGCCGGAAAATCGCCGCAACGTCAAAGCCGGTATAGCCTCCGGGCGTTTTCACCCAGGACGGCGGTGCGCTCTTCGGAGGTCAGGCCCGCCAGCAGGGCCTGTGTTGTCTGCCACCATTGGGCGTAATTGCCATTGAGTTCCAACACCGGCCAGTCGCTGCCCCAAACCACGCGCCGGGGGCCGAAGGTTTTCAAGACAAATTCGCCCCAGGGCCGCACCGCGTCAGGGGCGCAAGACGGCGACGCTTCGGTCATCAAGCCAGACAGTTTGCACAGCGCCCGGGATTCTGAAGCGATGGCGGCCAGACCATCGGCCCAGGGCTGCCACTGCGCGGCGGCGATGTCGGGTTTGGCCGCGTGGTCGATGACAAGTCGCAAATCGGGGTAGCGTTGCGACAGCGTCAGAACGTGTGGCAGGTGCACGGGTTTGATCAAGGCATCGAACACCAAACCGCAATCGGCCATGGCGCGCAACGCTGGATCCAGCCCGCGTTGCAGCATCCAGCGTGGGTCGTCTAGGTCCTGCAACATGGGCCGCAAGCCCTTGAGTCGGGTCTGACGCGCCAATTGGCGGATGCGCAAGGGCGCGCCGGCGTGCAGCATGTCTACCCAGCCGACAACGCCCAACACGGTTTTGTGCAATTCGGCTTGCCTCAGCAAATAGAGCGTCTCAGCTTCGGTTGGCGCGGCCTGCACCAGCACGCCGCCGGTCACGCCGTGGGTCGCGGACTGGGCTTGCCAGTCGGCCACCGCCACATCGCGGTAGATCACGCCCTGTGCCGGGGTCAACCAGGCGTAGTCGCCGCGCGCCAGTTGCCAGCAATGGAAGTGGGCGTCGATGCTCATGGCTGCAAAGATGTTGTGCCCGCACCCGGTGTCGGCGCGTCTTCCGGCAGCAGACCTTGTGCGCGCAGAGCTTCCCAAAATCCGGCGGGGATGGGATGCGCCAGCATCAGCAGCGTGTCCTGCCATTGATCGACGTCTTGCGCGCCCGACATGATAATTTCAACCGCAGGATGGGCCAACGGAAACTGCAGGGCCGCCGCGCGCAGCGGCAGATCGAAGGCCTGGCACACGGCCTCGACCGCCGCCACGCGCTGGATCCATGCAGCCGGTGCTGCCGCATAGTTGAACCGGATGGCCTGTCTGGCGCCAAGCTGGCTGACCCCAGTTGCCAAAATCCCCGAATTGAACACGCCACCCAGGGCGATGCGCACGCCGCGTTGCACACACAAGGGCAACAGCCGCGCCAGCGCGCCGTGGTCGATCAGGCTGTAGCGGCCAGCCAGCAACAGGCAGTCCAGATCGGCTTGCGCCAGCACGTCGAGGCACACGGGCACATCGTTCACACCCAGGCCAATGTGGCGCAACAGGCCTTCGCCTTGCATGCGCCGCAGTTCGGGCAGGGCTTCGTGAACCACCTGGTGCAGAACCTCGGGATAACGCGCGCCATGGCTGGCCGCATCGCAGTCGTGGATGAAGGCCACGTCCAGTCTTGAAAGGCCCAGACGCTGCAAGCTGTCTTCAACACTGCGTCGCACGCCAGCCGCCGAGTAGTCCCAGCGCTGGACAAAGGGCAACACATCGATATAGCTGTTTTGATCGCGCGGTGCGGCCGCATCGGGCAACAACACCCGCCCGACTTTGCTGGACAACACATAGCTGTCGCGCGGCAGATTGCGCAATGCACGGCCAAAGCGCTGTTCGCTCAAGCCGTTGCCGTAGTGGGGCGCGGTGTCAAAGCTGCGGCAGCCGCTGGCCAGCGCGGCTGCCAAAACGGCGTGGGCTTCGTCGTCGCTGATGGCCCTGAACAGATTGCCCAGGGCGGCGCCGCCCAGGCCGAGTTTCAGGTGGCGGCGGGTGTCAGGGAATATCATTACGGGCAAGTTGTAGCAGGCGCAAACATTGCCATGATAATCATGGACGCCGCATTGGGCGCGATGCCAATTGCAAGGCCATTGCCAGTTCTTTGCCAGTCCTTTGCCACCCGATTCAAATTTCAATTGGAGCCCCGACCATGACCGACTCAAGAACCATTCGCCGCCGCACCCTGCTGGGCGCTAGTGCCGCCCTGGGCGCGATGGCGCTGCCCGCATTGGCCCAAAGCAAGACGCTTTTGCGGATTTCCACGCCAGCGGTGCCTGACGCGTGGCACGCCAAGATGTGGACTGTTTTCAAGGATTCGCTGGACAAAAGTGCGCCCGGCGAGTTCGATGTCCAGATCAACCTGAATGGTTCTCTTTTCAAGCAGGGCACCGAGCCCGCCGCCATGGCGCGCGGAAATCTTGAGCTGGCCTCCATTTCCGCGCAGGACATCTCGAAAATCCTGCCAGAGTATTCAATCTTCACCGCAGGTTACCTTCTGAGAGACGCGGATCACCAGCAAAAAGTGTTCAATGGGACCATCGGGGCGGAAATGTACAAGGCGGTCGCCGAAAAGATGGATGTCCAGATCCTGGGGATCGGATACACGGGAAGCCGCCAGGTCGGATTGCGCGAGGCGCGGCCGGTGAAGACGCCGGCCGACCTCAAAGGCCTGAAGTTGCGCATGCCGGCATCCAAGGAGTGGCTGTTTTTGGGCGAAGCGCTCGGCGCAACACCCACGCCGCTGGCCTTTGGGGAAGTCTATCTGGGACTCAAAACCGGCACCATCGACGGACAGGACAACCCATTGTCGGGCGTGCGCGCGGCAAAATTTCATGAAGTGATGAAGCAGATCGTGCTGACCAGCCATCTTGTTGACGGTGTCTTCATCGCAATTTCAAGCAAGGCCTATAACGCCTTGAATCCGGGGCAGAAGCAAAAAGTCAACGCGGCTGCACAGGCCGCCGTCGCCTACAACAACGAAAACAACATCAAGGAAGAAGCCCAACTGGTCGATTTCTTCAGGAAGGAAGGCCTGCAGGTCACCACACCCGACTTGGATGCCTTCCGCAAACACGTCCAGGCCGCCTACCTGAACTCCGACTTTGCCAAGGTCTGGCCCAAGGGCTTGCTGGAGCGAATTAACGCCACGAAGTAAGCCCCAGGGCAAATCGTCTGTCAATGAAAAGCTGGCCCCAAAAAGCCGCCAACCTGATTGGCGGCGGCCTGTTCCTGACGCTGTTCGCCGTGTTCGTGATCCAGGTCACGGCGCGTTTCGGCTTCAATAAACCCCTGGCCTGGACCGACGAGGCTGCGGTCATCCTGTATGTCTGGGTGATCCTCTGGGCCTCGGCCTTTATCGTGCCCGAGCGCGAGCAGGTGGTGTTTGACCTGATCTGGAACAGCGTCAACCGGCGCGCGCGCCAGGTGATGAAAATCCTGGGCAACCTGCTCATTGGCGGGCTGGCGTTGTGGGGTGTCCCCGGCTGTTGGGATTACGTGCACTTCATGGCGCGCGAAGGCACGCCGGTGCTGGGCCTTTCTTTCATGTGGGTGTTTTTGCCCTTTGTCCTGTTGCTGATCGCCCTGGCCATCCGCAGTGCCTGGGCCGTCTGGCAGGCACTGCATGGCAAGGGGCTTGAGGCGGAGTTGCATATCCAATGAGCCTGGCCCTGGGTGTATTGATCCTCGTCATGTTGTCCGGCTTGTTGCTGCGCATGCCCATTGGTTTCTCGATGATCGCTGCGGGCATCGCCTACTTGCTGGTCAAGGGCCAGGACGTGGGCCTGGTGGCTGAGCAAATCGGCAACGGCCTGTACAACAGTTATGTGTTGCTGGCGGTGCCGCTCTTCGTGTTTGCCGCCAACATCATGAACGCCGGCACGGTCAGCGAGCGGATTTTTGACTTCTGCCGCATCCTTGTCGGGCGCATGCGCGGCGGCCTGGCCCAGGTGGACATTCTGGTCAGCGTGATTTTCTCCGGCATGAGCGGCAGCGCCATTGCGGACGCAGCCGGACCCGGCCTGGTGACCATCCGCGAGATGCTGAAGAAGCCGGAGTACTCGCGCGGGTTTGCCGGGGCGGTCGTCGTTGCCAGCGCCACGCTGGGGCCCATCATCCCGCCGTCGATTCCGATGGTGATTTACGCCCTGGTTTCCGGCGCTTCAGTCGGTGCGCTGTTCATGGGCGGCGTGGTGCCAGGCTTCCTGATGGCCATCCTGATGATGATCGTGGTGCATTTCATCGCGGTCAAACGCAATATGCCGCGTGGCGACCCGGTGCCCCGGTCTGAATGGCCCGGCCTGATCTTTCGTGGCGCCTTGCCCCTGTCGATGCCGATTGTGCTGCTGGGCGGCATTTATTCCGGCGCCTTCACGCCGACCGAAGCGGCCGCCGTGGCCGCCTTGCACGCCCTGATCTTGGCGACCGTGGTGTTTCGGGCCCTGAGCTGGCGCAATTTCTGGGGCGTGGTGCTGGAATCCACCCGGGGCAGCGCCGTCATCACCATCATCCTGGCCGGCTCCTTCATGCTCAACTACGCCTTCACGGCCGAAGGTGTGCCCCAGGCCATGGCGCAATGGGTGGACAGCATGCACCTGTCCCAGATCAAGTTCCTGCTGCTGGTCAACGTGATGTTTCTGGCCCTGGGCTGTTTTCTGGATGTGTCCGTGTTGCTGCTGGTGTTTGTGCCGATGCTGCTGCCGGCGGCCAAGTTGCTGGGCATCGACCTGGTGCATTTTGGCGTGCTGGTGGTGCTGAACATGATGATCGGCCTGATTCACCCGCCCTTTGGTATGTTGCTGTTTGTCACCAAGGCGCTGACCGGCATCCCGATTGGCGAGATGATGAAGGAAGGCTGGCTGTTTCTGGTGATGTTGTTGCTGCTGCTGCTGGCCATGACCTTCTTCCCGCAAATCGTGTTGTGGCTGCCGCAGACCATGGGTTACGGCGCCAAGTAGGAAAATTGAACAGCTATATAAAACGTAGCTGACTACGCATATTCCACGAGGGCAAACGCCCTGTTTTATTGCCAAAATACTCATTGGACAGGTCAGCGCCCATGCCAGCTCTCAGCTCGAAGATCAAAGTCAAATCGGCCGCCTTTGCTGCCAACACAGAGCGCATGGCGGGCCTGCTGGCCGAGGTGCAGCGGCTTGAAGCCATCGTCATCACCGAGTCCGAATCCAAACGCGCCACGTTTGAAAAACGCGGCCAGTTGTTGCCGCGTGAACGGGTGGCGCGCTTGCTCGACCGCGGCTCGCCGTTTCTGGAGATCAGCCGCCTGGCAGGCCTTGGCATGCACGACGACGACGGCGTGAAGACGGTGATGGGTGGCGGCTCCATCGTCGGCATCGGCGTGGTCGCGGGGCGGCGCTGCCTGATCACGGCCAATGACAGCGCGGTCAAAGGCGGCACCACGGCGCCGATGGGGCTGAAGAAATCGCACCGCGCACAGCGCCTGGCATTCGAGAACAAATTGCCGCTGATCTACCTGATCGAAAGCGGCGGCGCCAACCTTTTGTACCAGAGCGAAATTTTTGTCGATGGCGGGCGCGGGTTTGCCAACCAGTCGCGCATGTCGGCCATGGGCCTGCCCCAGGTGGCCGTGGTGCATGGCTCGTCCACGGCGGGCGGGGCCTACCACACGGGGCTGTCGGATTACGTGATCCTGGTGCGGGGCCGCTCCAAGGTGTTTTTGGCCGGGCCGCCCCTGGTGAAAGCCGCCATCGGCGAAGACAGCAATGACGAAGAGCTGGGCGGCGCCGAGACCCACGCCAACATCACCGGCCTCGGCGAATACCTGTGTGAAGACGACGCCCACGCCATCGCCGTGGCGCGCGAGGTGATGGACAAGCTGAAGTGGGATCAGGTGGCGCCCGCGGCCAGGTTCGCGGAACCCCTGTTCGACGAGCAGGAACTGATGGGCCTGGTGCCCGTCGATGAGCGCGAGCCCTATGACGTGCGCGAGGTCATCGCCCGCCTGGTCGATGGTTCTGATTTTCTGGAGTTCAAGGCGGGGTATGGCTCAGAGACCCTGTGTGGCCACGCCCGTGTTCAGGGGCATCTGGTTGGCATCCTGGGCAACAACGGCCCGATCCAGCCCAATGGTTCGGTCAAGGCCGCCCAGTTCATCCAGCTGTGCGACCAGTCCAACACGCCGCTGGTGTTTTTGCAGAACACCACGGGTTATATGGTGGGTGCGGTGGCCGAACGCAATGGCGCCGTCAAACATGGCTCCAAGATGATCCAGGCGGTGGCCAATGCGCGTGTGCCTAAATTCACCGTCGTCCTGGGCGGCTCTTACGGCGCGGGCAATTACGGCATGTGCGGGCGCGGCTTCGACCCGCGCTTCATCTTTGCCTGGCCGACCGCCCGCACGGCCGTGATGGGCGGCGCGCAGATCGCCAAGGTGATGGATATCGTGACGCGTGGCAAAGCCGAGCGCGAAGGCAAACCCGTCAACGAGGCGGCCCTGGCCTTGGTGGCCGAAGCCACCAAGGCGCAGGTGGACCGCGAATCGACTGCCTTGTTTGGCACCGCGCGCCTGTGGGACGACGGCATCATCGACCCGCGCGACACGCGCCGCATTTTGGGGCTGTGCCTGAGCCTGGCCGCTGAGGCCGATGCCCGCAAATTACACCCCAACACCTTTGGTGTGGCGCGGATGTAGCCGGATGGACCAGAGCATGACATTTCCCATGACATTTTCAAAAATCCTGATCGCCAATCGCGGTGAAATCGCCTGCCGCATCATGCGCACTGCGCATCGGCTGGGTTACGACACGGTGGCAGTGTTCAGCGACGCGGATCGCGATGCACCCCACGTGAAGCTGGCCCATGAGGCCGTGCACATCGGCGCGTCACCGGCAGCCGAATCCTATCTGTCCGTGCCCGCCTTGCTGGATGCGGCTCGCAAAACAGGTGCGAATGCGATTCACCCCGGTTATGGTTTTCTGAGTGAAAACGCCGGTTTTGCCCAGGCCTGTGGGGATGCCGGTCTGGTCTTCATCGGGCCACCGGCGCCCAGGCCATCCATCCCGGCTACGGATTTCTCAGCGAGAACGAGGAATTCGCGCGGGCCTGCAAGGAAGCGGGACTGGTCTTCATCGGGCCGCCGGCGTCGGCCATCGAGGCCATGGGCAACAAGGCCTTGGCCAAGCGCCGCATGATCGCTGCGGGGGTGCCCTGCGCGCCAGGTTATTTGGGCGACGAGCAAGACGACCTGCGCTTGACTGAAGAGGCATTGAAGCTCGGCTTTCCGCTGCTGGTCAAGGCCGTCGCCGGAGGCGGCGGGCGCGGCATGCGCCTGGTGCGCGAGGCAGGCGAGTTGGCCCAGGCGATTGCCGGGGCGCGGCGTGAATCGCAAAGCGCCTTTGGCGATGGCACTCTGCTGCTCGAGCGTTTGATAGACGGCGGCAGGCATATTGAAATCCAGGTGTTCGCCGATGCGCACGGCAACGCCGTCTATTTGGGTGAGCGCGATTGCACGGCGCAGCGGCGTCGCCAAAAGGTGATCGAAGAAGCGCCCTCGCCCGTGGTCAACCCGGCCATGCGCGAAGCCATGGGCCGCGATGCGGTTGCCGCCGCGCTGGCGGTGGGTTATTGCGGGGCGGGCACGGTGGAGTTCATCGTTGATCAAAATCTGGAGCACTATTTTCTGGAGATGAACACGCGCCTTCAGGTGGAGCACCCGGTCACGGAAATGGTCACTGGCTATGACCTGGTGGAGTGGCAGCTACGTGTCTCGGCGGGCGAAGCTTTGCCCGCGAGCCAGCCGGACATCCAACTGACCGGGCACGCGATCGAGGCGCGCCTGTATGTCGAAGACCCCTACCATGCCTTCGCGCCGCAGACCGGCAAGGTCTTGTGGTGGCGGCCAGAACACGCGGCGGCCAATGGCGCGCGGATCGACGGCGGCATTGTGGAAGGCGACACCATCTCGCCGTTTTACGACCCCATGGTGGCCAAAATCATCGTGCATGGGCGCGACCGCAATGACGCCATCCGCCGCCTGCGCGCCGCACTTGCCAATGCGCCCCTGCTGGGCTTGCGCAACAACGGCAGATTCCTGTCGGACCTGGTTGACTCGCCCGCCTTTCGCGATGCCAGCATGACCACCGCCCTGATTGACCAGTGGCAGGCGCAGAACGCGCCCCTGCTGATGCGGCCCGTGCCGGATGATGCCGTGTGGCGACTGGCGGCCAGCATCTTCGCATTGCAACAAGGCGCGAACTGGCGGCCCAACAGCGTGGCGGCGTTTGATGTGTCTTTGCGTTGTGACGAACTCACGCGGGTGCTGCGGGTTCGGCCGGATCGCGCGGGGCGGGTTCTGGTCACCTTGGAGAAACAGGATAGCCTGGTGGCAATTGCGGCGCTGCCGGCGTCCTGCACCGGCGAGTTGCGGTTTGACATCGACCAGGTGACGCGCAAGGCAGTGATGGTCATGACCCCAACGGCATTGCATCTGGCGCTCAACGAAGCGCAGTTTGTCTTCCACGAGCTTTCGGCCTTTCCGGACGCGAATCAGGCGCAGGACGCCAAACGGGCTTGCGCGCCGGTGGCCGGCAAGGTCAGCCAGGTGCAGGTGGCTGTCGGCGATACGGTGATGGACGGGCAGGCGATGGTCTGTGTGGAAGCCATGAAGATGGAGATGTGGGTGCCCGCACAAGCCTCGGGCAGGGTGACCGCCGTGCATGTCCGTCTGGGTGAGCAGGTTGAATCCGGCGCCTTGCTGGTTGAGCTTGAAATCGCGGCCCCAAGCGAAGGCGTGGGCGCCTAAAGCGGCTCCTGGCGCATGCTACAATGCAAAGCTTCGCGGCTGTAGCTCAGTTGGATAGAGTACTTGGCTACGAACCAAGGGGTCGTGGGTTCAATTCCTGCCAGCCGCACCATAACAAAAGTGTTATAGAACAACAGCTTAGAGATCAAAAGTCTCTAGGCTGTTTTTCTTTGTGC
>JANMVT010000158.1:0-43102 GCA_031392945.1 Rhodoferax sp. | reverse complement strand
GCCGTGCAGGTCGATCAGGGGCACGGCGATGCCGCGCATGCCGAGTTCAAGCTGCTGCTCGGACACGCACCAGCGCTGCATGCGGATGCGCGCCATCTTGCCGCGCAAAACCTGGGCGTCGGTGACGGTGTGGGTGGTGTAGGGTTTGAGCGGCTGGGTGGCCAGCCAATGTTCCAGCCATGCCGGTTCGCTCAAGGCCAGCAGCAACATGCCTGAGGCGGTCACCTGTGCCTGCACGCGCGCGCCGACCACGTAGCCGGTGTTCATGTAGCGGTTGAAGCCATTGCGCGCGATGTAGACGATGTCATCGCCATCCAGCACGCTGACGTACGCCGTCTCGGACGTGCCCGCCGTCACGCGCTGCAAAAATGGCTGGACGATTCGGGGCAGGCGCGCCGACTCCAGGTAAGACTGCCCCAGGCGCAACACGCTGGGCGTGAGCCAGAACATCTTGCCGTCGGTGGCGACAAAACCCAGGTTCACGAGAGTCAGCAGGTGACGTCGTGCCGCCGTGCGGGTCAGGCCGGTTCGCTGGCCGGCCTGGGCGGCGGTGAGCCGGGGGTTGCTGTAGTCAAATGTCTCGATGATGGCCAGGCCATTTTGCAAACCGGCAATCCAGTCGCGCCGGGCCAGGCTGGCAGTTGCGGCGCTGGCATGGCTTGGTGGTTCAGGCTTCATATGGGTTGAACATAGGGGTAACTTTCATTGAGTCAGCTTTGTTAGGTGATAACCCTTAAAAAGTGCGATTAACGCACATAAATGAGCGATTATCGTTCAATCGTAAAAAAAAGGAAGAAAGGGTAACAAGTCTGAACCTGTAAAGTCTGCTTTGCGGCCCTTCAACATAAATCCTATTCCTTCTTGGAGACAAATCATGCGAAATCAATTAGCTATTAAATTACTAGCTACCTGCGCAATATTGACGGGGGTTACGGCCAGTTTTGCCCAGAATACCATCAAGATCGCCAACATTGTCGAGCTTTCGGGCACTGGCGCTACCTCGGGCACCAATTTCCGTGACGGCGTTCTACTGGCGGTGAAAGAAATAAACGCGGCCGGCGGCATTCTTGGCAAGAAAATTGAAATCACCACCGCCGACACGCAGTCCAATCCTGGCGTCGCCAAAGGGTTGACGCAAAAAGCCATCGACAACGATGTCTTCGCCATTTTTGGCCCCGTATTTTCCGGCTCAATCATGGTCAGCATGGCCGAGAGCCGCAAGGCCGAAATCCCCAACTTCACCGGCGGTGAAGCTGCGGCCATCACCATGCAGGGCAACCCTTATGTGTTCCGCACCAGCTTCACCCAGGCGACGGCCATGCCCAAGGTGGCGCGTTACATCAAGGATGGCGCCAAGCTCAAGAGCATCGCCATCATTTATGTGAACAACGACTTCGGCAAGGGTGGCCTGGAGATGATCAAGAAGGCGCTGGCCGGCTCGTCAACCAGCATCGTCGCCGAGATTTCGACCGACGCCGGCCAGGTGGATTTTTCCGCGGCGGTGCTCAAGGCCAAACAGGCCAACCCCGAGGGCGTTTTTGCCTACACCAATGAAGAGGAATCGGCCCGCCTGCTGCGCGAGCTGCGCAAACAGGGCTGGACCAAACCCGTCATTGGCGAGACCACACTTACCAGCCAAAAAGTGGTTGAGTTGGCCGGTGAGGCCGCCAACGGCGCCATCGCCCACGTTGGCCTGACCGTGGACGCGCCTCTGCCGGCCATCCGCGCCTTCAAGGCCAAGTTTGAGAAGGAGTACAAATACGTCTCCGACCACAATGGCATGAAAGGTTATTCAGGCGTTTATTACCTGCAGGCGGCCATCGAAAAAGTCGGCAAGCTGGACCGCAAGGCCGTGGCCAATGTGATGCACAGCCTCAAGGTCAATACCGACAAATACCCCGGCGCCTTGATGTACACCGAGTTCGACAAAAACGGCGATCTGGACCGCATGAGCTTTCTGGTGGAAATCAAAAACGGCAAGGGCGAAGTGATCGAGATGTTGCCCCCGCTGAACGCGGTGACAGCGGAAATCGGCTCGGGCAAGAACGCGGCGGGCGCAGCGGCCAAGGCCCCGGCCAAGAAGTAACCGGCATGAAACGGCGCGCGGCAAACCCTGCCCCCGCCGTGCCGGACAACGCCGGACAGCCCCTCCTGACGCTGTACACGACATAACAAGACCAGACAGAGCATCATGACGGACTTCCTCCAACTTTTCTTCAGCGGCATGGCCACCGGCGCCATTTACGGCCTGGCGGCCCTGGGCTTCACGCTGTTGTGGCAGGCCAGCGGCACCATCAACTTTGCGCAGGGCGAGTTTGTGATGTTGCCGGCCTTCATGATGCTGGCCTTCCTGTCGTTCGGGGCGCCACTGGCGCTGAGTTTTGTGTTGTCGGTCGTGCTGGCCGTCATCGTGCTGGGCTGGCTGTTCAAGCGCGGCGTGGTGGACCCGCTGTTCAAGTACGGCATGATGCCGATCGTGGTGGCCACCATTGGCCTGTCCATCGTCATGCGCAACAGCGTGCGCGCGGGGTACAGCGCGGAGGCGCACCCCTTCCCCAGCCTGTTCGCCGACAAGTTGTACAACATAGCCGGGGTGACGATCACCTTGTCCGACATTGGCACCTTTGTCTTCGCCCTGGCCCTGGTGCTGGCGACCCAGGCCTTCATGACCAAGACGGTGACGGGCCGCGCCATGCAGGCCGTGGCGCAAAACACCGAGAGCGCGTCCGTGCTGGGCATCAACGTGCCACGCATGATTTTTTATGCCTTCGCCATCAATGCCGTGCTGGCGGTGGCGGCGGCCCTGCTGCTCACGCCGACTTATCTGGCCAAGTTCGACATGGGTGAGTCCTTGGGCAACAAGGCGTTTTTCGCGGCCATCATCGGCGGCTTCAACAACTCGCGCGGAGCGCTTTTGGGCGGGCTGATTGTCGGCATTTGCGAAAACCTCGCCGCCGCCTATATCTCCCCGGCCTACAAAGACGCCGTGGCTTTGGTGATCTTCATGATCGTGATCCTGTTCAAGCCGCAGGGCCTTTTGGGCAAAAAAGAAGAACGCAAGGTTTGAGGAGCGCGTCATGAAAAAAACTACTCTTATTTCGATAGCTGTATGTGCATTGCTGATGCTGGTTGTGCCGCAATTCCTCAAGAATTACGGAATCTACCTGCTGACCTACTGGCTGATCTTCATCATTGCCACCATGGGCCTGAATTTGACTGTGGGTTACGCCGGCCAGAAGTCGCTGGGCCACGCCGCGTTTTTGGGCATTGGCGCGTACACGGTGGCGATCCTGATGAAGGCGGGCTTCAGCTTCTGGCTGGGTTTGCCGGCTGCGGCCTTGATCTGTTTTGTGGTCGGCATCATCCTGGGTTTTCCGGCGCTGCGGGTGCAAACCATATACCTGGCCTTCGCGACCCTGGGTTTCAACACCGCGATCTGGCTGGTGATGCGCAATGAGGAATGGCTGACCGGTGGCACCTTTGGCATCAACAACATCGAGCGCCCCGACTTTTTGGGCATTTCGCTGGAAAAGAATTTGCCGTATTACTATTTCACATTGGGCGTCACCGTGGTGATGGCCATGCTGCTGCTGGGCCTGCTGCGCAGCCCTTGGGGCAAAGCCTTCACGGCGCTGCGCGACAATGCGATCCGCGCCGAGAGCCTGGGCGTGGACACGCGCAGCTACACCTTGCTGAGTTTCGCCATCGGCGCCGTCTATGCCGGTGTGGCCGGAGCCCTGCTGGCAAGCCAGGTGCAGTTCATTGAACCGGCGCAGTTCACCGTGGGGGTGTCGATCATGATGTACCTGATGGTGGTGGTGGGCGGGCCGGGTTACTTTTTGGGCCCGGTGCTCGGCGCCTTGGTGGGAGTGATCATGCCGGAGTGGATCCGCGACGTGCCCAAGGTCTCCGACTGGTACCTGCCGCTGTTTGGCGCCGTAGTGGTGTTGATGATGATCTGGCTGCCCGACGGCCTGCTGAGCCTGCCCGACCGAATGCGGGCCAAACGCGACGCGCGTGAGGCCAGCGCCAAACGGGCGGCTTCGGCCAGCAGCATGGAGGTGCAAGCATGAGCGCCGCGCCGGGCCGCTCCCAAGCAAGCCCGCACCGCAGTGCGCAGCACGAAGGTTCTCCAGTGGGCCCCCCTGTCCTGAAAGTTGCGAATCTCAAAAAGGCCTACGGTGCGATCCAGGCTGTGGGCGGCGTCTCGTTCGAAGTCATGCCGGGTGAAATCTTCGGCGTGATCGGCCCCAACGGCTCTGGCAAGACCACCATGTTCAACAGCGTGCTGGGGCAAATCACACCCGACGCGGGAACCATCGCGCTCAACGGCAAAGACGTGACGCACGCCAGGCCGCTGGAACTCAACCGCCTTGGTGTTGGGCGCACCTTCCAGACCTTGCAGGTATTTGGCAAGATGACCGTGCGTGACAACCTCATCGTCGCCGCGCAGGAGCACGATGGCACGATGTTCAGCCGCATCTTCGCGCCAGGCGATTCCGGCTTGGGCGACAAGGCTGATGCGCTGATCAGGCAGTTCCGCATCGAACATGTGGCGCACCTGAAAGCCGGCACCCTGAGTTACGGCCAGCAAAAGCTGGTGGACATCGCCATGGCCTTCATGAGCGCGCCGGACCTGGTGCTGCTGGACGAGCCCTGCGCCGGGGTCAATCCCAGCCTGGTCGGTGGCATTTCAACCTTGCTCAAAGAGCTCAACCGCAACCCGCGCGAGGGCAAAAAGACCTCGTTCGTGGTGATCGAGCACAACATGGATTTTGTGATGGACCTGTGCCACCGCATCATGGTGATGGTGGAGGGCCAGGTGATGGCGATCGGCACACCGGCTGAAATTCGCGGCAACAAGCAGGTCTTGGACGCCTATCTGGGGAATTGATCATGGCCACCAACACCCAACAAGACACCTGCATTGAATTCGACGACGTGGTCGCCGGCTACAAGGAGTTCATGATCCTGAACAACCTGTCGTTCAAGGCCAAACGCGGCACCATCACCTTGCTGCTCGGGCCCAATGGTGCGGGCAAATCGACCGTGCTCAAGACCCTGTTCGGCCTTCTCAAACCGCGTCAGGGAAAAATCACGCTGGATGGCGAGGTGGTCAATGGCGCCAGCCAGAAGGAACTGCTGGCCAAGGGCATCGCCTTTGTGCCGCAGGGGCGCAATCTGTTCGGGCAACTCTCGGTCTACCAGAACCTGGAGCTCGGCGGCATCACCCTGGGCATGAAGACCACGCACGCGCGCATCCCCGAGGTGCTGGAGTTCTTCCCGCGCGTCAAGGAGCGCATGAACTCGATGGCCTCGGCGCTGTCGGGCGGCGAGCAAAAGCAGCTGGAAGTGGGCCGCGCCCTGTTGCTGCGCCCCAAGGTCCTGCTGATTGACGAGCCGTCGATTGGCCTGTCGCCCATCGTGGTGCAAGACGTTTTCAAACTGCTGCGCAAACTGGCCGACCAGGGCACGACGGTGCTGATGGTGGAGCAGAACGTCAAGAGCGCGCTTAAAATTTCGGATGAGGCCATCGCGCTGGAGTCGGGCCGCCTGGTGCTGCAAAAACCGGCCAGCGAACTGCTGGCCGACCCGAACATCGAGCGGCTGTTTTTGGGCGGCGCGCACGCTGCCCCGGCCGGCGTGTGACCCGTCAAGCGAACCCAACCACCACAGGACATCAACAATGGCAGAGATCAAATCGGCAAGCGTGAACGGCGCCGCCAGCGGCCCTCATCGGGAAGAGATCATTGAAGGCCCCAACCCGCTGGGGCTTGAGGGTGTCGAGTTCATTGAATACGCCACCTCCAAGCCGCAGGCGCTGGGCCAGGTGCTGGAGACCATGGGTTTCAGGCCGGTGGCGCGCCACCGCTCGCGCGAGGTCCTTTTGTACCGCCAGGGCGACATCAACATCATCGTCAACGCCCACAGCACGGGCACGGCATTGTCTGAAAAACCGGCTATTACCGCCGTCGCCCTGCGTGTGCGCGACGCGGCAGCGGCCTACAAACGCGCCATGGAACGTGGCGCCTGGGCTGTGCCGGCCCGCATCGAGGTGATGGAACTGCACATCCCGGCCGTGCATGGCGTGGGAACGAGCCGCATCTATTTTATTGACCGGCACCGTGAATTCAGCATTTACGACGTGGATTTCACGCCCATTCCCACCGTGGACCAGCATCCGCCGGCCGTCGCCGGGCTGCACTTTTTTGGCATCGTGCAGTACATCGGAAATGAACGCACCGAGGACTGGACCGAATTTTATTCCGCGCTGTTCGGTTTTTCGCCCCTGCCTGCCGAGGAGCGGTTTGGCATCCTGCCCAAAGGCCGCATTCTGCGCAGCCCTTGCAACACCTTCTACCTGCAATTGATCGAACCCGAGCCCGGCGTTCTTGATGTGGAGGACGACGAGTGCCTACAGCGCATGGGCCTGGGAACGCCGGACGTGCAGGCCACGGTGGCTCTGCTGCGCCAGCGCGGCGTCGAGTTTGTGGCATCCAAAGGCGTGCAGCTTGATGTGCGCGGCGCATTGACGCGCACTGTGATGGGCAGCGTGATGTTCGAGCTGGTGCACGACGACCGCCCGGCAAAACAAGGCTAAACCAACATGAGTCAATTAGAAGGCAATATCGACGATTTCGGGATGGACACCATCTCGCTGGCCGGGCCCTTGCAGGCCAAGCTCGATGCCATCCGCAACGCCGGTTTTTCACAAGTGATGCTACTGGCGCGCGACCTCGTGGGCCACCCGCAGGGCTGGCGCGCGGCAGTGCAGGAGGTCAAGGACAGCGGCTTGCGCGTCACCGGTTTCCAGGTGCTGCGCGACTTTGAGGGCCTGAGCGGCCATTTGCACGATTACAAAATCGACATCGCCAAATCCATGCTGGAGATGTGCCACGCCCTGGGCTGCGGCGTGATGCTGGCTTGTTCCAGCACCTCGACCCATGCCACGAGCGACAAGTCCGCCATCGTTAAGGATCTGCGAAAGCTGGCGATGCTGGCGATTCCCATGGACATCAAAATAGCGTTTGAAGGGCTTTCCTGGGGCCGCACCATCAATGAGTTTCCGCAGGCCTGGGACGTGGTCTCGGAGGCCGACATGCCCAACCTGGGGCTGGGCTTTGATTCGTTTCACATGTTTGCGGCCAAAACACCGCTTGATGAGCTGGAGATGGTGGACCCGGACAAAATCTTCCTGGTGCAACTGGCCGACTTCATGTGGAATGAAATCAAGACGGTTGAAGAGCGCATCAGCACCGCGCGCACTTTCCGCGTGTTCCCCGGTGAAGGCGTGCACAGCGAGGCCTTGGCTGAATTGACGCTGAAGCTGCACACCATGGGTTACCGCGGCGACTACAGCTTTGAAGTTTATAACGACGACTACCAGGCCATGCCGCTGGAAACTGTGGCCGAACGCGCCCGTCGTTCCGCCTTGTGGCTGGGTGAAAGTGTGTTGCAGCGCTCGGTGCCGCTGCCGAATCAAATCCGGCTGCGCCGATAGGGGCGACAGGCTGCCTTATTTCTTGGCGCCCAGCGCAGGCAAGGTCGCCACCACCACCTGGCGTCCACCCTTGACTTCCACCAGGAAGCTTTCGCGGTCCAGGTCACCGTTGGCGTCAAAGCTCACGTCCATGATGATGCCGGGGTATTTTTTGGCGCTGATGTGCAGGCCATGCATGGCCTGGGCCACGGCCTTGCGGTCCAGCTTGCCAACCTTTTCAATCGCCGCTTTCAGTGAATACACGCCGGTGTAGCCCTTGATGCCGTTGTGATCCGGAATGTACTTGTAGGCCTGGTAGAACTTGCCCTTGAATGCCAGCATTTCGGGAATGGGGGCATCCACCGTCAGGCCGACGTGGGCAAAGGCGCCTTCGGCGGCTTCACCGGCAAGCTCGATCACCTTCTGGCCGGTCAGGGTGGTTTCGCCAATGATGGGCTTGGTCCAGCCCTGTTTGCGGAACTCACGCAGGGCGCGGGCGGATTCTTCTTCGGTCACGTAGACAAACACCGCGTCCGGGTTGGATTGCTTGGCGCGGATCACTGCCGACGAGAAATCCAGCTGGCCCGGTTCCGTGGCGACTTCGGTCACGATCTTGGTGGCCGAGCCATCCAGGTTTTTGACGATGGCATCGCGTCCGCCTTTGCCGAAATCATTGTTCTGGTACACCACCGCAATGGTCTTGTACTTGCTGGCGATGTACTTGGCGATTTTCGGGAACGAGAACGATTGCCCAAACGCAGTGCGGAAAATATAGGGGTTGCCTTGCGCCGTGATGGCGGACGCCTCACCACCGGTCCAGTTGGGGATTTCGGCCTTGCGGCTGTCCGCCATACTGACCATGATGGACCCCGAATAGACCGGGCCGAAGATGGCAAACACGTCGTTGTCAACGGCTTTTTGCGTCAGGCCTTTGGCAACGCCTGGGTTGGTCTGCGTGTCGGCGGTGGTAGTGACGATTTTCTTGCCGAGAATGCCGCCCGCAGCGTTGATCTCTTTCACCGCCAGTTCAATGCCGTCGCGGAAATAGGTGCCCGGGGTGGCGCCACCGCCCGACAATTCAACAATGTTGGCGATTTTGATCACGTCCTGGGCAAAAGCAGCTGAGGCGCTGGCGGCCAGAGCACAGGCGGCGATGAGGTGGAGGGCGAAACGTTTTTGCATGGATGTCTCCTGAATGAGTTGTTGCAAGTGAGCCAGGGTAAAAAGCTCGGGTGGTGGATTCTGTTTTAAACGCCGGTGGATTATGTTGACATTTCACGCCTTTAACGGGACAAATCGTGCACAGGTTGAGAAGGTTTTCCCTAACTACAACCAAAGTAGCCGCAGGCGCAGATCACCCCGGCGGCTAGCGCACATTCGCGATGCGCTGGCACACAGCCTGCGTCACCTGGGCCGTGGTGGCCTTGCCGCCCAAATCGCCGGTGTGCAAGGACTTGTCCGCCGTGACTTGCTCAATCACCGCCATCAGGGTCTTGGCCGCTGCCGTTTCGCCCAGATGCTCCAGCAGCATGACGCAGCTCCAGAACGTGCCCACGGGGTTGGCCAGGCCTTTGCCCATGATGTCGAACGCGGAGCCATGGATCGGTTCGAACATGCTGGGGTAACGGCGTTCGGGATCGATGTTGCCCGTGGGTGCAATGCCCAGGCTGCCGGCCAGTGCGGCGGCCAGGTCGCTCAAAATATCGGCATGCAGGTTGGTGGCGACCAGAGTGTCCAGCGTGGCCGGGCGGTTCACCATGCGGTCGGTGCAGGCGTCCACCAGCACCTTGTCCCACGTCACGTCAGAAAACTCTTTGCTGATTTGCAAGGCGATCTCGTCCCACATCACCATGGCGTGGCGCTGCGCGTTGGATTTGGTGACGACCGTCAACAGCTTGCGCGGCCGCGACGCAGCCAGTTTGAAGGCGAAACGCATGATGCGCTCCACCCCCGCGCGGGTCATCATGCTGACGTCGGTGGCCACTTCGATGGGGTGCCCCTGGTGGGCGCGGCCACCGACGCCCGAATATTCGCCTTCCGAGTTCTCTCGAACGATGACCCAGTTCAAGTCCTCGCGTTTGCAGTTTTTGAGAGGCCCATCAATGCCGGGCAGGATGCGGGTGGGTCGCACATTGGCGTACTGGTCGAAGCCCTGGCAGATTTTGAGGCGCAGGCCCCACAGGGTGATGTGGTCCGGGATGTGCGGGTCGCCCGCCGAGCCGAACAGGATCGCGTCTTTGTTGCGCAATGCATCCAGGCCGTCCTGCGGCATCATTTCGCCGTGCGCACGGTACCAGTCGCCGCCCCAGCCGAAATTTTCAAAATCAAACTTGAAGCTGTTGTCGGCCGCAGCCAGTGCCTCCAGCACGGTCTGGCCTGCGGGCACCACTTCTTTGCCAATGCCGTCGCCGGGGATGCAGGCTATCTTGTAGGTTTTCATGAAATGTCCTGTGAAATGAAAGCAGGTGAATCGATCAACGAGGATTGAACTTTACCTCTTGTGATGTTCAGCAGAAGGTGGAGTGTTGACGAATTGAGCGCCAGATTCTCCGTGGGGCAAGAATCGGCTATGCGGCTCTGTCAGTGGCCAGCCGATAGGCATGCCGAGCGGCCAGATAGGCAAACACCAGCCCAGGACCAATGGTGATGCCAGGCGCGGCGTAAACCCCGCCCATGATGGAGTGCATGTCGTTGCCCACGGCGTACAGGCCGGCCATGGGCTGGTCGTCTTGTCCCAGCACGCGCGCATCTGCATCGGTGGCGAGGCCCGTGGATGCGCCAATGTCGCCGGGGTACAAGCGCAGGGCGTAGTAGGGCGCTTTTGTCAAGGCACCCAGATTGGGGTTTTTGCCGGGCCAGGACGGGTCGCCAATATTCTGCTGGTAAGCGGTAACGCCTCGGTGGAAATCCGGGTCGTCGCCAGTTTCTGCAAAGGTGTTGAACTTGCTCACACTGGCCTGCAAGCCAACTGCATCAATGCCCAGCTTTTGCGCCAGTTCGGCAAGTGTGTTGGCCTGGGTCAAATAAGCATCCGCCAAAAAAGGCGCCAGCGCTCTATCGCCTGATTTCGCACCGGGGCGCACCATGCCCAACCCGTACTTGCGCAAGGCCTCTGCATCACAAATCAGGTAGGCAGGGATGGCCGGCGTGATCTTGTTGGCCTGCTGCATGGCCAGGGCAAATAGGTGGTATGAGGTGCTCTCGTTCACGAAGCGTTCGCCCGCCCGGTTGACGGTGATCATGCCGGGCTTGGCGCGGTCCATCACGAAGTGCGGGAACACGGCCTGGCTGCCGTCCGCGCGTGGGCGGATGGACACCGGTGCCCAGAACGCGTCGGTGGCGCCACCACTGCCGTAGTGCCCCCCCAGACCGCGCGCCAGGTCCTGCGCGGCGCCGGTATGGCCGGGTGCTGCGGGGCACCAGGCCGTGTCCACGCCGGGCAGCATGGCCTGGCGCAAAGCCGGATGGCGGTTGAAGCCGCCGCTGGCCAGGATGACACCACCATTGACCTGCACCGTGCGGCGCTGCCCGTCTTGCAGCAGCGTGACAGCTTCGACTGGCTTTGAGGCGCCTGCGCCTTGCGTGATGGTTTCCACTGAAGTGTTCAAAGCCAGCGAGACATTGCCGCGTTGAGACAGGGAATACAGCAAACGCCCCACCAGGGCATTGCCCATCACCAGACGCGTCCCACGCGGATGGCTCAGGCGGTCCATGCCATGGCGCAACAGCAGCTTGACGGTGTGTTTGACAGACGCCACCGATGTCGTCAGGCCCAGCAGGTGATTGATGTCAGTGCGGTCCACCATCATGCCGCCCAGCACGGTGAACTCAGGGATCGGCGGGCGGATCAGCTTGAACAGATGGCCGAGCAGACGGCCGTCAAATGGCAGGGGCTCCAGCGCCCGGCCATTGAGTGTGGAGCCGCTTAAGGCCGAGATGTAGTCCGGGTGTTTGGGGCAGGGGCGGAACTTGACCTCGGAATGAACCTCGATTTTTTTAACGGCGATGGGGCCGTTGTCCAGAAAGGCCTGGCGCAGCTCTGCGGGCGTGCGCTCGCCAATGGCATTGGTCAGGTAACGTGCGGCGTCTGTCAGTGTGTCGGTCGGGTTCACGGTGCCTGAGTGGTGGGTGCCGGGAATCCAGGTGGTGCCGGCCGATATCGCTGTTGTGCCGCCGACAAATTCGGTGTGTTCGACCAGCAGCACCTTGGCCCCGTCGATGGCGGCAAACAGGGAGGCGGCCATGCCGGCGCCACCAGCGCCGATCACGACTACGTCGTAGCGGCCAGCTTCAGGAATGTCGTTAAGGTTGTGGATGACTTGCATTCAAACCCCGAGCAAAAAATCGACCATCAGGCTGCGCACCTGGTTGAACATGTCAGTGCCTGTCACGGTAGCGCAGCCTTTGGCACGCGCGGAGGCAATCAGCGGCGTGATGTCGGGGGCGGTAATTACGCAGCCGACAAACATGCTGGCGGTCAATTGGGCGACGTTGAGCGGAAAAGGGTCGCTTGCTTTCATGCCTGCGGGTGTGGCATTGACCACGATATCAAACCCGCTCGGGTCGGCGCTGCCATGTGATACCGGGCATAACTTCAAGCCAGCCAGCCGGTCCACCAGCGTGGTGCGGCGGATGGTGTCTTCATCGTGGATGGCGAGGGTGCTTGCGCCGGCCCGCACCAGCGCATGGGCTATGGCCGAGCCAGCGCCGCCCGCGCCCGCCAGCAAGGCTCTTTTACCTTCAAGTTGGCAGCCTTTGCTGCGCAGGGCGGCGACGAAACCCAGGCCGTCAAACATGTCGCCGTGCCAGCTGCCATCCGCGTTGCGGCGCAAGGTGTTGACCGCTTTGAGGAAGGCGCCGCGTTCCGACGTGGTAGTGCACAAATCAAAACTGGCGAACTTGTGCGGCACGGTGATGATGATGCCATCCACGTTTTGCGCCAGCGACACACCGGCCAGCCAGGGCGCCAGTGCGGCGGGCGCGACGTGGGCCGGCATGACCATGGCGTTGTGGCCGCGTGCAGCGAAGTCCTGCGTCACGCCGTAGGGTGATTTGACCTGGGCAATCGGGTCGCCCACGATGAAGTGGACGCGGGTGGAGCCGCTCAAGAGTTCTGACATGGTTTTGTTGGGAGTGGGATCCTGCTGAAGGCGTCGGCGTTTTCGAAAAAACTTGCCGCATCGTATCAAAAAATGGAATATCATTCAACTATTGAATTAAATTCCTTTTTAATACCACCATGACCCAAACCCAAATTGCCCTGTTCGGCGCCGGCGGCATTGGCCGCACCCACATTGACCGCCTCATGCGCAGCGACAACCTGGCGCTGGCCGCCATTGCCGACCCATCTGACGCAGGCAAGGCACTGGCCGGGCAACTCGGCATTCGCTGGTTTGCCGACCACCGCAGCCTGCTCGACGCCGTCAAGCCCCAGGGCGCCATCATCGCCACCCCCAATTCACTGCATATCCCCATGGCGCTGGACTGCCTGGAGCGCGGCGTGGCGGCCCTGGTCGAAAAACCGGTGGCCGACACCGTGGCCGAAGCGCAAAAACTGGTGGATGCGCAAGCCCGGTCCGGCGTGGCCGTTCTGGTAGGCCACCACCGCCGCCACAACCCCATCAACGCCCGCGCCCGCGAGATCGTCCAGTCCGGCAAACTGGGGCGTCTGGTCAGCGCCAACGTGATGGCCACCTTTCTCAAGCCCGACAATTATTTTGATGCGCAGTGGCGCAAGCTCAAAGGCGGCGGGCCCATCCTGATCAACCTGAGCCACGAGATAGACATGCTGCGCTTCTTCATGGGCGAGATCGAATCGGTCCAGGCCATCAGCAGCAATGCCGTGCGGGGTTTCGAGGTTGAAGACACGTCAGCGGCGGTGTTGCGTTTTGCCAATGGCGCTTTGGGCACAGTGATCTTGTCGGACACCGTGGCCTCGCCCTGGTGCTGGGATTTCTGTGCGGGCGAGCAGGACGTCTACCCGCGCCAGAACGTGCAGTCGCACTTCATCGGCGGCACCCATGGCTCCCTGTCCTTGCCCGATCTGGCGTTGTGGAACTACCCTGGAGAACGCAGCTGGTACGCCGAGATGACCCGGTCGCAGTCCTATGTGCACCAGGGCGATGCCTACACGCGGCAATTGCAGCATTTCAAGGCCGTGATTGAAGGCCGCGAACAGCCCCTGTGCACCGCGCTGGATGGCTTGCGCACCATGCAGGCCCTGTTCGCGGTGGTGGATGCGGCGCGCACCGGGCAGGCGGTGAATTGCACCGGCCTTGCAGTCGCCTGAATCAAGAAAGGGTTCAACATGAGCGGCGTACTTGAACGAACCCTGGGCATTCTGGAGCTGCTGTCGCAACATGGGCATGGTCTGGAACTGGCCGCCATTGCCGACCAGCTCAACATCCCCCGCAGCGGCGCGCACCGCCTGCTGGCCGATCTGGTTCGTTGCGGCTATGTGCGCCAGGCGCGCGAACAAGGCGACTACGTGCTCACCATCAAACTGGTGACCATGGGCCTCTCCTACCTGAACAACACCGGCATCGTGGATATCGCCCAGCCGCTGTTGGACCGATTGGCGGAAACATCCGGCGAACTGGTGCGGCTGGCGGTGGTGGATGGTGACCGCCTCACCTGGGTGGCCCGTGCGCAGGGCTCGCGCCAGGGCTTGCGTTATGACCCCGACATGGGCAGTGATGCGCATTTGAGTTGCTCGGCCAGCGGCCACGCCTGGCTGTCTGCCATGGGCGACGACGCGGCGCTGGCACTGGTGGCCAAACAGGGGCTGGGCCCGCGCAGCGAATTTGGCCCCAACGCGCCCACCTCATTGAAAGCCCTTTTGGCCTGCGTCAAGCAGGCACGCAAACAAGGCTACAGCCTGACGCAGGAGACTTACACCGCAGGCCTGAATGCCATGGGCGCACCGGTCGCCCTGCGCGGCCAGGCACCTATCGGCGTGGTCAGCATTGCCGGGCCGACCGTGCGATTCACTGAACAGAAAATGCGCGCGCTGGGTGACGAGTTGATGTCGTTGGCGGCGCAAATGGCGGCAGCCAGTGGCGCATCGCCGTTTTTCAATGAACGCCGGCCCAATGCAGGGCGGCGAACCCTGGCCCGACCCATCCACGCCAACTGAAACGTGGGGTGCTGCCCCAAATGAATTTCCATGCCAAGAATCTATTCCCTTGCCTACCTCAGCTCCTATACGCTGACGCCGCCGCAGGCTCTGCGCCTGGCCAGTGAGCTGGGTTACGCCCAGGTGGGCCTGCGCCTGCTGCCCAACATGGCCGGTGCGCAGCAGCAGTTTCTGATTGGAAAACCCGAGGTGTTGCGTGAAACGCTTGCGGTGCAAAAAGACACCGGTGTCGAATTGCTGGACCTGGAAATCATTCGCATCAACGAAGGCTTTGATGCGCGCACTTACCTGCCGCTGCTGGAGGCGGGTGCCGCGCTGAAAGCCAAAGCCGTGCTCATCGCTGGTGACGACACCAACCCGGCGCGCCTGAGTGAGAGCTACGCTCGCCTGTGTGAACTGATGCTGCCCTTTGGCCTGACCGCCGACCTGGAGTTCATGCCCTGGACGGCTGTGAAGGATGCCAACACTGCGCTGGGCGTGATCAAGGCAGCAGGCAAACCGGCCAACGCCGGCATTCTGGTCGATGCCCTGCACGTGGGCCGCTCGACCACCACCTTGGACGATATCCGCGCCATCCCGCGCGAACTGCTGCACTACGCGCAGATATGCGATGCCCAGGCCGGATTGAATTTCAGCACCGAAGCCATGATCCACACCGCGCGCTGCGAGCGCCTGCTGGCGGGTGAAGGCACGATTGACGTCAAGGGCATTTTCGCGGCCCTGCCGCAGGACCTGCCCGTCAGCGTCGAAGTCGTTCACCTGGAGCGCATGGCACAACACGGCCAGACCGAATGGGCCAGGCTGTGCCTTGAAAACGCCAAAAACTTCCTTGAGCCCTAAATTCAGCATCTGGCATTTCCCCCTTTCACCCAAGCCGAGAAACACCATGGACTTCTCCCTCAACGACGAACAAAAAATGATGATCGACACCGTGCGTCGCTTCATCGCCGAAGAACTCAAACCGCTCGAAAATGGCATTGAAGACAAGGGTTTTCTGGACGATGCGGTCGCCAAAAGTGTCCACGAAAAATCAAAGGCGCTGGGCCTGTATGCGCTGAATATCCCGGCCGAGCTGGGCGGCGGCGGCCTGTCCAACGTGGACCGCATCCTGTGCGAGGAGCAATTCGGCCACACCAGTGACTATTTGATCCGCCGCGCCTTCGGCAACATCTACGAGCCGCTGCTGGTCTGCCAGGGCGCGCAGGTCGAGCGCTGGCTCAAACCCACTGTCACCGGCCAGCGCACCTGCGCCATCGCCATCACCGAACCCGGCGCCGGCTCGGACGCGCAGGGCATCAAGACCCATGCGAAGAAAACAGATGCCGGCTGGGTTCTGAACGGCAGCAAACACTTTATCAGCGACGGCGTGTGGAGCGACTTCTTTCTGGTGTCTGCAAAAACGGGTCATTCAGCCGGGGACAAGGCCATTTCCATGTTCATGGTCGACAAGAATCTGCCGGGCTTCACCGTGGGCAACGACCAGAAGATGATGGGCGTACGCGGCACGCCCCACGTCGAGCTGTTTTTTGACAATGTGCCGCTGGAGCCCGTTGCGCTGTTAGGCGAAGAGGGCCAGGGCTTCAAGCTCGCCATGGGCGCGCTCAACGTGGTGCGCCTGGCCCAGGTTGGCGCGCGCGCCGTCGGCAAGGCCAGCCACGTGCTGGAGCAGATGGTGGACTACGCCAACGACCGCAAGCAGTTCAACACCAGGATTGGAGACTTCCAGATGGTGCAGCAGATGCTGGCCGACAGCGTGATCGAGATCAACGCCGCGCGCTGGATGGTCTACCACGCTGCCTGGCTGCTGGACCAGGGGCAGGACGCGCGCGACCCCATTGCCATGGTCAAAGTGCATGCCGCCGAAACGCTGGGTCGCGTGGTGGACCGCGCGGTGCAGGTGTTCGGCGGCATGGGTTTCTGCAAAGAGCTGCCGATAGAGCGTTATTACCGCGACGCCCGCATCTACCGGATCTTCGACGGCACCAGCGAAATCCACCGCACCGTAATTGCCAGGAGCGTGATGAAAAAAGGCGCTGCGCTGTTTGATGTGGACCGCTGATGCAAATCGCCATCGACTCCTATTGTTACCACCGCTACTTTGGCGAGTGGTACGACGGCCTGCAAACGGACCCGGGCAGGCGAATCACCGTCTGGGACTTTCTGGACAAGGCGCAAGGCTTCAAAGTCCAAGGCGTCTCTCTTGAATCGTGTTTTGTGCCGTTTGATGAGCCCGGCGTCGTGGCGCGTTTGTGCCGCGAGCTCGACCAGCGCGGCCTGTCTCGTGTCTGGACCTGGGGCCACCCGAACGGCCTGCGCTCGGGCACGGACGCTGGCGCGGCGCAAGACTTGCGCGCTCACATCGTGATGGCAGAACAATTGGGCGCCAGCGTCATGCGCATCTGCGCCGGTGGGCGGCGCACCCGCGTTGCGCACTGGCCCGATCACAAGGCAGCACCCGCTGGAAGTCGCCAAGAAACTCGCGCCCTGGACGCGCGCCACCCATATCAAAGACATCACCGCCCAGCGCGGCGACCCGCGCACCTTCGCTTTCTGGCCCAGCGTGCCCTTGGGTGATGGCCTGGTGGAAATCCCCGCCATCCTCGATGTATTGCGCGCGCAGGATTACACGGGTCTGCTGGCGGTGGAGATCGACTACCTGCACCCTCGCTATATGGCGGGTGGCGCGGACGAAGAGGCCGCGCTGGCGCAAAGCCTGGATTATCTGCGCGGCCTCTTGCCTTGAGCGAACCCGCTTAAACTGGGGCATGCCCAAGCCAACGCCTTACCAACTTCACTACTGGCCCGGCATCCAGGGTCGCGGCGAATTTGTCCGGCTGGCGCTGGAGGCGGCCGGTGCGCCGTATCTGGATGTTGCGCGGGGTGACAGCGCAGATCCAAAGGGCGGCGCGCAAGGCCTGCCGGCGTTGCTCCAGCTGTTGCAAGATGAGTCCGTCGCTCGCCCACCGTTTGCCTGCCCGGTGCTGGTGCATGGCAAGCTGGTTGTCGCCCAGACTGCCGCCATCCTGCTTTACCTGGGCCCGCGCCTCAAGCTGGTGGGGGCCAGCGAGGCCGACCGGTTGTGGACGCATCAGATCCAGCTCACCATTGCGGATGCGGTGAAGGAAGCACATGACACGCACCACCCGCTGGCCGGCAACCTCTATTACGAAGACCAGAAAGCCGGGGCGCGCGTTGCCGCCAAAGAATTCCGCAGCGGGCGCATCCCCAAATTTCTGGACTGGCTACAGGCGATCCTCGCGCGCAACCCCAAGGGTGACAGGCATCTGGTGGGTGCGCGCCTGAGTTACGCCGACCTGTCGCTGTTCCAATTGGTGCAAGGCCTGCGATATGCCTTCCCCAAGGCGAGCGCGCGGGCGCTGAAAAAGACGCCCCTGGTGCTTGCCTTGCACGACCGCGTCGCACAACACGCCAAGGTGTCGGCGTATTTGCGCAGCGAAAGGCGCATCCCGTTCAATGAAGACGGGATTTTCAGGCGCTACCCGGAACTCGACGGCTGAGCTGGTTTTTACACCGTCCGCCAGGCCTGCTGCACGGCCGGCGCAAGGGCCTGTGGAGGGCCCTACCGCACGCACTGCATCAAATTCATGCTTTTGCCCTGCCCCTGATGCTCGCTGACCACGCAGGACATGCCGCCGCACTGGCAATGCACCACGCTGCTGGACATGCTGACGATGGCGGTGGGCACCGAACATTGGCAGGCCGGCGCGGACATCAGGCCCCGCGCTTGGGTCTGCGCTTGCGCCGTGGCCCCATGCAGGGCGAAGAATCCCGTGGCCGCCAGGCCTGCCAGGGCGAGAACGGCGGCCGCGACGAGGGTGGCGCGTGCTGGAAGTTTCAACATAAAAGCCCCTTCTGGCCCGGTTGGGGCCGGTTGAATGAAACTAACAGTTTAGGCAGTTGCGCGACGCTGCGCACGACCTGGGCCGCAAACCTGGTGAAATCGGTCCATTCCGGCAATTTTGGAAAGAAAAGTGCCAATTTCCCTCGTGGAGCATGCCTAAATAGCTACTAATAATATAGCATAAAGCTGTTGTTGACACGTCATCCTGTTTTGTGTCCGGATGTGATTTTCGGGAACTTGGCTCCGTGCGGCCTGTCTAAACACAGCCAACAATTTCTGGCGTTTTGATTGTCATTGGAGGGTGATTTGGCCGCGAAGCCGAAAAGCGGGAAACAAGGCGGCAAGGAGTTGACTATGGTGAAAAAATTGCGTGAAAAAGGCTGGGCTGCCCTGTTGTTGGTGTTGCTCAGTTGCGCGGCACAGATGGCCGTTGCCGCCACCGGTGCCGGGCGCCCGGGGCGCACCCACGGCAACGCGGCGGGCGTCCAGCCGGTTCACGCTGACGGCCGCCATTTTGGCCGATTCAATCACAACTTTGGACCCCAGGGCCGGTGGGTGCGCGACCACCACGGCGGCCGGTTTGGGTGGTGGTGGGTGGCAGGGGGCGCATGGTATCTCTACCCGGCGCCGGTGTATCCCTATCCCTATCTCTACCCGGGTGCGTTGGATGCACCTTCAGTGGCCTTGGTGGATCCGCCGGCGCCCGCCATTCAGTACTGGTACTTTTGCGAGGCCACGCAGACGTTTTATCCTTACGTGGCGAACTGCCCTGGCGGTTGGGTCGCGCGACAGGCCGTGCCCGGCGACGTGCCGGCTTTGCCGGGGCGATGAGCATGTTGTTCAACACAGGCCACCCCGCCCAAACGGCTGGCATGCAGATCAGGCATTGGCCGGCCTTTCGGCCATTGGCCCTTGGCCCGCTGCGCGCCGCGTTGTCGGCCTTGTTGCAGATGTTGTTGCTGCTGGCCGGTTGCGCCGGGGTCCCGCAGGCGCCAAGTGTCACGGTGATGCCGGGTGTGAACAAACCGCTGGATGTTTTCACGCAGGAAGACCGCCAGTGCCGGGATTGGGCCGTGCAATCCGTCGGTGTGGCCGGGCAGGGCGCGGCGGGCGGCGCGGTTCCAGGCGAGATTCCAAGCGCCAGCACCGGCTGGGAAGGCCAGCGCCGTTACGACATTGCCTATCTGCAATGCATGTATTCGAAAGGAAATGTGGTGCCGGTGTACAGCGCGGGCAGCTACCGCTACATGGCGGCGCCGACCTTGATCCCGCCAGCGCCGGGCGGCATTTACAGGCGCTGAGGCATCGGGCAACCCGGCGGCAAATTCACCCGTTAGCAAGCGCCTGCGAAGCGGACATCCCCACAGCCCTGATCAGCCGCGTCTCCTGCGCGGTGATCAGGTGGCCGGAGGCCTTCAGGTAGGCCGGAAAATCCGGGTGCGCGTCGCGCGCCTTGCAACGGCGTTCATAGTCGGCCAGGTCGTCATACGCCCACAAGTGGATGAACTGGTTTTGCGCGCCAACCAGGCTGGTGTAGAAACCGACCGGGTGGCCAAGCGTCTCCAGCAAGACCGGCATGGCCAGCCGGTTGAACACCTCCAGAAACTCGGGCATCTTGCGTAGGGCAATCGTGTAAATACGGTGATCAATTATGGCCCCCACGCTTGCCACTTTGTGTGCTGCGCTGCCCTCCAGGGGGGTGTTCGTGGCCAGGGGCGGCCCGTCGCCTCTCAGGGGTTTTTCCAGGTAATTCATGCCGTAGCCCTCGTGTTTTCTTGATAGTCAGCTACTGATATTGAAGCAACTTTGTCCGCGATGGTGTTGGCAGCCAAAAAGGCGAACGCCATGTTGGGCCCATGCGTGATGCCGGCTCCCGGGTAGTTGCCGCCCATGATGCTGGCACGGTCGTTGCCGACGGCGTACAGGCCTTCTACGGTGGAGCCGCTACGCCGCAGCACTTCACCCACCACGCTGGTCTTGATGCCGTCGAAGCTGCCAAGATCGCCCATGACGAGTTTCAGGGCATAAAACGGGCCTTTCAAAATCGGGCCGACACAAGGGTTGGGCTTGTTCTCAGGGTCGGCCAGATACCGGTTGAAGGCGGTGCTGCCGCGCTTGAACGCCGGGTCTTCGCCATTGACCGCGCCGACGTTGAAGTCGCGCACGGTCTGCGCCAGGCCCGTCGGGTCGATGCCAGCCTTGGCAGCCAGTTCGGCCAGAGTCTGGCCTTTGACGAGGTAGCCGTTGCGGATCAGCCCGCCCAGCGGCATGGGCGCGGGCTTGGCATAACCCAAACCGTATTTGGCAATGGTTGCCGCATCGCAGACCAGCCACATGGCTGTGTCTTTTTGGCCTTCGCAAGCACGCGTCAAGGCTGCGCCGACGTCGTGGTACGAGTTGGATTCATTCGTGAAGCGCCTGCCGTTTTTCAGCACGCCGATGATGCCGGGCTTGTAGCGGTCCAGCAGGTGCGGGAACACGCCGAAATCGCCGTTTTTATAAGGTACGCGCGACACTGGCATCCAGGCGGCCGAGTCCTTGAAGCGGATGTCGGCCACGCCGCCTGCGGCCTCTGCCATCCGGGTGCCGTCGCCGGTGTTGCCAGTGGGGCAGGGCGACAGATGTTCGCCGCCGCGCGCCACATGCGGGTAAGCCTTGGCGATGCGCTGGACATCGTGCGGAAAGCCGCCGCAGGCCAGCACCACGCCGTGGCGTGCGGTGATGGTGTAGCTGCCGGAATCATCGTAGGCGCCACTTACTTTGACGCCGACGGCCTTGCCGTTGTCCATCACGATTTCCTTTGCCGGGCTGCTGGTCAGGATGGGGATGTTCAAGTCCAGCGCCGATTTGGCCAGGCGCGCCGCCAGCGCATTGCCACTAGTCACGTTGATGCCTTTGCCATACAGCGCCAATTCCTTGAAGTGGGTCAGCAGGCGTTTGGCGACAAACAGGAACGAGGCCAGGGATTTGGTGGCCAAAAAGAAGTGCTTCAGGTCGGCGTTGGACGAATTGAACATCATGCCGATGAAGGTGATGGTCTTGAGCGGCGGTTTCAACCGCGCCATGTCTTTGCCCAAGCCCCGGATGTCATAAGCCTGCGCCAGGATGGATCGGCCAATGGCCGCGCCGCCGGGTGCGTCGGGATGGTAGTCGGGGTAGAGCGTGGGCACGAAATGCATCTCGGTCTCGCGCTCGAAAAACTCGACCATTTTCGGGCCCTGGTCCATGAACGCCTCGACTGCGGCCGCGTCGTAATAGGGCCCCGTCTCGCTGGCCATGAAGGTTCGCACGGCCTCCCGCGTGTCCGCCGGGTTTTGTCTGCGGCCATGCAAATTCAAGGGGATCCACAGGACGCCGCCCGACAGTGCCGTGGTGCCGCCGAACACCGGCTCTTTTTCCAGTACGACAACGTCAAGGCCGCGTTTTTTGGCGACGATGGCGGCCGTCAATCCGGCAGCGCCGGAGCCGACGACGACAAGGTCGCATTCAATGTTTTTTGGCATATTTTTACTTTGGTTTGCTCAGCTGGACAGAGGCACGCCCGAAGCGACGGGTGTGGGGGCCATATTAAACCCGGGGCGCGCCACCATGTCCATCAACATGGAAGACGTGCCGCCCCGGCCGGCCTGGCGCATTGGCGCGCCAAAGGCCCGGGCGCACAACAGGTAGCCGGTCAGGTTGACGGCCAGCACGGCATTCCAGTCGCCGATGCTGACGCCGGCCAGCGCGCCCGCGCGCAACAGGCCAGCGTTGTTGACCAGCGCATGACACGGGCCCATCTCAGCCTGAACGCGCTCCGCGGCGGCGCTGACGCTGACCTCCTGCGAGGTGTCGCAGGCCACCGCCACGGCCGTTCCACCCAAGGCCACCAGTTCAGCCGCGAGCTTTTCACCGCCGGCCAGGTCGCGGTCCAGCAGGGCCACCCTGGCGCCCGCTTGGGCCAGGCTGCGGGCGACGGCCGCGCCAACCGCTGGCAGCCCCCGTCACGACGCAAACTTCGCAGTTCAATTCGAGCCAATGGCCTGTAGGGCCGTTCATTTTGGAACCTCCAAGTTTCGTGCTGTTTCAAAGGGCCATTGTTCAAGTGACGCAGGTTTTCGAGTTTGACGAATCACACGAAAACCAGCAGAATTCGTGCAGCTTTTGCCGGTTCATTGTTTTAAGGGTTCTTGGTGGCCAGCCGGGTAATTCCAAACTACGCGTTGTATGGCGACCTGCCTGCGCCCAACTGGACGATTTCGTTTGATTTCGAATGGATTCCAACGCGCTCGCGGCCCTGCGGTTTTGATTTTTCGGCTGATTTGGACGGCCCGGTGGTGACGGCGGCGCAGCGCCCGCTGGAATCGCTGGCCGGCCTCACCATGCCCGAATTGCTGCCGGCTTTGCGCACCCCGGCCGTCATCCCGTTGGATCAAGCCGGGTACCATGGCGAGACGCTGAGGCCGTTGTTTTTGGCGATTGAACGCGAGACCCAAGTCCAGGAGATCGGGCAAATGGCGGTCGGCCTGTCTTTGCTGACCGCGCTGTGCGTGCAGATCGCCCGCTGGTCGAACAGCAAGGCCCTGTCAACGTCAAGCCCGCCGTCGCACAAGACGCAGCGGGTTGAAAAGTTTCGCGCCCTGGTGGACGAAAACTACAAGAAGCACTACCCGGTCACCGTGTACGCCGGCCTGCTTGGCATCACGCCTGGGCAACTGTCGCGCCTGTGCCGCGAGGTGTTGGGGTTGTCCGGCCGTGTCTTCCGCAAACACGCTGGATTGAGTCCGCGCGAATTCCGGGCCAAAGCCCTGAGCGCGATGCTCGGCGGCGGAGCCGGGCAGTCCGTGAATGCGCAGACGCAGGGCGCCGTCCATGGCTGAACCGCAAACGCTTGAGATCAGGGAATCCGAAGTCGAAATCACGGCAATCCGCGCGCAGGGCGCGGGCGGGCAAAACGTCAATAAAGTGTCAAGCGCCATCCATTTGCGTTTTGACATCGCTGCGTCAGGCTTGCCCGAGGATGTGAAGTCGCGCTTGCTGGCCTTGCGCGACAGCCGCATCACCCATGAGGGCGTGTTGGTGCTCAAGGCGCAAAGCCACCGCACTCAGGATATGAACCGGCTGGACGCCTTCGCCCGCCTGCATGAGATCGTCAACAGTGTGGCCGTGCCGCCGCGTGTGCGCCGCGCCACCCGGCCGACCTATGGCTCAAAACAGCGGCGCCTGGAGGGCAAGAGCCAGCGCTCCGAGACCAAGGCTCTGCGCGGGCGGGTCGATTCTGATTGATTCCATTTCCATTTCAATCGGATAGGTCGTTGCACTTCCTAGCCGTGCTAGTGCACTGTCTTCGTCGGTGCGCCTACTCTCCGATTGAAATGGAAATGGAATGACGCCTCACGCGCCGGGCGTCAATCCTTGCGCAGCAGGCCAAGGCGCGCCAGGGTCGCGCGTTCGGCCTCGACCGTTCGCCGCGCGAACACCTCGTAGTCGGCGGAGCCCATCGGGATGATGGGCAGCATGAAACGGTCGAACGCCGCCCGCACGGGCGCGTCGGCCAGCGCAGCGTGAAAGGCGTCCTGCAAGAGCTTGATGGCCGCCGGATCGGTGCCCCGTGCGGCCCCGATGCCAAACGGCGACTCATTGACGATGTCCACACCCGCCTCACGCAAGGTCGGCACGTCGGGGAAAGCGGCGGCCCGTTTCGCGCCCATGGTGGCCAGCACGCGAAGTTTGCCGGACTGGACATGGGGGACGAATTCCGTGGTTCCGCTCATCATCGAGATCTGCCCGCCCAGCAAAGCGGCCAGCGCTTCGTTGGAGCCCTTGTAAGGCACGCCCGTCAACTGCACGCCGGTTTTCTGCGCCAATTCTTCCACGGCCAAATGCGGCGTCGATCCAATGCCTGAGTGGCCATAACTGAGTTCGCCAGGGTGTTTGCGGGCGAAGTCCAACAGCTCGGCCAGGGTCTTGTAGGGTGCGTTCGCGGGCACGGCCAGGCCAAAAACAAAACCGCCCAGACCGGCGACATAGGCGATGTCGCGCAAGGGGTCGAACGCGGTTTTTTGCATCAGGGCGATGCGAAACACGCCTAGGGGAAGAAGGGCCAGCACATAACCATCAGGCTTCGCGCTAGCCAGCGCCAGCGCGCCCAAAGCACCGCCTGCGCCGGCTTTGTTTTCCACCACGACGGCTACACCGAGGCGGCGCGAAACCGACTCAGCCAGCGCGCGGCAGATCTGGTCGGTTGATCCGCCCGGGACGGAAGGCGCAATCAACGTGATGGCGCGGCTGGGGTAAGCCTGGGCCTGCACGGCTCCAAAGGGAAGGCCGCTGCCCGCAGTCAGCGTGGCGACAAAAGTACGTCGGTTCAGCATGTGGATTTTGGCGGTCAGCCCGCGCTGCGCTGGGTTTTTTCCTGCGCGGCGCGCGCACGCACGACGGTTTTGGCTTCTGCCCAATCCTCGGGGGTCAGATGCCCCAGCGCCGCAAAGGTGCTCGGCGCGGCCAGATGGTGGCCGCCGTCGATGGCAATGTTCTGGCCCGTGAGGTATTCACAACCGTCGGCCTGCAGGAATGTGAGCAGGTTGCACAACTCGGGCATGCGGCCAAATCGCTGCATCGGGACTTCATCCTTGGATGCTGCGCCGACGTTGGCCTTGGGAATCGGGGCGAGCTTTTCCCAGGCGCTTTCTGTGGGGAAGGGGCCCGGCGCCACGGCATTGACGCGGATGTTGTGGCGGCCCCATTCAACCGCCAGCGACATGGTCATGGCGTGCACGGCGGTTTTGGCCATGACCGACGGCAACACGTAGGCGGAGCCGGTCCAGACCCAGGTCACCAGCATGCTGACCACCGAGCCTGGCAGGCCCTGCGCGATCCAGCGCCGGCCGCAGGCCAGGGTTGAGAACAGTGCGCCATCCATCACCGTGGAGCGCACGGCGGCGAAACCGCGCGGGCTGATGTCAACCGACGGCGAGATGAAGTTGGCGGCGGCGTTGTTGACCAGGCCCGTCAACGGCCCGCCAGCCCAGATGCGCTCGACCATGGCCTCAATTTGATCGGCCTCGCGCACGTCGCAGATGTGGTGCTCGGCTTTGCCGCCATGCTGCGCCGCCGCCTGCAGTTCGGCAACGGCCTGCTGGAGCACGCCTTCGCGGCGGCCGCAAATGTGGACGGATGCGCCCTGGGACACAAACTGGCGGGCGATTTCTTTGCCCAGGCCGGTGCCACCGCCGGTGATGAGGATGCGTTTGCCCGACAGCACGTCGGCGCGGAATGTTGCAGGTGTCATAGTGCGGTTCTCAAACAGGGTTGATGCCGGCCACGCCATTGACGGCATCTTTGCGCGGCTTGAATTTGGCGAACAGCTCGCGGCCAATGATGTGTTTCATGATCTCTATGGAGCCGCCCGCAATTTTGACAATGCGCGCATCGGCGTAGGCGCGGGCAATGGGGTATTCCCACATGTAACCCCAGCCGCCGAAGAGTTGAAGGCATTCGTCGACCACCTTGCAATGCATGTTGCTGAGCCACATTTTGGCCATGGCCGCATCCACTGCGTCGAGTTCGCCCTTCATGAACAGGCTGATGCACTTGTCGACAAACTGGCGCCCCACAACCGCCTCGGTCTGCAACTCGGCCATCTTGAACTGCGTGTTCTGGAAATCGGCGATGGTTTTGCCAAAGGCCTTGCGTTGAGCCGTGTATTCGATGGTGTAGGCGATCACGGTCTCGGCCACGGTGGCGGAGCGAATCGCCTGGGCCAGGCGCTCCTGGGCCAGCTTGGTCATCATCAGTTCGAAGCCTTTGCCTTCTTCGCCCAACATGGCCGTGGCGGGCACGCGCACTTCGTCAAAGAACAGCTCGGAGGTGTCTTGCGCCTTCATGCCGAGTTTGCTCAGGTTTTTGCCGCGCCGAAAGCCGGGCAGGCTGGTGTCCAGCAGAAACAGGGTGACGCCCTTGGCCCCTGCGGCGCTGTCGGTTTTGGTGGCCAGCACGATCACGTCGCACAACTGGCCGTTGGAGATAAAAACTTTCTGGCCGGAGATGATGAAGTCGTCGCCATCGTTCCCCTTGACGCGTGTGGCCTTGGTCCGGATGGCTTTCAGGTCAGAACCGGCATGCGGTTCGGTCATGGCCAATGAGCCAATGGCCTCGCCCGTCACCATCTTGGGCAGCCATTGCTTCTTTTGCGCCAGCGTGCCAAAGCTGGCGATGTAGGTGGCCACCAAATCACAGTGGATCATGAAGCCGGGGCCGCTGAAACCCGAGCGCGCCATTTCCTCAAACACCACCACATCAAACAGATAGTCCGCGCCGACACCGCCGAATTCTTCGGGCACAGTGCAGCACAACATGCCCGCTTGCCCGGCCTTGCGCCAGAGTTCGCGTGGCACCACGCCAGACGTTTCCCACGCGGCGTGGTGAGGCGCAATTTCTTTGGCGATGAACCGCTGCACCGCACTGCGAAAGGCGTCATGGTCCTGGTTGAACAATTCACGTTTGAACATGTTGTTTGAAAGGATAATTTGTTGGCTGATTTGGCTATCTGATTTGGCTGTCAATAAGACTTGGGCAAATCCAGCACCTTCTCGGCGATGAACGACAGAATGAGTTGCTCGGTTACAGGTGCAATGCGGGTAATGGTGACTTCGCGCAGCAGCCGTTCCACGTGGTATTCCTTGGCATAGCCGAAACCGCCATGTGTCAACACGGCTTGCAGGCACGAGTCGAAACCAGCCCTCGCGCCCAGAAACTTGGCAGCGTTGGCCTCGGCGCCGCAGGGCTGATGCTGGTCATACAGCCATGCGCCCTTCATCACCATCGCCCAGGCTGCTTCCAGCGCCATCCAGCGCTCGGCCAGCGGGTGCTGGATGCCCTGGTTCTGGCCAATCGGCCGGTCAAACACCACCCGTTCCCGCGCGTATTTTGCGGCACGGCCGAGCGCGTCCTGGCCCATGGCAATGGCCTCGGCCGCCACCAGCAGGCGCTCAGGGTTCAGGCTGTGCAGGATGTAGCCGAAACCTTTGCCTTCTTCGCCAATCATGTCGGCATCAGGAATGAACAGGCCGTCGATGAAGATGGCGTTTGAGTCCACCGCCTTGCGCCCCATCTTGGCGATCCGATGGACGTCGATCTTGCTGCGGTCCAGGTCGGCGTAAAAGATCGTGATGCCGTCAGTCGGGCGTTTGCAGTCTTCGAGTTTGGTGGTGCGGGTGAGCAGCATGATCTTGTTGGCCACCTGGGCGGTGGACGTCCAGACTTTCTGGCCGTTCACCACATAACCACCCGGCACCTTTTGGGCGAAGGTTTTGATCGCCGTGGTGTTCAGGCCCGCGTCGGGCTCGGTGAAGCCAAAGCAGCATTTGTCTTTGCCGTGCACGAGATTGGGCAACCAGCGCCTGCGCTGCTCGGCTGTGCCAAACACCACGATGGGGTGCGGGCCAAATAGGTTGATGTGCACGGTGGAGGCCGCAGCCATGCCGCCGCCGTGGCTGGCCACTTCGTGCATCATGATGGCCGCTTCCGCTACGCCCAGGCCCGCACCGCCGTATTCCTGCGGCATGGTGATGCCAAGCCAGCCGGCATCGGCCATGGCTTTGTGGAATTCGTGGGGGAACTTGCCGTCGTCGTCGCGCGCCAGCCAGTAGTCGTCGTCGAACGAACGCACGACGGAACTGACGCCATCACGGATGGCGCGGTGGTCGTCGCTGATTGAAAAGTCCATGGTATTCGCTTTCTTGGCTGGGCCTAGTACCTATTGAACAGAGGCCAGGGTGCGGCGCGCCTGCGTCAGGTGCGGCATGTCGACCATGGCCCCGTCGATGCTCAGTGCGCCGGCGTCGGGCTGCGCTGCGAAGGCGTCCACAATGCGTTGCGCGTGGGCCAGCTCGGCGGCGGTTGGCGAGTAGGCATCGTTGATGGTGGCAACCTGGTCCGGGTGGATGGCCATGCGGCCCCGAAAGCCGCGCCGGCGCGACGCACGGCAGGCGATTTTCAACCCTGCGTCGTCGTGAAAATCGACATGCACGGTGTCGATGGCCGGCACGCCGGCCGCTGCGGCCGCGCACAGGCAAAGGGAACTGGCCAAGTCGTACAAAGGGGAATACGCGCCGTTTTCATCGCGGTTGGACATGGCGCCGACGGCGCTTGACAAATCTTCGGCGCCCCAGGTCACCCCGGCCAGGCGTGCCAGCGGAGCCAGGGCGGCATAGCTGTTCATGTTGAGCATGGACTTGGCGGTTTCAGTCGCCACCGGCAGGATGGCGATGCCGCCCGCAGGCAAGCCCGCGCGGGCTTCCAGCGCGTCCAGGCAATGGCCAAGGCGCACCAGGTCGGCGGCGCTGTCGGGTTTGGGCAGCATGATGCCCGCCAGACCTGGCACGACGACTGCGGCAAGGTCGCCCATCGTCAAGCCGGAGTCAAATGGGTTGACGCGAACGAACAATTGGGTGGACAAGCCCGCCGCGTGGGCTGTGATGAAGTCGGCTGCGGTCTGCCTTGCCCCCTGCTTGCGGCTGGGCGCGACCGCGTCTTCCAGATCGAGAATCAGCGCGTCAGCGGGGCTGCCCAAGCCCTTTGCCAGCTTGCGTTCGCTGTCGGCCGGCACAAACAGCATGGAACGGAGCTTCATATTGCCCCCACGCTTGTCACTTCGTGTATTGCGCTGGACAGGCCAATGCCAGAGGCAACGGCTCTTCGTGCTGTCCCACCTCGCGCAGGCGAGATGGGAGCCGCAGCACTCAGCCCCAAGGGGGCCTTCACGACTTGGGGCGGCCCGGCGTCGTTCATGCTGCGGGCTTTCGAAGCATGAGGGCCTGGCGGGTGCAAAGGCACACCTCTTCATTGCGCTGGTTGAGGCCCTGATGCAAAAACGTGACGATGCCGGCATTGGGCCGGGATTTGCTGGCGCGAACGTCCTTTACCGTGGTGCGGCAGTGGATCGTGTCGCCGTAAAAAACCGGATGCGGGAAGCGCACGTCGCTCATGCCCAAGTTGGCGACTGTTGTGCCAAGGGTGGTGTCTTGCACCGACAGGCCGATCACCAGGCCGAGCGTGAAAATGCTGTTGACCAGGGGGCGGCCGAACTCGGTGGTCTTGCAGTATTCGGCGTCGATGTGCAGCGCAGCCGGGTTGCAGGTGGCGTTGCTGAACCACATGTTGTCGCTCTCCGTGACGGTGCGCCGGATTTCGTGGTCGAACGACTGCCCGACGCTAAACTGTTCATACCAAAGTCCGGCCATCAGGGAATCCTTAAATAGTTGCTCGCATTGTTGCCGCCAAGCGTATGGTGGTGCATGATACGCATGTGTAATATATCAGACATCGACCGCTCGCGGTCGGGTGCCAACTCCCTCCATTCCATTCCATTCCACCCCACCCCTTCCATGAACGACGCCATGAATCGCCAGGTACTCCTGCGAAGCCGCCCCGCCGCCATCCCGCAAGCGGAAAACTTTGAAATCGTTGAAACCCCTGTGCCCCAACCCGGCCCCGGCCAAGTACTGGTGCGCAACCTGTTTCTGTCGGTGGAACCGGCGATGCGCGGCTGGGTCGGCGCGGCGGCCAACTACTCGGAGCCCGTGGCGATTGGCGCGGTGATGCGTTCGTTTGCCGCCGGGCGGATCGTGGCCTCAGGCGACGCCGCGTGGCCGGTCGGCGCGGCGGTGACGGGTCTTTTGGGCTGGCAGGACTACGTGGCGGTGAACCCGGCGGGCATCCTGCGGCGGGTTGATGAGCCTGACTTGCCGCTGTCAACCGCCCTGGGGGTGCTGGGCATGAACGGCGTGACAGCGCACTACGGTTTGTTGCAGGTCGGCCAGCCGCGCGCTGGTGAAACCGTCCTGGTGTCCACCGCAGCAGGGGCCGTAGGGTCTTGCGTGGGCCAGATCGCCCGCATCCAGGGCTGCCGCACGGTGGGAATCGCCGGCGGCGAGGTCAAGCGCCAACTCTGCCTGGGTCGTTTTGGATTTGACCAGGCCGTCGACTACAAGGCGCCCGATTTCAGCAGTCAACTGGCGCTGGCCTGCGCCGGAGGTGTCGACGTCTATTTTGACAACACAGCGGGCCCGGTCAGCGATGCGGTGATGGCGTATTTGAATCCCGGCGCGCGCATCGTGATCTGCGGCACCGCGTCCGTCGCGAGTTGGGATCCATTGCCCGTGGGCCCGCGGGTGGAGCGGCACTTGCTGGTCAAACGGGCGCGCATGCAAGGCTTTGTGATCTTCGACCACCCTGGCTATTTTGAGGGGGCGCGCAAGGATCTGGCAGCTTGGCTGCGCAGCGGACAGCTACAGTATGTTGAAGAAATCCTGGAGGGCATCGAAAAGGCCCCCGACGCCATCGCCGGGCTTTACCGGGGCGAGAACCTGGGCAAACGGCTGATCCGCCTGGCGCCAGAGGTTTGAAAACTCAGGTTGTCAGCGGCAGCCGCGATTCGGCATCAATGGCATGTGTGATTGATTTTTCCAATAAAACAGGCATAATTCCCCCGTCCTATATAGATAGTATGCAATCAATTAAGTAGCAAACGAATTTCTGCGGGCAGTCTGCTTCGATGCCGCATCAGGCGCAGGCATGGCGCAGGGCCGGTTCAAGCTGGGTCCAGGCGACCCGGGTGGCGTCGTCCATGCCGGGCAACTGGGCTTGCTGCGCTGCCCACAACCAGGTCAAGGGTCCGCCGGTCCATGCCGGCGTCACGCCCGACAGGCAGGCGGCCACGTCAAAAAAGGCCACATCGTTGGCAGGCATTTGCGCTGCGCAGCGCAGAGCGGTCAGGGCTTGGGTGGCGAGCGGTTCGCCCCGCAGGCGCTGCAACACACTGGCCGGGCCCATCGTGCGCCAAGGCAGACACCACATCCGCGCAGCGATGGCGGCCATCAAAGCGGCGGTGGAATCATCGGTGGTCATGATCTCCAGCACACGGCCATAAGGGCCAGCCGGTGCCAACACGGCCACTGTGCCCTCCTTGGCGGCGTGGCTTGCGCCTTCCTCGATGACCTGCAAGTTGACGGGGCACCGCGAGCCGCTTGTGTCCACCAGCACCAACGAGTCGACAGGCAGTGAAGCGTCGATGGATTGGGGCAACTTGAGTTTGCCAAGCGCCGTGGCCCAGGCGGCGCGCGGCGCGCTGATCGTGCCCACGATGAGTCGCTCGACCTGGACACCCGATGGGGCTGCGAGTTCACGCTCGGCGCGCAGGCGCTCCAGGAACAGGGTGCGTACCATGCGCCCGGCCACCGGGTTGAACATCAGGCGCAGGAACTGGTTCATCTCCAGCGCCGTGGCTTCGGCCAAAGGCAGGCGTGCGCCCAGCAACACGCTGTCGATGATGGCGCTGTAGGCTGGGTAAAGGTCAAAGTCATCGGTGTTGATGCCGTGGCGGGCAGCGATGGCGTGTGCCGTCGCATCGTCGTGCGCAGGCACATCGCCTTGGCCCAAATTGGGGAATTTGACAGCCACTTCAAAGCGGCGGCCATGCTGGGCGCGGGCGATTGCCTTGGCGGCGTCCAGCAACTGGGCGCCCGCAACGGCCTGCGCGAACAAGCCCAGCCGCACGGCCTCGGCCGGGGCGGCAGAGCGTCCGGTGAGCAACAAATCCATCGCCGCCTCAAAGCCCATCATGCGCGGCAGGCGCTGTGTGCCGCCAGCGCCGGGCAGGAGTCCCAGACGCACTTCCGGCAGGCCGAGCTGGATGCGCGGGTCATCCGCGACGATGCGCACCCGGCAGGCCAGGGCCAACTCCAGGCCGCCGCCCAGGGCAATGCCGTTGACAGCGGCGACCCAGGGCTTGGCCGAAGCTTCCAGGCGCACAAACAGGCGGCCCAGGCGACCGCACATCGCGAACATTTCGTTGTGTGTGGCGTTGCGCGCGGCCTCACAGTAGCCGCGCACCATGACCAGGTCTGCGCCGGCCAGAAAACTGGGTTTGCCCGAGGTGAGCACCACGCTTTGCACCGCCGGGTCAGCGTCAACACTGGCCATCAAGGCCTCCAGTGCGTCCATCAGCCCGGCTGAAAACACGTTCATCGTGCGCCCGGGCATGTCGATGGTGGCGACCAGCACGCCATCGCCGTCCAGTGAGGTCTCTATCAATTGCGCCATGCGGTTTCTCCGGACAGGGCGCAGACTTCAGGTGGCGTGCTTCTTGAAGTCAGGCTTGCGCTTTTCGTTGAAGGCGCGCACGCCTTCTTTGGATTCCTCGGACTGGTAATAATGCTTGACCGTCTGGATGCCCATGAATCCAATGCCCCGGATGTTCTCGCTGTCTGCGTTGAAAGACCGTTTGGCGATGGTCAGTGCGGTGGGGCTCATCTGGTTGATTTCCTTGCACCACTGATCCACTTCCGCGTCGAGCTGGTCGTGCGCCACCACCTTGTTGACCAGGCCCATGGCAGCGGCTTCCGTCGCGCTGTAACGTCGGCACAGGAACCACATCTCACGCGCCTTTTTTTCGCCGACGATACGCGCCAGATACGCCGTGCCCCAGCCGGGGTCGACCGAGCCGACCTTGGGGCCGACCTGGCCGAAGCTGGCTTTTTCGCTGGCGATGGTCAAGTCGCACATCGTCGCAAAAACATTGCCGCCGCCAATGGCGAAGCCCTGCACCTTGGCGATGGACACTTTGCGCAGGTCGCGCAGGGCGGTCTGCATTTCCTCAATCGGCATGCCGACCGTGCCGCGCGGCCCGTACAGGCCGTCTTCGCTTAGATGCACTTTCTGGTCGCCGCCAGTGCAAAAGGCTTTGTCGCCAGCGCCTGAGAGCACCATCACATTGGCTGATTTTTCTTCGTCGGCGGCGCGCAAGGCGTCGATCAGTTCTTCCAGCGTCTGGTTGCGAAACGCGTTGTAAACATCTGGGCGGTTGATGGTGATGCGCACCACGCCGTCGGTCACGTCGTACAAGATGTCTTTGTAAGCTTTTGCCATGTCAATATTCTCCTGAATTTTCTGTCAACCGTGCATTGAAAGGCCGCCCGAGACGCTGATGGTCTGGCCGGTCATGAAAGCCGCGTCGTCGCTGGCCAAAAAAGCCACCAGGCCGGGGTAATCGTCTGGCACGCCGATGCGCCCCAGGGGCACGCCACGCACCATCGCGTCACGGATTTTCTGGCCTTGCTCGCCCGTGCCGACAAACGCGTCCATGGCGGGGGTATCGGTCGGGCCGGGGCAGATGGTGTTGACCGTGACATTGCTGCGGGCGACTTCACGCGCCAGGGCCTTGGCGAAAGCGATGGTGGCGCCCTTGCAGCCGGAATAGACGACTTCGCCCGTGGAGCCGACCCGGCCCGCGTCCGAGGCAATGTTGATGATGCGCCCGCTCTTGCGCGCGGCCATGCCTTTGGCGACCGCGTGGGTCATGTGCAGGGGGCCAAACCAGTTGATGGCAGTGACTTTCTTCCAGAACGCCTCGTCGGTTTTCAGGAAAGGCATGGGCGTGTCCCAGCCGGCGTTGTTGACCAGGATGTCGGTGCCGCGCCCGGTGGCGGATTCAAACTCCGCGACAGCCCGGGTGACGGCCGAGTAATCGGTGATGTCGCAGGTGACGGCGACCGCCCGCCCGCCTGCGGCCGCGATCTCAGCGGCCGTCTGGCCGGCGCCTTCTGCCCGTATGTCGAACGCGCCAACAGTGACGCCCTCTGCTGCCAATCGCAGCGCGATGGCCCGGCCAATGCCGCTGCCCGCGCCGGTGACGATGGCCGTTTTGTCCTTGATGCCCCGCATTGATATCTCCGGTGAGTTGAATTGCATGTTTAGATTTTGCCAGATAATACACTAGCGCACGATAACTGTGGCCTGGCCTGGCATTGGCTGATCCGGTTCAAGATTGATACACTGCTTTACAGTAATGACTGCCCAAAGACCGGGCAAATTGGCCTGACCGGCCGGAAAGCGCGTATGGCCACCGAGACACACAGTATTGATTGGGAGCTTCGGCTCGGTTACTTGATTCACGACGTCTCGCGCCTGCGCCGCAGCGCGTTCGACCGCTGCATGAAGCCGCTGAACGTGACCCGTTCGCAGTGGTGGGTGCTGGCCTACCTGTCGCGCCAGGACGGGATGACCCAGTCCCAACTGGCCGAGGAGCTTGACATCGGCAAGGTGGCGGTGGGCGGCCTGATTGACAGGCTGGAGAAAGCCCAGTTCCTGCGCCGCGAGGCCGACCCTGGCGACCGTCGCGTCAACCGGGTTTTTCTTGAGTCCAAAAGCAAACAGCTGATCGCCCGCATGCGCAAAGTCAACCACAAAATGAACGCGCAGATCCTGGCGGGCCTGGCCGACGACAAGCTGGAAGCCACTGCGGTCGCCTTGGGTGCGATCAAGGCAAACCTGCTGGCCTATCTGCAGACTGCCGACATTTGAGTGCGCCGGCCGGCAAAAAAGGCCGTCGTGCGACGCATATAGTGTGGTAGTGTACGGTTATGCAGTTCATCAATCATCTGGATGCCACTGGCCGCATTGCGGCCGGTTTGCCGCTGGCCGTGGACGGCGTTGATTTGCGCTTTGGCGGCATTCACGCCTTGCGCAAGGTTTCTTTCGCTGCCCCGGCCGGTGAGATCACTGCCGTGATCGGCCCCAACGGCGCAGGCAAGACCAGCGTGTTCAATACCATATCGGGCTTTTACCGGCCGCAAGCGGGGCGCATTTTGCTCGGTGGCCACGACATCACCGGCGTGCCGGTCCATGCCCGCGCCGGCCTGGGCTTGGCGCGCACCTTCCAGAACATTGCCCTGTTTCGCGGCCTGTCCGTTCTGGAAAACATCAAACTCGGCGGGCACCACACCATGGGCGCTGGCATCTGGTCCGCAGTGACTTACGGGCGCGATGCGCGGCGCGAGGAGATGGCCCTGCGCGCCGAGGTCGAGCGCAAAGTGATCGATTTTCTGGAGCTTGACCACATCCGCCACCTGTCCGTGGACGTGTTGCCTTATGGATTGCAAAAACGCGTTGAGCTGGCCCGGGCCTTGGCCATGCGGCCGCGCCTGCTGATGCTCGATGAGCCCGTGGCAGGGATGAACCGCGAAGAAACCGAAGACATGGCGCGCTTCATTCTGGACGTGCAGGAAGAATGGGGCGTGACGGTGCTGCTGGTCGAACACGACATGGGCATGGTGATGGACATTTCCAGCCACGTGGTGGTGCTTAACTTCGGTGAAGTCATTGCCAGCGGCACACCGGCCGAAGTGCGCAACCATCCCCAGGTGATCGAGGCCTATCTCGGCGCGGAAGCGGGGGAAACAGCGTGAGTGAATTTCTGGAATACAGCCTGCTCGGCCTGTTCTCAGGCGGCGTGACAGCATTGATTGCCCTGAGCTTCGTGCTGATCTACAAAGGCACCGGGGTGGTGAATTTTGCCGTTGGCGAGTTCATGATGCTGGGGGCCTATCTCTATTACGTTGGCAGTGTGACCTATGGGCTTGCGCCGTGGGTTGCCTTTGTACTGGCCTTGTTGGGCATAGCGGGATTGGCAGTAGTGGTTGAGCGCGCGGTTCTGCGCCCGCTGTCGGGCCAACCCGCGGTGTCGGTGATGATGGCCACCATCGGCATGGCCAGCATCATCCATGGCGGGGTTGAGGCGGTTTGGGGTGGAGATACCTATTCCCCGCCGACCCTGTTGCCGCGCACGCCGTTGGCGATGGGAGAAATTTTGATCCCCGGCACCATGCTTGGCAACTTCGCCGTTGCAGCTCTCCTGATAGCGGCTTTCCTGGCCTTCTTCCGGTATTCCAAAACCGGCATTGCCTTGCGCGCCACCGCAAGCGACCCGGTCACAGCGGCGACGCTGGGCATCAACATCAACTACTCGCAGCGGCTGACCTGGGTGCTGTCCGGCCTGGTGGGTACGGTAGCAGGCGTTTTGATTGCCAGCTCCGCAGGCCTGTCGCCACTGTTGGCGGCTGCGGCGCTCAGCGTGTTTGCCGCCATCATTTTGGGCGGACTTGACAGCATCCTGGGCGCCATTGTCGCCAGCCTGCTGATTGGATGGGTCGAAGCGCTGGGGGCGGGTTACCTTGGCGGCAAGAGCCGCGATGTGTTGCCCTTTTTGCTGGTGCTGGCCGTGCTGGTGTTCAAGCCTCACGGCATGTTTGGCACCCGCACGATTGAGCGGCTATGAACAAAGCCAGGGTACCGACATGAGAACCGCCGTCTTTCACGAAACCTTTGCTTCCGAAGAGCGCATGTGGGATTCGTCCACCGCCCGCCGCTGGATGCTGGCCTTCACGCTGTGCCTGTTCAGCATGCCGTTTTGGGGCAGCGACTATGTGCTGGCCATGGCCTGCATCGTTGGCATCCACGTGATTGCGACGCTGGGGCTCAACCTGACCACCGGCAACGCAGGCCTGATCTCTTTGTGCCATGGCGCTTTCCTGGGCGTGGGCTGTTACACCGTCGCCTGGGCGGCGCGGCAAGGACTGCCCTTTTATGTGACCCTGCCGCTTGCCGGGCTGGTCACCGGCCTGCTTGGCATCGTCGTGGGGCTGCCCAGTTTGCGGGTCAAAGGTGTCTACCTGGCGATTGCGACATTGGCCGCGCACTTCATCCTGACTTTCTTTTTCCGTGAATGGGAGTCTGTCACCGGGGGTGTGCCGGGCACCAAAATCCCGCGCGCCAACCTGTTTGGGTTTGAGTTCATCGGCGACCGCCGCAACTTCTACCTGATCTTTTTCTGCGCTTTCATCCTGGCGATGGCTGCGCGCAACCTGGCCCGCACCCACATTGGCCGGGCTTTGGTGGCGGTGCGCGACCGTGACATCTCCGCCGAAATCCTGGGCGTGCACCTGCTTCGCACCAAGCTTACGGCGTTCGCGCTGGGCGCGTTTTACGCGGGTGTGGCGGGCGGCCTGCTGGGCTATTTTTACGGCGCCATCACACCTGACTATTTTGTCTTGACCCTGTCGGTCTATTACCTGGCCGCCATCATCGTCGGTGGTCTGGGAACGGTTCTGGGCAGTGTGCTCGGCGCCCTCTTCATGACCTTTGTGCCTGAAGCCCTGCGCCTGCTGGCCCACACCAGCTCCCAATGGTTTCCGGGTGTAGCCGGCCTCCTGCTGCCGATGGGCCAGGTGGTGTTTGGCCTGCTGATCATCGTGTTCCTGATTTTTGAACCGCATGGCCTGGCAGCGATATGGGCGCGCATGCGGCGCGTTTTCCATCTTTGGCCGTTCAAAACCTGAATTGACACAGTTCATTCCCGCCAACCCCCACCCAAGGAGACTTTCATGACCGACATCCAAAGACGCAAGCTGGTGCAAGCCATTGGCATTGCCAGCACACTCGGGCCGTTCGCCATCGGCAGTTCATCAGCGCAGGCCCACAAGGGCGACATCGTGATTGGTGCGTCCCAGCCCATCACAGGTGTTTTTTCTTTCGCCGGAAAGGACATGAATTTTGGCTTGAATGATTTCGTGCAATGGAAAAATGCCAATGGCGGCGTGAGCGGCCGCAAGCTGCGCTATGTGTCGGAAGACAGCGGCTTCAAGCTGGATCAGGGGGTTGCCATTTTCAAAAAAATCATGGCCGCCGAGAAACCTTCGTTCTTCTATGGCGACAGTACGCAGTGGGCCAAGGCGGTGTCCCAGGACGCAGTGGCGTCGAACGCCATCATGACGTCTTCCACCTCACTGGCATCCGTTGTGGCCGATCCGGTTTCCATGCCGCAGCACATAGTGCCCGGTGCCACCTATGGCCGTTTGCATGAGGTGCTGCTGGAATACATTGCCCGCACCACGCGCGGCGCGGCCACCAAGCCCAACATCGCCTACGTCTATTCAGACTCCGAGTTCGGCCGTGATGGCATTCCGGCGGCGAAAGCGCGCGCGGAGAAGCTCGGCCTGCCCATCGTCGCAGAAATCATCACCAAACAGTCTGGCGTGGACGTGGCGCCCGAGGTGGCCAAACTGCGCCGCGCCAAGCCGGACATCGTGGTGTTCCAGGGCTATATTGCAGCACCCATGCCCGAGTTCGTGCGCCAGTTGCGTGAGGCCGGCATGAACCCGCAAATCATGGGCACCGCCTGGGGCCTGGACCGGCCCGCCTATGAGGCCATGGGCGCCCTGGGCGTGCGCCTGACCGGCGTCAGCATGTACCGCTATGGCCATGAGACCGACTCGCCAATGATCAACAACATGCGCGCGTACCTGGCCAAAAACCGGCCGGAAATCAAGAATCCGTCACCCTTCTACATTTCTTCCTGGCTCACGGGCATGATCTTTGCCGAGGTCGCCGAGCGCTGCATCAAGGCCAACAAACCCTTGCAATTGCAGCATATGAAAGCCGCGCTGGAGTCGATGAAAGAATGGGACACGGGCGGCGTCACCGGCCTGCTGGCCGACCTGAGCGGTCACCAGATTCCGGTAGGCCGCATGTACCAATACGACCCCGACAAAAAGACGATGGAGCCGGCCAGTGGCTGGATCAAGGTCTAGCAATGAGCGATGCGGCACTGAACATCGAGAACATTGAGGTTGTCTACAACCACAGTGTGCAGGCCTTGCGTGGCCTGTCGGTCGAGGTGCCGCAGGGCCAGATTGTGGCCCTACTGGGCTCCAACGGCGCGGGCAAGACGACCACCCTGAAGGCGGTCTCAGGCATCCTGCCGTTTGAGAAAGGCCGCGTGGCATCCGGCCATATCCGCTTTTTTGGTGACGATGTGGGTCGCCACGAGGCCTATCAGCTGGCACGTATGGGGCTGGCGCATGTGCGGGAAGGCCGCCATGTTTTCGGCGACCTGACAGTTGAAGAAAACCTGGTGGCGGCAGCCAATGCACTCAAGGGCCGCCAGCGCGGCGACATGGACCTCGAACTGGTGTTTGGCTATTTTCCGCGCCTGAAAGAGCGGCGCAAATTATTGGCCGGTTACCTGTCTGGCGGCGAACAGCAAATGCTGGCGATTGGCCGCGCCATCATCGGTGCGCCGCGTCTGGTTTTGCTCGACGAGCCCTCATTGGGCCTGGCTCCCCTGGTGGTGAATGACATCTTTGCCATCATCGAGCGCATCAACCGGGAGCAGGGTGTTGCCATGCTGCTGGTGGAGCAGAACGCGCGGGTGGCGCTGAGTGTGGCGCATTACGGCTACATCCTGGAGAACGGCCGCATCGTCATCAACGGCAAGACAGAGAAGCTGCTCGGTGACGCCGACGTCCAGCGTTTTTACCTGGGTGGCGGCGACGCTGGCGAGGGCCATGTGAGCTTTCGCGATGTCAAACATTACAAGCGCCGCAAGCGCTGGCTGTCGTGATGCTGTTGAATTTCCTTATTGCGGATATCCATGACGAGCTCTCTTGACGACCTGAAACACCTGCCCTTGCCGCAGCAGTTGCTGTACTGGGCCAAGCACAGCCCCGACAAGGTGGCGTTGCGCCAAAAAGAGTTTGGTGTCTGGCAAACCGTAACCTGGGCGCGGTATGCGCAAACCTCACGCTGGTGTGGCCTGGGCCTCTTGCAGTTGGGTCTGATGCCGGGGCAAAGTGTGGCGGTGCTGAGCGAAAACTGCCAGGAATGGGCCTTTGCCGAGCTTGGTGTGGCCATGGTCGGTGGCATCACCGCCGGGGTCTACCCGACATCGCCAGCGCTTGAGGTCGAATACCTGCTGGCCTTGTCTGAAGCGCCCATCATCGTCTGTGAGGATCAGGAACAGCTTGACAAGGTGCTGACCGTGCGGGACCGCTTGCCCCACCTGAAAGCCATCGTGGTGATTGACCCGCGTGGCCTGCGCCGCTACCCACGCCAGGGTTTGCATAACTTTGCCGATGTGGTCGCGCTTGGGCAAAAGTTTGAGACTGACAATCGGGCGCAAGCCGCAGCCAGATTGGCAGGCCCCGCGCTGGACGACATCGGCCTGATGGTCTTCACCTCGGGCTCGACCGGCCGGCCCAAGGCCGCCATGATGAACTGGCGTGGCCTGGGCACGGCAGCCCGTGGGCTCAACAGCATGCTGGGCTGCAGCGAACGCGATTCGCTGGTGTCCTACCTGCCGCTGTGCCATGTGGCCGAGCAGATGTTCTCGATCCATATTCCGCTGGCCAGCGGGGCCGTAGTCAACTTTGCCGAGAGCCTGCGCACGGTGCAGGAAGATCTGCGCGAGCTCTCGCCGCAAATCTTCTTTGGGGTGCCGCGCATTTGGGAAAAGTTCTACGCCTCAATCCAGACCAAATTGCGTGAGGCTGGAGGTCTTCGCCTGTGGCTGTACCAACGGGCACTTGCTTCGCTGGAGGCGAGCGCAGCCACACCACGTGCACGCTGGAGCATGATGCAGCGTGTGAGTTGGGCGATCTGGTATGTGTTGATCCTGCGTGCCCTGCTCAACTTTGTGGGCCTGCGGCGCTGCCGGGTGGCGATTTCATCGGGTGCGCCGATTGCGCCTGAAATCCTCAAATTTTTCCGCGTGCTGGGGGTGCCAATCCGCGAGGCCTATGGCCTGACCGAAGCTTCCGGCGCCACCACCATGCAGCCCGGTGACGAGTCACCGGTAGGCACCGTGGGCGTGCCGTATCCGGGCATTGAAGTCAAACTGGCCGATGACGGCGAGATATTGATCCACGGCGATGTGGTGTTTCGCGGCTACTACAAAAACGATGAAGCCACCCGCGAAGCGATTGATGCCGACGGCTGGCTGCACACCGGTGACGTGGGCCGGTGGGACGAGGTGCCGGGCAGCCTGAATGGCCGCGAGCTGCGCATGATTGACCGCAAAAAAGACATCATGATTACCTCTGGCGGAAAGAACATCAGCCCTTCAGAAATCGAAAATTCGCTGCGTTTTTCACCCTACATCAAAGAAGCCATCATCATTGCTGACCGCAGGCGTTTTGTCTCGGCGCTGATCCAGATTGACTATGACAGCACCAGCAACTGGGCGGAGCGCCAAGGCATTGTTTACAGCAATTTCCGCAGCCTGGTCGACTTGAGCCAAGTGCGCGATCTGGTTCAAAAAGAAGTGGATGCCGTCAACGCCAAAATGCCGCAGGTTCAGCAAGTGCGCAAATTTCACTTGTTGACCAAGGAACTGGACCACGACGACGGCGAAGTGACGGCGACCATGAAGGTTCGGCGTAAAAGTATCGCGGAAAAGTATGTCGAGGTGATTGAGGCTATTTACGCGCAATAAGACATTCAGCGTTAGAAACAACGCATTTGACGCATTCCCCTTGGTGGCAGCCTGATTAATTGGCTTAGGGGTTAAAAGTACTGGAAGCCCCTATAAATACTTCGTAAGTCGCTATCAAAGTTACTTTTTTGACAGAAGCGATTGTGCAATTTTGACGTGGACAGCGCGGTCCAAGTCACACTCTGATCCATCCGCTCGCCGCTTCCATGCGTTTGGCGCTGGTGTCCAGGCGGTACAGGCACCCGGAGGCGATCTGGTGGCGGCTTAGGTCTGCCAGCAGGCCGGTCAAGCCGCCGGTGTCCCAATTTTTCATGGATTCAAGCGCCGCTTTCATGTGGGGCAGCCTCAAGGGTTTGCCGGCCTTGATGCAGCGCTCTGCGATGTCTGCAAACACCATGTCGGCCAGCCAGGCATACACGTAGAAATGCGAAATGAAAGTCATCTCCGGGCGTGTCCTGGCAACGTATTCGCGCATCGTGGTCATCATCTGTGAATCGGTATCGTAAGAGTGGCGGTAGGGCACCACGCCGATGTAGCTTTCATTCATGGCGCCCCGTGCATCGAGCAGGGGTTTGTCGGAACTCCAGATGATTCCCATGATCTGGCTATTCAAGCCGGCTTCACGCATTTGCCGCACAAACTCGGGGATCGGGGTGACGGCGTAACCCTGGAAGATCACGATGTCGGGCTTGGCCCTGCGCAGGCGCGCCACTTCGGTGGCGATGTCCATGCCGCTCGCTTTGGTCACGATTTCGGTGACGATCTGGATGCCCAGTTTCTCGGTCCGCGCCTTCGAGGCCGGGATGCCGTCGCGCCCGAACTCGGACTCGGTATAGACCAGGGCGACGGTGGGTTTGGTTGCGCCCCGGGAGGTTTGGGCAATGTATTCCATCAGGATTTCATGCATCGCGCCATAAGTCGGCCCGGCGATGAAGTGGTGCGGCATGGCCACCGGGTCGGCCATCACGGCCGCCAATGGGACCTCGCGCATGAAAATGAAGCCACCGGTCAGATTGCTTCGCTCCACCGCCTCGAAGCCCTTGGTCGAAATCGTCTTGAGTTCCGCCCGGTACTGGCCGCCCGCGTTGTTGACCAGGCCGTCGATGCGCCCGTGCCGGCGCAGTACCGCGTCGACCGTTGCGCGCACTTGGGACTCTTCCCGGATGTCGCACACATGCACGCTGGCGCGGCCGCCGTCTTCCTCGATTTCGACCTTCACGCGGTTCAGCCTGTCTGGCGTGCGGCGAATGAGGGCCACGCTTGCACCCAGCGCTGCCAGTTCATGCGCGGTGCAGCGGCCAATGCCGCTTCCGCCGCCTGTGACGATGAAGGTCTTGCCTTCAAACAGCCCCGGTTTGAAGCCTGATTCATATCGCATGATGTCCCTTGTGGTTCACTTTTTTGGCTCTCTTGAAATTTGAGTGGGTAAGCTGTAGGACATATTGATCAACTTTTCTTTGCTCAAAGACGCCGCCAAGCTCAAGCCTGAGGCGGCAGCCGACCTGGATGCGCTGATCGCCAAGATGACTGTCAAACGCA
>JANMVT010000206.1:0-2023 GCA_031392945.1 Rhodoferax sp. | reverse complement strand
ACTTTCGGGCCCTTCAGTCCGACCACGGCGGCCGACTTCAGGCAGCTCAATGCGCTGTTCCAGGCCCCGCCCTTGGCGGCTGGCAACGGCAGTCTGTGGACGGACTCCGGCATCCGGAATTCCACATTGCTTGGCAATGTGACCAAGACCTATGACGGCAGCACCAGCATTGATCTGGCAGGCGCCATTGCGGCCAGCAGTGCCCTGGTCAGCGCACCGGCTTTGCTGTTTGGCGAGACGCTGCCGGCCTTGACGGGTGTGGCCGGGAGCCTGACCGACCCCAATGTGGGCACCGGCAAGACGGTGAACATGGCTGCCATCCCGCTGTCGGGTGTCAACACCGCCAACGGCAAACCAACCTTTGGCTATACGCTCAGCGCCAGCGGCAACATCGGTACCGTCAATGCGGCCGGCGTATCGGCCATCAGCCTGAATGGCACGCGTGAATACGACGGCACCACCACGGTCAACGCCGGCATTTTTTCACTCAGTGGGCTCATCGGCAGTGAAACGCTGACCCTCACCGGCGCGGGCGCCATTGCAGACAAGAACGTGGGGGTCAACAAACCCGTCACTTTGGGATCCTTGGCGCTGGGCAACGGCACGGGCCTGGCCAGCAACTACACCTTCATTGGGGGCACGCGGACGGCGACCATCACTCCGCGCACCCTGTCTACCTGGATCGGCGGCGCCTCCGGCCTGTGGAGCAGTGCCAGCAACTGGGATGTGCTGCCCGATGGCGCCAATGTGCGCGCCGTGGCCATTCCTGCTGGCTCGACGGCCATCATCAACAGCTCTGCCGGCCCGCTGCAGCTGGAACGCATCTTCAGCGCGGGCACGGTGGCATTGAGCTCAGGCGCCGACCTGTCGATTTCCGACAAGCTCAGAACCACCGGGTATCTTCAAAATGCGGGCCAATTGAGTGGTGCCGGGGGGCTTGAAGTTAATGGCAACTTTGTGCAAACCGGCGGCAGCATTGCGCTGGGCGGCCCCATCGGCATCACGCAAAACAGCGGCAACCTTGATGTGACCACGGTTGTCCCGACCAACTTTGCACGCCTTGAAGCCCTGGCGGGCGACGTCAAAGTGGTCAATACCGGCGGCGTTTTCATGTCTGGCCCAGTGCGGGCGCCGCACGGAATGGTCAAGATGATCGCCAACAGCCCGCTGGTCGTGGGCGCAGACGGCATCTACGCCAGCGGCGACATTGATCTGGCTGCCACCAATTTGACCAGCGCGGGCAACATGCTTATCAACGGCAACCTGATTTCAACGGACGGCGCGATCAGGCTGTTCGCCGCGAACAACTTCCAGCAAAACGGCGACTTGCTGGCTGCGCTTGGCATCACCGTGGACGCCCGCGGCCAGATGAGTTTTGGGCCGCTGGCCATCAGCCACAGCAACCCGGTTCGTTACTTCGTCAACGGTTCGCCGATGTTGGCGCCGCCTGGCAGCCTGGGCGAGTTGATCGCCCGCAACGGCTCCAGCACCAATCTGATCATCGATTTTCTAAGCAAGTTTGAAGATGCCATCGATGCGCAGGCCGCCAAGCAGGACGATCCCGACCATAAAAACCGCAAGGGCGATCTGGTGGTGGAGGGCGAAACATGCCGTCCATGAAGTTTTTCCAGTTAAATTGGGGGTTTCCCCTTGTGGGACGTGCATATTTAGCTATAATATGTGTAGCAATTGTGGGCGCGGCCAGTGTCGGCCGGGCGCAAACCGTGGGCGAGGTCGAGTTCGCCCGGGGCGCCGGATTTGCGCAAACGGCGGGCCAGACGCCGCGCGTCCTGGGAAAGGGCCTGGCCTTGAAAGAAGGCGACCGCCTGACCACGGCGGACAGCGCCAGCGCCATCATCAAACTGGCCGATGGCACACGCATGACGGTGCGCCCCAACACCGAGCTGCTGATCCAGCAATTCCAGTTCAAGGACAACGCGCCCGACAACAGCATGGTGATGAACCTGCTGCGCGGCGGCCTGCGCGCGGTGACGGGCCTGATCTCCAAGGGGTCGCCCGACGC
>JANMVT010000204.1:0-3645 GCA_031392945.1 Rhodoferax sp. | reverse complement strand
TTTTTGCCCGACAATCCGGCCATGACAAACCCGGACGCCAGCCTGGCCAAGCCCCAGGGCTGCACCAATCTGCAATTGCGCCAGCTCATGCGCCGGGTGGCGCAGCATTATGACCGCGAGGTCGGCAAGACGGGGCTCAGGGGCACGCAGTATTCCCTGCTGTCCTACGTGGCCAAGCTCGGGCCAATCCGCCCCGGCGATCTGGCCGCCGCGATGAAGGTGGACGCGTCCACACTGACCCGCAACCTCAAACCCCTGGTCTGCGCCGGCTGGGTCGAGCTTGGCGCAGGGAGCGACGGCCGCAGCCGCTCGATCACGGTCACCGAAGTTGGCCGCGCCAAACGCGCCGAGGCCCAGCGCCGCTGGAAGGTCGCCCAGGAGGGCCTCAACCAGACCCTGGGCGTGCCGCGGGTCATCGCCCTGCATGCCCTGATCAATGAATCGCTCGCGCTTCTTTCCCCAATGGAACCTGGAACCGACAATGACTGACACCTCCGCACCTGCCGCAACGGGACAAACCACCGCATCCACGGCGCAAAAACACGCCGCTGTCTGGCTGGTATTGCTGGCCGCCGCTGGCACCTTCGCGCTGACCATGGGCACGCGCCAGACCATGGGTCTGTTTTTGAGCCCGCTCAACACGTCCACCGGACTGGGTCTGGCCAGCATCAGCCTGGCGTTCGCGTTTGGGCAAATATTTTGGGGCGTGACCCAGCCATTCGCCGGTGCCTACGCCGACCGTGTCGGCGCGGGGCGGGTCCTTCTGCTGGGCATCTCGCTGGTGGCCCTGGGCACTTTTCTCACACCGCTGATGACCAGCACCTGGGGCCTGATTCTGGCCATTGGCGTCATGGCCGCCGGCGGCGCGGGCATCGCCGGGCCGGCGGTGTTGATGGCGGCCTGCACCCGCATGATCCCGCCCGAGAAGCAGGGCATGGCCGTGGGCATCGTGAACGCGGGCGGCTCGTTCGGCCAGTTCCTGATGGCACCCATCGCCGGCGCCCTGATTCTGGGCATCGGCTGGGCCAATGCCATGCAGGTGCTGGCGCTGTTTGTGTTGCTGGCGCTGCCGGCCGCCTGGATGTTCAGGGGCAACGCGCAGCATGCCTCTGGCGCCGCCAGGCCGACGCAGCGCCTGGGCGCGCGCGCCGCCATCGGCCAGGCCCTGCAGAACCGCAGCTACCTGTTGCTGGCGGGTGGGTTCTTTGTCTGCGGCTTTCACGTGGCATTTTTGGGCACGCATTTGCCTGGCGTCGTCGCCGCCTGCGGCCTGCCGACCCAATGGGGCGCCTGGTCGCTGGCGATGCTGGGCCTGTTCAACATCATCGGCAGTGTGACCATGGGCTGGGCCACCGGCCGCTGGCGCATGAAGTCCTTGCTGTCCCTGGTCTACGCGGCGCGGGCGCTGGCGGTGACGGTGTTTCTGTTCGCGCCCAAAACCGGCACCGTGATGCTGGTGTTCGCGGCGGTCATGGGCCTGACATTTTTGAGCACGGTGCCGCCCACGGCGGGCCTGGTGACCAAGTTTTTCGGCATCGGCAACCTGGCGACGCTGTTTGGGCTGGTGATGCTGGTGCATCAGGTCGGCGGCTTTCTGGGCGCTTACCTGGGTGGCAAGGTGTTTGAGGCCACCGGCAGTTTCGATTTGATCTGGTACCTGGACATCGCGCTGGCCGTGGGTGCAGCCTTGATCCATCTACCGATCAAAGAGGCGCCCGTGGTGCGCAGGATCGCCACACTTCAAGCAGCCTGAGGGACGGCACGGATGGACCCGCGGACCCGCCTGCTGCTCGAAGCGCCCATCGCGCGCACCCTGCTCAAGCTTGGCGCGCCCAATGTGCTGGTGATGTTGTCACAGGCCGCTGTCGGCCTGATCGAGACCTATTTTGTCGGCAAGCTGGGCACCGACGCGCTGGCCGGCATGGCCCTGGTGTTCCCCCTGGTGATGTTCATGCAGATGACGTCCAACGGCGCCATGGGTGGCGGCATCGCCTCCAGCATCGCGCGCGCGCTGGGGGGAGGGCGGCGCGAAGACGCCCACGCCCTGGTGCAACACGCCGTGGTCATCGCGTTGGGCTTCGGGTTGATTTTCACGCTGGTGATGCTGCTTGGCGGGAGCGCAATCTATTCGCTCATGGGCGGGCGTGATGGGGCGCTACAGGCTGCCTTGCTGTATTCCAACTGGGTCTTCGCGGGCGCGGCGTTGATCTGGTTTTTCAACGCGCTGGCGGCCTTGATCCGCGGCACAGGCAACATGATGATGCAGGCGGTGGTGATGGTGGGCGGCGCCGTGTTGCTGATTCCGCTGTCGGCCCTGCTGATCTTCGGTTGGGGGCCGCTTCCCGCCTTGGGCATCGTTGGCGGCGCCATCGCGCTGCTGGCCTATTACGCGGCGGGCAGCCTGATATTGGTGTTTTACCTGCGGTCAAAAGGCAGTCTGCTGCGTTTGAATTTCACCGGCCTGAGGTTTCGCAAACCGCTGTTTTGGGACATCTTGCGTGTCGGTCTGGTGGGCATTTTTTCAACCGCCGCGACCAACATCGCCATTGGTTTCGCCACCGCCATGGTCGGGCGTTTTGGCACGGCGGCGATTGCAGGCTACGGCACCGCATCGCGCCTTGAATATTTGCTGGTGCCCCTGGTCTTCGGGTTTGGCGCGCCCCTGGTGGCGATGGTGGGCACCTGCATCGGGGCGGGCCAGCGCGAGCGGGCGCTCAAGGCGACCTGGGTTGGCGCAGCGATGTCTTTTGCGATGGCTGAATGTGTTGGATTGTGGGCGGCTTTCTTCCCCGAGGCCTGGCTCTCGCTGTTTGGCGCAGACCCGGCCATGCTGGCGGTTGGCGCTGGCTATTTGCGCGTCGTGGGGCCGGCTTACGGGTTTTTCGGCCTGGGCATCGTGTTGTATTTTGCCTCGCAAGGCGCTGGCAAACTGCTTTGGCCAGTGATTGGCAACATCGTGCGTCTGGCCGTGGCGTTGGCTGGCGGCTGGCTGGCGATTCGTCACTGGAATTCACTGGCCGGTGTGTTCGCCGCACAGGCAGTGGCGCTGGTGATTTACGGCAGCCTGAACGCCTGGGCCATTGCGGGCGGGGCCTGGTTTGGGCGGGTGGGCTGGCCGCGCATCACAGCCCTGCCCGCACGGCAAGTTTGACGGCAATGTCAAATTTGCCAGACCTGCCCGCCTTGCCGCAAGGCATACGTTCGCGCCGGGTTGCCAACGTCAATGGCCTGGCCGTGCACGTGCTCGAAGCGGGCGACCAGCAGACGGCCAAAGGCTGTGTGCTGTTGCTGCATGGCTTCCCCGAGCTGGCCTACAGCTGGCGCAAGGTGATGCTGCCGCTTGCCGGCGCCGGTTACCACGTCATCGCGCCAGACCAGCGCGGCTACGGGCGCACCACGGGTTGGGACGGCCGGTATGACGGCGACGTGGCCGCATCACGCCCGCTCAACCTGGTGCAGGACGCGCTGGCCCTGGTGTTTGCCATGGGCTGGCGTGAGGTGGCTGCCGTGGTCGGCCACGACTTCGGCTCGCCCGTGGCGGCCTGGTGCGCCTTGGTGCGGCCTGATGTCTTCAAGTCCGTCGTGTTGATGAGCGCACCGTTTGCCGGGCCGCCCCGGCTGAAGTTCGACACCGCCGGATTTGAC
>JANMVT010000196.1:0-10730 GCA_031392945.1 Rhodoferax sp. | reverse complement strand
ATTCCCCTCGTGAAATATAGATAGTTTGCTTCTATTAATATAGCATTCGAATTCAAAACCAAGTCCCACAGGCGTCACAAGGACGCGCCACGGCGCGGCATGGTGGGCCTCGTTAATTTGCATTCGGCTCCCCGGCAATCGCCCGTCCAGGCAGGGCTGAGCAGCGCAGGGCCAAGTGGATCAGGGCTTGCGACTGTCTGAGCGCAGCGAGTTTGAGCAAGACCCCACTTGGCACGAGCAGCGCAAAGGAACCGCAAAGCGGCCCTGACTTCGGGCTCGCCTTCTTTTGCTTACTTTTCTTGGCGAAGCAAGAAAAGTGAGTGCGCTGTCGGGCGCAAGTCCCGACTCCCGCGCGGATAGCGCAATCCCGCGCGGAAAGCGCCACCCGCTGGAAAGGCGCCCACCCCCATCCCCATCCCCATTCAGGCAAAATCAGATTCCAAATGAAAACCCCATCCACCCGACCGCTGGACGGCATCACCGTCGTCTCGCTCGAACATGCCATCGCCGCCCCGTTCTGCACCCGCCAGTTGGCCGACCTGGGGGCCCGGGTCATCAAGGTCGAGCGGCCCGGCGCGGGCGACTTTGCGCGGGCTTATGACCAGCGCGTCAAGGGCATGGCCTCGCACTTTGCCTGGGTGAACCGCTCCAAGGAAAGCCTGACGCTGGACCTCAAACACCTTGGCGCGCTGGCCGTGCTCAAGCAGTTGATCGGCCGCGCCGACGTGCTGGTGCAAAACCTGGCGCCGGGCGCCTCCAACCGCATGGGGCTGGGCTTTGACGACCTGTGCGCCATCCACCCCGAACTGATCGTGTGCGACATCTCGGGTTACGGTGAAGACGGCCCCTACCGCGACAAGAAGGCCTACGACCTGCTGATCCAGAGCGAAGCCGGCTTCCTTTCCGTCACTGGCACGCCCGACGAGCCCAGCAAGGCCGGCAACTCGATTGCCGACATCGCCGCCGGCATGTACGCCTATTCAAGCGTCATGGCGGCCTTGATCCAGCGCGGCAAGACTGGTCGCGGCTCGCATATCGATGTCTCCATGCTGGAGTCGCTGGCCGAGTGGATGGGTTACCCGCTGTATTACGCCTTTGAGGGGGCGCCGCCGCCGCCGCGCAGCGCGGCCTCACACGCCACCATTTATCCCTATGGCCCGTTCGCGGCGGGTGACGGCAGCACGGTGATGCTGGGTCTGCAAAACGAGCGCGAGTGGCACCTGTTTTGCAAGGGCGTGTTGCGCCAGGGCGCGCTGGCGGCTGACCCACGTTTCGACAGCAATGCCCGGCGCAACGAGCACCGCGAGGCGCTCAAAATAATCATCCTGGACACCTTTGCCACGCTGACTGGCGCGCAGGTGTTGCAGCGTCTGGACGAGGCGCAAATCGCCAACGCCAAACTCAACACCATGGCCGAGCTGTGGGCACACCCGCAACTGGCCGCGCGCGACCGTTGGCAGACCGTTGGCTCGCCCGTGGGCGACATCCCGGCGCTGCTGCCGCCTGGGCGCAACAGCAGCTTTGACTACCGCATGGACGCCATCCCCGCCGTGGGTGAACATACCGACCAGATCCTGCGCGAGCTCGGCCACAGCCCGGTTCAGATCAGCGTTTTGCGCGAGGCAGGTGCTATATAGATAGAAGCTGACTACGCATATTCCACGAGGGCAAACGCCCATTTTAATTGCCAAATTCACCCAAACAACGCCATGACCCCATCCGCCACCGCCCAACTCGCCAGTTTCGCCGCCGGGCTCCAGTTTGAAGCCATCCCCGAGCCCGTCATCCGCAAGACCGAGGACTTGCTGGTGGACTGGTTTGGCTCGTGCCTTGCGGGCAAGGGCTCGCGCCCAGTCGAGTCGGTGGCGCGATTCGCCGCCACCATGGGGCCGCAGACGGGCAAGTCAGAGATCCTGCTCAACCGCACCCAGACCAGCCCGTACTTCGCGGCCATGGTCAACGCGGCGGCGTCCCACGTGGCCGAGCAGGACGATGTGCACAACGGTTCGGTGTTCCATCCGGCCACCGTGGTGTTTCCGGTCGCGCTGGCGCTGGCGCAATCCCTGGGGCTCAGCGGCAAACGGCTGCTGGCCGCTTCGGTCGCGGGGTATGAGGTGGGCATCCGCGTCGGCGAATTTTTGGGCCGCAGCCACTACAAAGTGTTCCATACCACCGGCACGGCAGGCACGCTGGCGGCTGCGGCCACGGCGGGCAATTTGCTGGGCCTCAACGCCACGCAAATGCAACATGCCCTGGGCTCGGCCGGCACCCAGGCGGCAGGCCTGTGGGAGTTTTTGCGCACGGCGGCCGATTCAAAACAGCTGCATACCGCGCACGCGGCGGCCGCCGGGCTGATGTCGGCCAGCCTGGCCCTGGATGGCTTTACCGGAGCCGCGCAGATTCTGGAGGGCGCGCAGGGCATGGCGGCGGGCATGTCGAGCGACGCGGATGTGGCCAAACTCACCGATGGGCTGGAAGGCGACAGGGTGACGCGCTGGGCCACGGTAGAGACCTCATTCAAATACCACGCCTGTTGCCGCCACACCCACCCGGCGGCCGACGCGCTGCGCGAGGTCATGCTGGCCAACAAACTGCAGCCACAAGACCTGGCACGTGTGGTCACGCATGTGCACCAGGGCGCGATCGACGTGTTGGGCCCCGTGGTCAACCCGGTCACGGTGCACCAAAGCAAGTTTTCCATGGGCACCACCCTGGCCCTGGTGGCGCAATTCGGCCACGCCGGCCTGGCTGAGTTTGACGCGCATTTCAAGGACAAAACCACCGTTGATTTGTGCAACAAGGTCGAGATGGCGCTGGACGCTGAAGTTGACCGCGCCTACCCGCAACGCTGGATCGGCAAGGTCAGCGTCACCACCATCGACGGACGCGTCTTGCAGGGCCGCGTGGACGAGCCCAAGGGCGATCCCGGCAACACCTTGAGCCGTGACGAGATCAACGCCAAGGCGCGGCAGTTGGCGGCCTACGGCGGCGGCGCCAGCGCCGACGAGATGGGCTTGGCGCTGGACCGGCTGTGGAGCATGGCGCATCTTGGCAAAGTAGGGCATCTGCTGGGCCACAGCCCGGGGGATTAGGCGCCCTCCAGGCTCCTGGACGTTCTGCAAAAGTTCCCAAGGGATTTCGCCAATTGTTTTGCCTGCGTTTTAGGCCAAGATAAGGCGCAAGCGCCATCGGCCATCGAATTCGCAAAAACCCACGCAAGACCATTTGCAAGACCATTCGCAAGGAACCAAGATGATTTTCAGTTTCAAAAGCCGCCGGGCCATCGTTGCCGCCACCATCGCGGCGGCCATGCCTTTGGGCTTGCTCATGCAGGCCGGCCCGGCTTCGGCCCAGGCTTATCCCGACAAAACCATCAGCCTGGTGGTGCCCTTCGCGGCGGGCGGGCCAACCGACGTGGTGGCGCGCATGATGGCCGTGCCCATGGGCAAATCGCTCGGGCAGACCGTGCTGGTCGAAAACGCGGTGGGCGCGGGCGGCACCATCGCGGCGGCCAAAGTGGCGCGCGCCGCGCCCAACGGCTACACCATTTTCCTGCACCACATGGGCATGTCCACCGCGCCCGCACTGTACAAAAAGCTGCAGTTTGACCCGCTCAAAGACTTCGAATACATCGGCCAGGTGGTCGATGTGCCAATGACCCTTTTGGGCCGCAAAGATTTCCCCGCCAACAACTTCGCCGAGCTGCAGGCCTATTTGAAGATCAACAAAGACAAGGTCTCGCTGGCCAATGCGGGTCTGGGCGCCGTGTCACACCTGTGCGGCCTGTTGTTCATGTCCCAAGTCGGCGTCGACCTGACCACGGTGCCCTATTCCGGCACCGGTCCGGCCATGAATGCGCTGCTGGGCGGCCAGGTCGATTTGTTGTGCGACCAGACCACCCAGACCGTGCCCCTCATCAAGGACGGCCGCGTCAAGGTGTTTGGCGTCACCACGCTGACGCGCCTGTCGGCCTTGCCCAATGTGCCCACGCTGGACGAGCAGGGCCTGAAGGGTTTTGAAGTCAAGGTCTGGCACGGCCTGTACGCGCCCAAAGGCACGCCGCCTGCGGTCATCGACAAGCTCGTTGTCGCCTTGCGCGCCGCCATGCAGGACCCGATGGTCAAACAGCGCCTGGGCGACTTGAGTTCCGACATTGTTTCGGCCGAAAAAATGACGCCGGCCGGGTTGAAGAACTACCTGGAATCCGAAGTCGCCCGCTGGGGCCCGGTGATCAAGAAGGCCGGCATTTACGCGGATTGAGGGTGCGGCAAGACCCAAAACCAAGATCCCAAAAGCTGAAGTCTGAAACCTGAAAAGGAGTTGGCGATGAAGCTCATCCATCGTGTCGCTGGCCTCTTGATGGCGGCGATTTTGTGCGCTTGCGTGGCGGGGCCGGGCGGGCAGGGCGGTCACGACGCAATGGGGCCGACTGGCGCGTCGGCGCCTGGCGCGAGGCCCAAACTGATTGTTTTTCTGGTGGCTGACGGCCTGCCGCAACGCCAGGTTCTGGCCTACCGCGACCAGCTCGCGCCCGATGGCTTCAACCGCTTCCTGCAACGCGGCGCCTGGTATGCCGACGCGCATTATGGCCATTCATTCACCGTCACAGCGGCGGGCCACGCCACCATGCTGACGGGGGCCTACCCGCAGCGCACCGGCATCATCGGCAATGACTGGCGCGACCCGGCCACGGGCGAGCTGGAATACTGCACTGGCGACACCACGGCCAGCTACATCGGCCACAAAACCAATGCGCTGGACGGCACCAGCCCCAAGAACCTGCGCGCTGAAACCGTGGGCGACGTGCTCAAACGCGTGGACGCGCGCTCCAAAGTCATCGCCATCTCGGGCAAAGACCGGGGCGCCATCCTGCCGGCCGGCAAGACCGGCACCGCCTACATGTACATGGGCGCCAGCGGCCAGTTTGCGTCCAGCACGTTTTACATGAAAGAGCACCCGGCCTGGGTCAACGCCTACAACGCGGGCAAACCGGCCGACCGGTATTTCAAAAAATCATGGACCGCGCTGTTGCCCGAAGCCGCTTACGCCCGCTCCCTGCCCGACAACCAAGCCTGGTTCGGCCCGCGCGGCGGGGCGCTGCCGATGATGATGGGCGTGGCCGCCGACGACGCGCCCGGCCCCGGTTTTTACACCGCTTTGCTGACCAGCCCGTTCGCCGACGTGTTGGCCCTTGAATTCGCCCGCTCCGCCGTCGCCGGTGAAGGCCTGGGCCAGGACGACGCGCCGGACATCCTGGCCATCAGCCTGTCGGGCCACGACTACGTCAACCACCGCTTCAGCGCCGAATCGCGCCTGTCGCACGACCATGTCTTGCAGCTTGACCGCATGTTGCAGTCGTTTTTTTCCGACCTGGACGTCAGCGTGGGCAAAGACAATTACATCGCGGTGCTCACGGCTGACCATGGCTTCATGCCCGCGCCCGAGCACAGCGCGGCGCAAGGCCAGGCGTCCGGGCGCGCCAGCAGCAGCCAGTTGCTGGGCAAGATCAACCAGGCGCTGGAAAAGCGCTTTGGCGAAGGCAAATGGGCCGTCGGCTTTTCAGGCGCGACTTTGTTGCTAGACAAAAGGCTGATCGCCCAAAAAAATGCCGACGCCAATGGCCTGGCGGAAGAGGCCCGCGCCGCTTTGCTTGCAGACCCCGCCGTCGCAGCCGCTTACACCCGCCGTGAGCTGGACGGCAACAGCCGCGTTGGTGCGCCCCTGTTTGACCAGATGCGCAAGTCGTGGCACAGCCAGGTGTCCGGCGACGTGCAATTCGCGCTCAAACCTTATTGGATGTTTGGCTCCACCACGGCGGTCACCACCCATGGCTCGCCGCACCCCTATGACACCCAGGTGCCAATCCTTCTGTACGGCCCCCAATGGGTCAAGGCGGGGCGCTTCGATGCCCGTGTTGAAGTGGTGGACATCGCGCCCACGCTGGCCGGGTTGCTGCGCATCGCGCCACCTGCCTCGTCGCAGGGACGGTTGTTGCCAGGCATCTCTAGGTAAAAAAGTTTACCCGTTGCTGATCCCAAAGGCCATTTCAGCCGACAATCCGCAAAACAAGAAGTAGAGTTAAACGTCAACCTTGGTTGGCGCCGGCGGGTTTAATGCTGACTTCGATTTTTGGACGGCTTTATGAAACATTCCTATCTTGCGCACGCCTTGCTGGCACTTCTGCCATTGCTGTTTGGCAGCGCCTTCGCCCAAGACAAATTTGTGGTTGGCCAGTCCGTGCCCTTGAGCGGCGGCAATGCCAAATTCGGCACGGACATCCGCGACGGCGCGCAAGCCTGGTTCGCCGCTGTCAACGCACGCGGCGGCGTCAACGGCGGCCAGATCGAGCTGGTGTCGATTGACGACAAAAACGACCGCAAGGCCGCCGGAGCCAATGCCAAAACCCTGCTGGACAACAAAAATCTTGTCGCTCTGTTTGGCTTTGGCTCGGCTACCCTGAGTCTGGATGCCTTGCCCCAGGCCGAAGCCAGGGGCGTGCCCTTCTTCGCGCCGTTCTCGGGCGCCGACGCGGTGCGCGGCAACAGCCCGGTGCTGTTCACCGTGCGCGCGTCTTATGGCGAAGAGATGGAGAAAATGCTCAATTTCTGGACCAGCCTGGGCTTCAAACGTGTCACCGTTGTGCATTACGACGACGAGGTGGGCAAGCAAAATCTGGCCGTGGTGACGCAGTATCTGAAGAAGATCAACCTGGTGCCGCAGGCGCTGGCTCTCAAGCGCAACGCGGTCGTGACGCCAGCCGAAGTCCAGGTGCTGGTCGCCCAACAGCCCGAAGTGATGATCAACACCGTGCTGTCCGGCGCGGCGGCCCAAATCCAGAAAGAACTGGCTGCCATGGGGCGCATGTTGCCGACCTCCAGCCTGTCATTTGTCGGTGCCGACCAGTTTGTCACGGCGGCCGGGCCGGCCAGCGCCGGTGTGACTGTCGGCCAAGTGGTTCCCAGCCCGACATCCTTGATCCCGGCGGTGCGTGAATGCGCCAAGGCGCTTGAGGCGGCGGGCAGCAAGACGCCAATGAACACGACCCAGCTCGAGGCCTGTTTCGCCGCCAAAGTCCTCACCGAAGGCATCCGCCGCGCCAGCAAGCCCGTCACAGCCAAATCGGTGCTCGACGCCTTGAACACCCTTGGCACTTATGACCTGGGCGGCTACACCATGGCCTTTGGCCCCGGCGCGCACCATGGCAGCAAGTTTGTCGAACTGGCCAGGGTGACCAAAGAGGGGCGCCTGCTCACGCGCTAGGCCCCAGCCTTTGCAAGGCCATCTTTGGCAGACAATCAGGGCTCGATTTCGAGCCCTTTTTATTTTCCACCCGCCAATCGTCATTTCCATTTGCCATGACTCAATCCAAATCGCTGCAACTGGCCGACCGCCTGCAAAACGTCGAAACTTCCGCCATCCGCGAGCTCTTCAAGCTCTTGGGCAAACCCGGCATCATCAGTTTTGCCGGCGGCTTCCCCGACCCGGCCATGTTTGACATCGAGGGCATCCGCGAGGCCACCAACCAGGTCTTGAACGGCCCAGATGCAGGTGCCGTGTTGCAATACGGCGCCACTGAAGGCTGGAACCCGCTGCGCGAGGCCTTGAGCACCCACATGGCCAGCAAAGGCATCGCGGCCAAGCCGGAAGAAATCATTACGACCACTGGCAGCCAGCAGGCGCTGGACCTGATTGGCAAAACCATGATCAACCCCGGCGACAAGGTCATCATGGAAGGCCCCACTTTTCTGGCCACCATCCAGTGCTTCCGCCTCTATGGCGCCGACGTGGTCAGCGCGCCCATCGACGCCGACGGCGTGAAGGTCGATGTGCTGGAGCAGCTCATCATCGAGCACAAACCCAAGTTCATCTACCTCATCCCCACCTTTGGCAACCCCAGCGGCGCCACGCTGAGCCTGGAGCGGCGCAAACGCGTGCTGGCGCTGGCGGTGAAACATCAGGTGCTGGTGGTCGAAGACGACCCCTACAGCGAGCTGTATTTTGGCAAGGCACCGCCGCCACCGAGCATGATGAGCCTGAGCAAAGACTTGCCCGGCTCGCGCGAGCGGCTGGTGTACTGCGGCAGCTTCAGCAAAGTGCTCAGCCCCGGCCTGCGCGTGGGCTGGATGATTGCGCCACCCGCGCTGCTGGCCAACGCCGTGATGTGCAAGCAGTTCAGCGACGCCCACACCAGCAACCTGACCCAGGCCATCGCCGCGCAGTATCTCAGCCTGAAGCGCATGGACGCCGCGCTGGACGTGGTGCGCAAAACCTACGCCGAGCGCGCCCAGACCATGGCCGACTGCCTGCGCAAGGACCTGGGTGACGCGATTGCCTTCAGCCAGCCGCAAGGTGGCATGTTCTTTTGGACACGCCTGACGGCCCCTGGCGCCGACGCGGCCGAGTTTGCCAAACGCGCGATTGAGAAGGGGGTGGCCTTTGTGCCAGGGGCGCCGTTTTATGCGACGTATCCGGATCGGGCTACGTTGCGGTTGTCGTTTGCTACGGCGGATGTTTCCAAGATTGTTGAGGGGGTGGGGCGGTTGGGGGAGGCGTTGTAGCCTCTTTCAACGGACTAACCAAATGCCGAACCTTGGCAGTCCGAACAGTTTTTGTAGACGTTTCAATCCTAGAATGTATTTCGTCCGGCTTGCAAACGTTAGAACGCCTGCAGCCGCGAAAAAACAATAAGCATCCAGCGATACGGAACGCGCGGATGACAGGGATTCAATCACAGTGACAAATCAATTCTTCGAGAAGCCGATTCTTAACTCGCCTTACGGATATCCGGTCCTTCACTGGGAACTCGACAAAACAGGCCAGCCCACGCAGCAGATCATCGACAAGCGCAGGCCCGCCGAATTCATCACCCCCATCCCCAAGCCCAAAAAGCAAAAGGGCGCGCAACAGGAAGCCCTGCTGTTCGACGACACGCTTTCCACGCTGGCCCAGAAATCCCCCTCCGCAATCATAAATTCGGTCCGCACTGAGGTAGACAAATGGCGGGCGCTGAAGAATCCAAACGACTGGCGCGTGACACCCGAGACAGCCCGCCTGTTGCAACATTGGCGTCATCACAACTTCAGCAGCGTTCGTCCGTTCTTCTGCCAGGTCGAAGCCGTTGAGACTGCAATCTGGCTGACCGAGGTTGCGCCGCAGATAGGCAAAGTCGGTCAGGTATTCATCGACCACCTCGCCAGCGCCAACAATGACGCGAACCCGGAGCTGATGCGCCTGGCACTCAAGCTGGCCACAGGTGCGGGTAAGACCACCGTGATGGCGATGCTCATCGCATGGCAAACCGTCAACGCCGTGCGCCGGCCCAACAGCAAAAAATTCACCCGTGGCTTCTTGCTGGTGGCGCCGGGCCTCACCATCAAAGACCGCTTGCGCGTCCTGCAGCCAAACGACCCGGACAGCTACTATGCAAGCCGTGAACTGGTGCCTGGCGACATGCTGGGCGATTTGAAGCGCGCAGAAATCGTTATTACCAACTACCACGCCTTCAAGCCGCGCGAACGCATGGAGCTGTCCAAGGGCGGTCGTTTGCTGTTGCAAGGTCGAGGCGGTGACGAACTCAACACCTTGGAGACTGAAGGCCAGATGCTCCAGCGCGTGATGCCTAGCTTAATGGGCATGGGCAACATCCTCGTCATCAACGACGAAGCCCACCACTGCTACCGCGAAAAGCCTGGCGTCAAGGTGGAAGGTGACGGCCTCAAAGGCGACGACAAAAAAGAGGCCGAGCAAAACAACGAGGCCGCGCGCCTCTGGATATCGGGCCTGGAAGCCGTCAACCGCAAGCTGGGCGTGGCGCGCGTGTTCGACCTGTCAGCCACGCCCTTCTTTTTGCGCGGCTCGGGTTATGCCGAGGGCACCTTGTTCCCCTGGACTCTGAGCGACTTTTCGCTGATGGACGCCATTGAATGCGGCATTGTCAAACTGCCACGCGTGCCAGTGGCCGACAACATCCCCGGTGCCGAGATGCCGATGTTTCGCAATCTGTGGGAACACATCCGCGCCAAGATGCCCAAGAAGGGTCGTGGCAAGGCTGAAGGCTTGAACCCGCTGGACCTGCCAACGCAGTTGCAAACCGCGCTTGAGGCCTTGTACGGCCACTACGAAAAGACCTTTGCGCTGTGGGCGGAAGAAAAAATATCCGTTCCGCCGTGCTTCATCGTTGTCTGCAACAACACGTCGGCATCCAAGCTGGTGTATGACTACATAAGCGGCTTCCAGCAGCCGCACACAGACGGCACCAGCAAGCTGGTCGAAGGCCGCCTGCCCTTGTTCCGCAACCATGACGAACACGGCAACCCGTTGGGCCGCCCGCGCACCCTGCTGATCGACAGTGAGCAGCTTGAGTCGGGAGATGCGCTGGACGACACTTTTAGAGACATGGCCGGCCCTGAAATCCAGCAGTTCAAGGCGGAGATCTTCGAGCGAGGCGGCCCGATGGCAGATGATCTGCGAGCAGGTAAGTCTCTCGACGATGCAAGTCTGCTGCGCGAAGTGATGAACACCGTCGGCAAGGCAGGCCGCCTGGGCGACTCCATCCGCTGCGTCGTCTCCGTGTCCATGCTGACCGAAGGTTGGGACACCAACACCGTCACCCATGTGCTGGGCGTGCGCGCCTTCGGTACGCAACTGCTGTGCGAGCAGGTCATTGGCCGGGCCTTGCGCCGCCAGTCGTATGAACTCAATGAAGAGGGCCTGTTCAACGTCGAATACGC
>JANMVT010000191.1:0-1808 GCA_031392945.1 Rhodoferax sp. | reverse complement strand
GTTGGTGGCGCTGGCGCGCAGGGTGTGGCGGGTGGCGACCAGGGCCTTGGTGGGCATGGCGGCCAGGCGTTGCGCCAGGGCGGTGGCCGCGCCCAGGCAATCATCGGACACGTCCCAGATCATGCCCCACTCCTTGGCTTGCGCCGCGCTGAGTTTGTCGCCCGTGAAGGCCAGGGCCATGGCGCGCGCCAGGCCCAGGCGTTCGGTCAAAAACCAGGTGCCGCCGGCGTCGGGGATCAGGCCGATCTTGCTGAAGGCCTGGATGAAACTGGCGTTGGGCGCGGCGATGGCGATGTCGCAGGCCATCACAAAGGACGCGCCCGCGCCGGCCGCCACGCCGTTGACCGCTGCCACCGTGGGCATGCGCAGATTTTGCAGGCGCCGGGCGGTGGGGTTGAAGTTTTTGTCGATGGTGTCGCGCGGGTCGGCGCGGGCAATCAAGTCCGGCCCCGGCGTGAAGTCAAACGAGGCCAAATCCGCCCCGGCGCAAAAGCCGCGCCCGGCGCCGGTGATCACCAGGGCGCGCACAGCCAGGTTGGCCTCCGCCTGGTCCAGCGCGCGCCACAAGTCCTGGTGCATCTCGGGCGTGAAGCTGTTGAGCGCCTGCGGGCGGTTGAGGGTGACCACGGCGTAACTGCCGTGTTCGGCGTAAAGAACCGTAGATATAGCTGTGGATTCGACCGTGGATTGCGAAGCGGACGGGGCGGTGGACTCTGGGGCGGCAGTGCTCATTTGGATTTCCTTAAGTGGGTTTGACAATTTACCATTAAAGCAATGATTTCCCGACCAATCGGTCGGTTAATTATCGGCCTTCGCATCCTGGCCGCATCCTGATTTGGGCGGCTTCGTTATAGTCTGAGCCAAACCCAATATTCCGGAGAATAAAAATGATCGACAGCCCAAGCAATTTCGAGATGATCACAGTGCGTGCGGAGGCCGGCAAAGTCGGCATTGTGACGCTGAACCGGCCTAAACAGCTCAACGCCCTGAATGAGCAACTGATGACCGAGCTGGGCGCGGCGCTGAAAAGTTTTGAGGCCGACGCCGCCATCGGCTGCGTCATCCTCACCGGCAATGAAAAGGCCTTTGCCGCCGGCGCCGACATTGGCGCCATGGCCACTTATGGTTTTGCCGACGTCTACAAAAACGACTACATCACCAGGAACTGGGAGATCATCCGCAGCATCCGCAAACCGGTGATCGCGGCGGTCAGCGGCTTTGCTTTGGGCGGCGGCTGCGAGCTGGCGATGATGTGCGACTTCATCATCGCCGCTGACAACGCGCGTTTTGGCCAGCCCGAGATCAAACTCGGCATCATCCCTGGCGCGGGCGGCACACAACGCCTGCCACGCGCGGTGGGCAAGGCCAAGGCCATGGATTTGGCCTTGACCGGGCGCATGATGAATGCGGACGAGGCCGAGCGCGCGGGCCTGGTCAGCCGCGTGGTGCCACTGGATAAGTTGATGGACGAGGCCTTGGGCGCGGCGTTGATGATTTGCGACTATTCGCAAATTGCCGTGATGGCGGCCAAGGAATCGGTGAATCGCGCCTTTGAGAGCGGCCTGTCGGACGGCATCATGTTCGAGCGGCGCATCTTCCACGCCCTGTTTGCCACGAGCGACCAAAAAGAAGGCATGGACGCGTTTGTCAACAAGCGCAAGGCGGTGTTCACGCACCGCTGACTGTGCCCGTCCGCCAGAGCCGCAAAATTGATATAATCTTTGGCTTCCAGGTGATATAGCTCAGTTGGTTAGAGCGCAGCATTCATAATGCTGATGTCGGTGGTTCAAGTCCACCTATCACCACCA
>JANMVT010000172.1:0-23951 GCA_031392945.1 Rhodoferax sp. | reverse complement strand
TTGGCGCGATTTTTGCTTTATATTGGTGCGTATTCTAAAAAATATCAGAAAACGCACCACACAAAAGCATTTTTCTCAAAGAGGTTCATATGGAAGCACTAAAGCAGGGCACAGATGCCTTGTTCATCTTGTTGGGCGGCATCATGGTGCTCGCCATGCATGCCGGTTTTGCGTTTTTGGAATTGGGGACTGTGCGCAAAAAGAACCAGGTCAACGCCCTGGTGAAGATTTTGGTGGATTTTTCGGTCTCTACCGTGGTCTATTTTTTGGTCGGTTATGGCGTGGCTTACGGCACCAGCTTCTTTGTCGGGGCCGAGCAACTGGCGGCGAAAAACGGCTACGAGCTGGTGAAGTTCTTCTTTTTGCTGACCTTTGCCGCCGCCGTGCCGGCCATCATCTCGGGCGGCATCGCCGAGCGTGCCAAGTTCTGGCCGCAACTCATCGCCACGGCCATCATTGTCGGTTTCATTTACCCGATTTTCGAGGGCATCGCATGGAACCAGGCCTACGGCGTGCAGGCCTGGATCAAGGCGCTGACGGGGGAGGAGTTTCACGATTTCGCCGGCTCCATCGTCGTGCACGCAGTGGGCGGCTGGTTGGCCCTGCCGGCGGTGATTTTGCTCGGCGCACGTTACAACCGCTATAAAAAAGACGGCTCCATCAGCGCGCACCCGCCCAGCAACATCCCGTTTCTGGCGCTGGGCGCCTGGATTTTGTCGGTCGGCTGGTTCGGCTTCAACGTGATGAGCGCGCAGACCATCGACAAGATCTCCGGCCTGGTCGCCGTCAACTCGCTGATGGCCATGGTCGGCGGCACGCTGGCGGCCCTGGTGGTGGGCAAAAACGACCCCGGTTTCATCCACAACGGCCCCCTGGCCGGCCTGGTCGCCGTGTGCGCCGGCTCAGACCTGATGCACCCCTTGGGCGCCCTGGTCACCGGCGGCATCGCCGGGGCGATTTTTGTCGTGATGTTCACCTGGACGCAGAACAAATGGAAGATTGACGACGTGTTGGGCGTGTGGCCCCTGCACGGCCTGTGCGGCACCTGGGGCGGCATCGCGGCAGGCGTCTTCGGCGTCAAAGCCATGGGCGGAATGGGCGGGGTGAGCCTGGGCGCGCAGTTCATTGGCACCGCGATGGGCATCGCCTGGGCGGTTTTGGGCGGCCTGCTGGTGTACGGCGTGCTCAAGGCCAGCATGGGCCTGCGCCTGAGCCAGGAGGAGGAGTTTGACGGGGCCGATGTGTCGATCCACCAGATCGGATCGACCCCGGACCGTGAAGTCAACTGGTGAACGTGGCCTTGGAGCGGCCAGGTTTTGGCCCCGCCAGGCCGTCCAGCACCCATTTGCCGCTGCCAAACAAGGCCAGCGCGGCCAGCAAGACGCCCCAGGTGATGTGCTGTTGCAATGCGGCAGGGGCGACGTCCATCAGGCTGACCACGGCGACCGCGTTGACCACGGACAGTCCCAGCGCCGGGACACGTCCGGCCAGGCCCAGCACCAGCAGGATGGGCAGGCCGATTTCGCCCGCCGTGCCCATCAGCGCCGCCAGTTCGGGCGGCAATACAGGCACTTTGTATTCATCTTTGAATAGGGCGATGGTGGTGCCCCAGTCGCGCAACTTGGTCAGGCCGGAGAGGAAGAACACCTGGGCCACGTACAGCCGCGCCAAGAGCGCGGCGGGGGCTTGCAGGTGGTTGAGGCCGCTCTCCGGCCGCGCCAGCAGGGCCAATGCAGTGCGCCAGGCAGCGGCCAGCCGGCCCGGCGCCGGGGTCAGGTAGGCGGATTGGGGGTCCGTGTTGGTGTTGTTGTTGGTGTTGGCATGGGTGGTCATGGCTCTGCTTCCTGCAAACGGGGGTTGAGAGAATCAAGAGGTATTGCGCCCAGCAGCAGTCCGCTCTGCACGGCCATGGGCAGCCAGGTGTTGAAGTCGAGCTGCGGCGCACAAGACAGGGCGGCTTCCAGCGATTGGGCCGTCAGCAGTTGGTCAAGCAGGGCGCCTTCGCCCGGCCAGGCTGGGCGAAGGCGCGGCAGATGGCCCTGACGCCAGACCACGGCTGACTCGGCCACGCCCGAACGCAGCATTTGACCCACCGCTTCCAGCACATGCGACTTGGGCAGGCCGGTTTGTGAGCCGGCCTGCCCGTCTGACGGGTTTGACGGGCTTGACGGGTGCGCCAGCAGGATGCTGGCGACCGGCCAGGCGCTGGCCAGCAGGGCGCAACCAGGCGCCAGGCGCAGGGTCAGGGCAGCCGGGTCTTGCTGCATCAACAAGGCAAAGCTGGCCGGGTCGGCCTGCAGGTCGGCGCAACTGGCGCAGGTGTGCAGCGCCCATTCGACGCGGGCCACGTCACCCAAATAGGGAACGTCTGCCAACTGCCGGCTGCTTTCCACAAAAGCCGCAAGCCCGCTGCCCCATTGGGCCAGATCGCCTTGGCTTGGCGGACGGGCGTGCCAGAAGGCTTTGGCCAGACTGGCAAAACTCTCGCCGCCCAGCAACTGGGCCAGCACCGGATAGGCGGCGAGCAAGGCGCGTTGCGCCAAGGCGTGGCCGTTCGCCTGGTAGGCTTGCAGACCACGATGAAATTGGCCGTTTGTCCTTGTACTATCTTCATAGTTAGCTAGTATTTTAATAGCACTCTCGGGCGGCCAGGCGAACAGGGCGGCGAGCAGGGCTTGTTGCTGGCGGGCCAATTCAGCCGGGGCGTTCATGCCTGCTTCTCCAGCCGGACAGGTGTGGCCAGGGCCCTGGCGCGGATCCTGGCACGGGCCGCTTCGTCCAACAACACATCCAGCGCGGGGATGGCGGTGTCCCACTCAATCAGGGTCGGCACCGGACCAAAACGCTGGATGGCGTGCTGGTAGAGGCGCCAGACCGGCTCGCAGACACGGCTCCCGTGGTCGTCGATCACGATGTCGCCGTGCGCGTCGCTCACGTGGCAATGGCCGGCCAGATGCAGCTCGGCGACAGCGGCTGCCGGCATCGCGTCCAGCCAGTCCAGGCAGTGTTGCAGCGGCTCGCCGGGCAGGCCGGTTTTTTGCGCGTTGAGGGCGTTGACGTAGATGTTGTTCACGTCCACCAGCAAGGCGCAGCCGGTGCGCCGGGCCAGCGCCGCCAGGAACGCGGGCTCGGCCAGGTCCGGGTTGGCCGGATCCTGGTCTTTCCAGGACAAATAACTCGACAGGTTCTCGACCATGAAGCGGCGTTGCAGCCGGTCTTGCACCTGTTGCACATTGGCGCACAACACGTCCAGCGCCACGCGGCTGAAGGGGATGGGCAACAAATCGGCGGCGTGGACTGGCTGGCCGGCCAGCGTGCCGCGCGCGAAACAGGCGTGGTCGCTGATGCGCACTGGCTCGATGGTTTGCGCCAGGCGCGCCAATTGGTCCAGGTGCCAGGGATCCAGGCCCGCCGCGCTGCCCAAGGACAGGCCCACGCCGTGCAGGCTGACCGGGTAAGCCTCGCGCCCCTGCGCCAAAACGGCAAGGGCAGCGCCGCCTTGCGCGAAAAAGTTCTCGGAATGGACTTCGAGGAAGTCGACTGCGGGCCGCGTTTGCAGCAGCTCGCGGTAATGTGGGTGCCGCCAGCCGATGCCTATGGCCGGCGCAGTCTCGGGGCGATCCGTCATGGCGGCAAGGCGAAGATTGGCGGCGGGCGGCTGGCGGCGGGTGGCGTTTTTTGCCGTGTCGGCCGCGGATCAGCCCTTCTTCATCATCTTGGCCTCGTCCATGCTCATGCCTTTCATATCCTTGCAGGTGCCCTTGGCGACGTATTTCCATTCGTCCTTGTTGTCGCTTACCTTGGATTGGCCCGCGCAGCTGTGCGTGCCCGAGAGGTTGGCGCAGTCGTTTTGCCCGGCTTTGGCGATGCCGTAGCATTTTTCTTTCTCCTGGGCGGCCGCCGGTGCGGACACCAGGGCCAAGGACATCAGGGAAGCCGCAGCGGCGGCGATCATGGCACGTTGGTTCATTTGAAAACTCCTGAAAAATAAAGGTTCAACACATGGACTGGCAATCAACCAGCGCTGCGGGTTTGCGGGCTGGTTGAGCGTCAGTCTGGCCTGGGACGGGTTTCTTACACGCTTGGTTTCATTTCATCGGCCGCCAGCGCGATTTATTGCCTGCCTTGCGGCAATTTTTCACGCTGGCGCGGGCACATATTAGGGCTTAAAACCTTGTGCCGCCCAGGCGCCTGACAAAATTTGCCGAGTCGCGGACTCGAATCGTCGGCACCCTCGCCGGTCATTTTGGAGACCGTGGGCGACGCCCAGCCGTTTGAGCAACAGCTGGGCGACGCGCAAGCTTGATAACAGGTTTTGCGCCGTTTTTGGCCCCGAAACCCCGGCAGATATTGACTTTTTCACGAAAAATTAGGTGAATTTTTCAAACTGGCGCATAATCAAAGCGTATTTCCGAAATATCGGGGTACTAGTTTGCGGTGTTTGGTCAGTTTCCCGTCTGCTTTTAGTCTTTGACAGGTTTGTTGTCAGTGGGTCGATAGTGGTTGATCGTGGTTATGAGACTCCATCGCGTTTTTTGAGTCATTTTGAGGAGTCCTTTCATGGGCAACAAACTTTACGTGGGCAATCTGCCCTATTCTTTCCGTGACGAAGACCTGCAGCAGGCTTTCGCAGCACACGGCACCGTCTCCAGCGCCAAAGTCATGATGGAACGCGACACCGGCCGCTCCAAAGGCTTCGGCTTCGTGGAAATGGGCAGCGACGCTGAGGCGCAAGCCGCCATCAATGGCATGAACGGCCAACAATACGGTGGCCGCGGCCTCGTGGTCAATGAAGCCCGTCCGATGGAGCCGCGCGCTCCCCGCACTGGTGGCGGCGGCTTCGGCGGCGGCGCTGGTGGTGGCGGCGGCGGTTATGGCGGCGGCGCTGGCGGCGGTCGTAGCGGTGGCGGCGGCGGCGGTGGTTACGGCGGCGGCGCCGGTGGTGGCCGCAGCGGCGGTGGTGGATATGGCGGCGGCGGCGGTGGCCGCAGCAGCTACTAAGCATTCCTCTTGCAGCCTGGCGACAAACCGGGCTGCCGGGAAAACAAGGGGCCTTCGGGTCCCTTTTGCTTTTGCTTTTGCGTTGGCCGTGGTGCAGGGTTGCTACTGGACGCGGCGCGGTTTACGCGCACGCCCGGCAAACGCCCGGTCGAACAGCCAGTTGGGCAACAAACGCAAAAACTTGGCCACCACGCCCATTTGCCAGGGGATCACGCGGTAGCTGGTGCCCGCTTCGATGGCCTTGAAGGCCCGCTCGGCAAATTCTCCGGGCTGCAGCAAGAACGGCATCGAGGCGGTGTTGTTCCGCGTGAGCGGCGTTGCCACATAACCAGGGCAAACCGTCACGACCTGGATGCCGCTGTTCTTCAGCTCCAGGCGCAGGCATTCGCAATAACTGATCATGGCCGCCTTGCTGGGGCAGTTGGCACCGTGGCCGGCAAAACCGCGGATGCCATTGACGCTGCCGATGCCGACCAGGGTGCCGGACCGGCGCGCCTGCATGGCGGCCAAAAACGCGTGGAAGGTGGCTGCCGTGCCGACGTTGTTGGTCATAAAGGTCTGCGCCATCATGTCGATGTCGCCCCGGTCAGCGGTGTCAACCCCGACGCTGATGCCGGCGCAGGCGATCACCACATCGGGCACGCCCTGGCTGGCCAGACAGGCCCTGGCGGCTGCGACCATGCTGTCGGGGTTGGCGACATCGACGCTATATATTTGATAGCTATCTTCTCTTGTTCCACGGGGGCCAATCCACTTTTTTATCTCCTCGACCCGCCGTGCGGCGAGCGCCAGGCGCCAGCCTGCCGAGTGATACCGCCAGGCCAGCGCCTGGCCGATGCCGCTGGACGCGCCAGTGATGAAAACCAGTTTGGACGCTTGGGTTGGCATGGGCTTGCGCTTGGCTCGTGGACGGTGCGGCTGGGCCGTGCGGGCTTGTCGTTGGGCGCTTATTTGGCGCTTGCAGGCGCCAACACGCCCTTGACGCGGCCCCGCAGCTGCATCACCTGGGCGAGGTTGTCATAGTCCATGGCGTCAGCGGTAAAGCGGTCATTGCCGCGCGTGAGATCCACCGGTTTGTCGGACTTGACCTGTTCGGTGTCCATGAAGGCATGCAGAAATTCGCCCTTGAACTGCAGGCGCGGCGTGGCGGATTTGCCGGCCACCGCCTCGCGCACGACCAAGGCGTTGCCCATTAGCTGGACCTCGGAGCCGTCGGACTTGGCCAGGGCGCGGTTGGCTGTGGCGGTGGTGAGCTGGCCGCGCTCATTGAAGGAGCGGATGCGCACGGTTTCGATTTCCAGCATGTCGGTGTCGGGGAAATGGCGCGCGCCGGCGCCGGTGACTTCGCTCCTGAGCCGGCCGGCGGCGTCGAAGGTCTTCACCGTGAACTGCTTCATGAAGTAGTCCGGGTCGTGGGTCGGGGCGCGCGGCCGCTCGGGCGGCGTGAACACCGGCGTGCTGCGTGCCAGCCAATAAGTGCCCAGCGCCAGCAGGCCCATCAAGATGACCGGCAGGTAGACTGCGGCGCGGTCCCAGGCGGCGCGAACGACGCGGATCACTGGACGAATTGCGCCAGCAGGCGCGTGTATTGGCCGCTGGCGACCAGCAACAGATCGCAAAATTCCCGCGCCGCGCCCGCGCCGCCGGCCTGGACCGTGACGTGGTGGGCGGCGGCCTTGACTTCCGGGTGCGCATTCGGCGGCGCGCAGGCCACGGCGCTGCGCGTCATCACGGCCAGATCGGGCCAGTCGTCGCCCATGGCCGCTGCCTGGCGCCAGTCCAGCCCCAGGGTTTTGAGGGTTTGCTCGGCGGCAGGGCATTTGTCCTCAGTGCCAAAGTGCGCGTGGACGATGCCCAGCGCGGCCAGGCGCTGGCGCAGCGGTTTCGAGTCCCGCCCGGTGATGACGGCCGGCGTGATGCCCGCGCGCTGGAGCAGCTTCAGGCCGTGCCCGTCGAGCGTGTTGAAGCGTTTGAGCGTTTCGCCGTGCTCAGAAAAATACAGGCCGCCGTCCGTCAGCACGCCGTCCACATCAAAAAAAGCGACACGCACGCCTTGGGCTTTGAGCAGCAGTGCTGGGGGGAAGCTGAGCGCGGGGGCCACGCAATTTTTCGACAGGCCGTCCTTAGAAATATTAGCCCCCTCGGGGCTAAGGGCTGCGGCTCCAAATCCGCCTGCGCGGATTTGGACAGCCCGAAGAAGCGCTGGCTCTTGCAGCGCTGCGCCCTGCAAGGGCAGAGAGGACACGACAGTGCCGAACGTGGGGGCCTTCATATCACATCACCTTGGCCCGCATCAGGTCATTGCTGTTGAGCGCGCCGCACAGGCGCCCGTCAGGGTCCACCACCAACACGCTGGTGATGCGGTTTTGCTCCATCAGTTCAACCGCTTCCACCGCCAGCGCGTCCCGGGCGATGGTTTTTGGATTCGGGTGCATCACCTGCCCGGCTGTGGCCGCGCGCAAATCGATGCCTTTCTCGACCAGGCGGCGCAAATCGCCGTCGGTGAAAATGCCCAGCACCCGGGCGTCGGTGTCGACGATGGCCGTGGCGCCCAGGCCTTTGTCGCTCATCTCGCGCATCAAGTCGCTGAAACCCGCCGCCGGGCCGACTTGCGGCACGCCCCCGCCCGAGCGCATCACGTCGCCCACGTGCGTCAGCAGTTTGCGCCCCAAGGCGCCGCCGGGGTGGGAGCGGGCGAAGTCTTCGGCCTTGAAGCCGCGCGCGTCCAGCAGGGCCACCGCCAAAGCGTCGCCCAGCGCCATTTGCGCCGTGGTGCTGGCAGTGGGCGCGAGGTTGAGCGGGCAGGCTTCCTTGTCAACCCCGCTGTCGAGCGCCAGATCGGCATAACTGGCCAGGGTGGATTTGGCATTGCCGGTCATGGCGATCAGCGGAACGCCCAGGCGTTTGAGCACGGGCAGGATGGCCATCAGCTCGTCGGACTCGCCGCTGTTGGAGATGGCCAGCACCAGATCGGCCGGTTTGACCATGCCCAGGTCGCCGTGGCTGGCCTCGGCAGCATGCACAAACATGGCGGGGGTGCCAGTGGACGCCAGCGTGGCGGCGATTTTGCGTCCGATGTGGCCGCTTTTGCCCATGCCCATCACCACCACGCGGCCGCGCACATTGAGCACCATGTCCACCGCCTGCGCGAATTGGGCCCCTACGCGCTGTTTGAGCCCGGACACCGCCGCCGCTTCGATGTCGAAGGTGTCGTGGGCCAGCTTTATGGCCCGCGCCGCCTGTTTTGCGCTGCTGGTTCCGTTTTGCTTTTGCGAGGCGTTCATGCGGGCATTTTATAGAGTGCTGTCACACATTGCGGCTAGTATTCGGGCATGACCGCCCTGGAGCTCACGCTTTTGTATCTGCTGGCCGCCGTGCTGGGCGTGGTGGCCTGCCGGTCGCTGAAATTGCCGCCCATGCTGGGCTATCTGGTGGTGGGCATCGTGATTGGCCCCAATGCCCTGGCGCTGGCGCAAAACTCCGAGGCCGTGCGCCATCTGGGCGAGTTTGGCGTGGTGTTCCTGATGTTTGTCATCGGACTGGAGTTCAACCTGTCCAAGCTGCGCGCCATGCGCCGCCATGTGTTCGGGCTGGGGCTCCTGCAAGTGACGCTTACCATGCTGCTGGTCACGTCAGCGGCCCTGGGCCTGGCGTGGCTGGTCCCCGGACAATGGGCCATGGGCTGGCAAACCGCGTTGGCGCTGTCGGGCGCCTTGAGCATGAGCAGCACGGCCATCGTGGTCAAGCTGATGGCCGAGCGGCTGGAGATGGAATCCGAACACGGCAAACGCGTGATGGGCATTTTGCTGTTCCAGGACTTGGCCGTGGTGCCCCTGCTGGTGCTGATCCCGGCTTTGGGCGCGTCCGGCGAGCGGCTGCTGGAAGCGCTGGCCATCGCGTCCCTCAAGGCTGCGCTGCTGATCACGGTCCTGCTGGTCGGCGGCCAGGGCGTGATGCGCTGGTGGCTGACCCTGGTGGCGCGGCGCAAGAGCGAGGAGCTGTTTGTATTGAACCTGCTGCTGGTCACGCTGGGCCTGGCCTGGCTGACCGAACTGGCCGGATTGAGCCTGGCGCTGGGCGCCTTCATCGCCGGCATGCTGATTTCAGAGACCGAGTACAAACACCAGGTGGAGACCGACATCCGGCCGTTTCACGATGTCCTGCTCGGCCTGTTCTTCATCAGCATCGGCATGATGCTCGATTGGCGCGAGGTGGCCCAGCGCTGGCCCCTGGTATTGCTGCTGGTCACGGCGCCGGTGCTGTTCAAGGCGGCCCTGGTCACCCTGCTGGCGCGTGTGCTCGGCGCGACGGCGGGGGTGTCCTTGCGCACCGGCCTGTATCTGGCCCAGGCGGGCGAATTTGGCTTTGTGCTGCTGACCCTGGCTGGCGCGAACCATCTGGCGCCGCCGGCCCTGTTGAACCCGATTCTGGCCAGCATGGTGCTGTCGATGCTGGCCACCCCCTTCATCATCATGTACAGCAACGGGATCGTGTTGCGGGTGGTCAGCAGCGAGTGGCTGCAACAGTCGCTGCAAATGACCAGCATCGCCCGCAAATCGATCAACACCAACAAACATGTGATCATTTGCGGTTATGGCCGTTGCGGCCAGAACCTGGCGCGCATGCTGGACGGGGAGAACATCCCCCATCTGGCGCTGGATCTGGATCCGGACCGGGTGCACCAGGCCGCAGCGGCCGGCGACTCGGTCGTGTTTGGCGACGCCGCGCGTTTGCAGGCCTTGATGGCAGCGGGGCTGGCGCGCGCCAGCGCCGTCGTGGTGACCTACCTCGATGTGCCCGGCGCCATGAAGGTGCTGGCCAACATCCGCAACCACGCGCCCCAGGTTCCGGTGATCGTGCGCACCCAGGACGACCACGACCTGGAAGCCCTTCAGAAGGCCGGCGCCACCGAGGTGGTGCCCGAGGCCATTGAAGGCTCCCTGATGCTGGCCAGCCACGCCCTGGCCCTGGTGGGCGTGCCGATGCGCCGGGTGATCCGTATCGTGCAGGACCAGCGCGACGCGCGTTACAACCTGCTGCGCGGCTATTTTCATGGCGCCGACGACGACTCGGCGGACACGCTGCACCAGGAGCGCCTGTCCACGCTGACCTTGCCGCCGGGGGCGCGGTCAGTGGGGAAATCTTTGGCCAATGTGGCGCTTCAGTCGTTGGGCGTGCGCCTGATCAGCCTGCGCCGCGTGGGCGGCAAAGTCATGAAGCCCGGCGACGACACCTTGTTCGAGGGCGGCGACACTTTGGTGTTGTCCGGCCAGGCCGAGACCCTGGCCGCCGCCGAGTTGCGTCTGCTCAGCGGCGCTTGATCGCCTCAGCCCTGCCGCGACGCCGCCGTCAATTGGATTTATGGAAGCGCCCCCAATGCAAAACCTCAGCATCAACCAATACCTCAGGGACAACATCCGCACCGTGCCGGACTGGCCGGCGCCGGGCGTGCAATTTCGCGACATCACGCCCCTGCTGCAAAACGCCAAGGTGTTCCGCGTGCTGATCGACGCTTTTGTGCACCGCTACATGGACCCGGCCATGCGCCCCGACGTGGTGGCCGGCCTGGACGCGCGGGGTTTCATCCTGGGCGCGGTGGTGGCGTATGAACTCAACGTCGGTTTTGTTCCGATCCGCAAAAAAGGCAAATTGCCCTTCACCACGGTGGAGGAGACTTATGAGCTTGAATACGGCAGCGCCACCGTGGAACTGCACACCGACGCGGTCAGGGCCGGCCAGCGCGTGTTGCTGATCGACGACCTGATTGCCACCGGCGGCACCATGATGGCGGGCAAGAAACTGCTGGAGAAACTCGGCGCCGTAGTGATGGAGGGCGCGGCGATTGTCGATTTGCCCGAGCTTGGCGGCTCGGAAAAGCTTCGGGCCAGCGGCCTGCCTCTGTTCACGCTGGTGGATTTCGGCGGGCACTGAACCTGCACGGGCGGGTTGTTGCGTTCAAACCTCCAACATCCTGATTCGTGTTGGGGTCAAAGCTGGCCCACTTCGTGTGGCTGCGCACTGACCCGCAATCAATTCAAATCGCCGTATTGCGTGGTGCCCAAGGGCGAGGCCCGCTCTTCGCCATCGAGCACCTCGGTGTTGGCGAAGTGGCTCGGCGGCCCTGGGTTGCGGCGCCCGGATTTCAAAATCTCGCCCGACGCGGCCAAAGGCGCAGCCACTGCGGACAAGGCAAAAGCGTTTTTGAAATTCATGACTTCTTTGGCGTCCAGCGCCGTGCGGGCCGCAGCGCTGGGCGCGGCCAGCGGGGCCATCATGGACGCAGCAGCGGGCGCAGGGGCAGCCGCCAGCGGGCTGGTTTTCTTTTCCGACAAACCTGCCGTGACATGGTCGTTCAAGCGCCAGTAGACGGCTGACACCAGGATCTCATGGCGGGCCTTGGCATTTTGGGCGATCAGGGACTCGATCTCCGCCAGACGCGAAACCTCGTCAGCGACCTGGCTGGACAAGTCCATCATGATGAGGTAGTTGGCGCCGCGCGAGTCCAGCGACAACACTTTGAATTTGTAACTGGCGGCCAGCACGCCCGCGCGCGTCATGGCATCGCGCACGACGCTGTAGAGCTGCTCGCGGCGTTCGATCCGCTCGGTCTTGCGCCGGTCACTTGACGCGCTCACAGCCAGCGCCGCGTCAGGCGCCACAGCGGCGCCGCCGGCGCGCGCCAGGGCAACTGGCAGCGGCGCTTTTTTGGAAAACCAGCCAAACAGGGCCATGACAATGAACGCTCAGAATTTGAAGGGATGGACCGGCCCGCAGCTCAGGTCACGGAAACGCGTTTGCGCCGGTCGGTCATGCGTTTGGAAATAATGGCCCCCAAGGCCATGGCCAGGGCCAGGGCGACGCGCGGCAGCTTTTGCGACATGTCGACAAAACGCAGGTAGGTCAGGTTCCACATCTTGCATTCCCCGACCGCCTGCACCGTCGCGTTGCGCGGCATCTGGGAGAAGAAACCGCCTTCGCCCACCGCGTTGCCGGCGTTGACAATGGCCAGGTGCACGCGGCCGGCGTCGTCCTCGTAATGGACGCTCAGGCTGCCGGACTCCAGAAAATAAAGCGTGCGGTCCATCGAACCCTGCGCGATCAGCATCTGGCTCTGCGCCAGTGGAAAAGGCTGCAAAAACGGGGCCATGGCCTCCCATTGCAGCGGCGTCACGGATTTGCCCAGGGCGTCTTCCGCCGTGTTTCTGGCGATGGCGTCGATCAGGCCTTTGACATTGTGCGCCTGGGGTGAGTTGGACGGCTGATAGATTGCATTCATAGTTGGTGAACCTTACCTGCATTTTTTGTTGGCTGCAACCGCCAGTTTGCCATGAAAGGCGCGGCGCGGCGCCAGGCTTATTTTCCAATGCAAAAACTGGAGAAGATCACGCCCAGCAGATCGTCCGGACTGAATTCCCCGGTGATTTCGTTCAGGGCGTTTTGGGCCAGGCGCAGCTCTTCGGCCAGCAAGTCCAGCGCGCGCGCCTGCACGCCCAGGTGTCCCGCCGCCTGCGCCAGATGCGCCTGGACCCGGGCCAGGCAGGCCACATGGCGGGCGCGCGCCATGTACAGGCCCTCGCCGCCGGCTTGCCAGCCGGCGATGGCCAGCAGGCGCTGGCGCAGCAGATCCAATCCCAGGCCGGTTTTGGCAGACAGGCGCAAACTCTCGCTGATCCCAGCCATGCCAGCCATTCCAGCCGCGCCCGCCCGCGCCATCCCCGCTGCGATGGCCGCTGCGTCGGATGCGCCAGGAGCGTCCGCCTTGTTCCAGACATCCAGCACCGGAATCGCGCTGGCCAGTTTGTGCGCCAGCGTGCGGGCGATGACGGCGTCTTCGGCGGCGTAACCGGCGTCGGCGCCGCGCGTCAGATCGTGCAAAAACACCACGGCGTCGGCGCCGGTGATTTCATCCCAGGCGCGTTCAATGCCGATCTTTTCGATCTCGTCGGCGCTGTCGCGCAAGCCGGCGGTGTCGATCACATGCACCGGGACGCCCTCGATTTGAATCGTCTGCTGCACTTTGTCGCGCGTGGTGCCGGCCACCGGCGTGACGATGGCCAGCTCAGCGCCCGCCAGCGCATTGAGCAGGGACGATTTGCCGGCATTGGGCTGGCCGGCGATCACCACCTTGATGCCTTCCCGCAACAACACGCCCTGGCTGGTGCGCCGCATGACCTGCGCCAGCGTCTGCTGGAGCCGGGCCATCTGGCCAGCGGCGCCGGCTTTGTCCAGCGCGTCGATTTCTTCCTCCGGAAAATCCAGTGTGGCTTCGACCAGCATGCGCAGGTGGATCAAGGCGTCGCGCAGTTCATGGACCTGGGCCGAGAACTCACCAGCCAGTGAACGGCTGGCGCTGCGGGCAGCGGCTTCGGTGCTGGCGTCGATCAGGTCGGCGATGGCTTCGGCCTGGGCCAGGTCGATTTTGTCGTTAAGAAAGGCGCGCTGGGTGAATTCGCCCGGCTGTGCCACGCGCATGCCGGGCAGGCTGGGCACGCCGGTGGCGGGGTCGGGCTGCAGGCCGGCCTCCAGGCAGCGCGCCAGCAGCAACTGCAACACCACGGGCCCGCCGTGCGCCTGCAGTTCGAGCACATCTTCGCCGGTAAAGGAATGCGGAGCCGGGAAATGGATCGCCAGCCCCTGGTCGATCACGCCGCCGTCACTTGCGCGAAACGGCAAGTAGGTGGCTTCACGCGGCTTCAACAGCCGCCCGCAGAGCGCGGCGATGACGGGGGCCACTGACGCGGCGGAAACCCGCACCACGCCGACCGCGCCGCGCCCCGGTGCGGTGGCAATCGCGGCAATGGCGTTATTTTGTCCGCTTAACATGGTCAAATTGGCATGTTGCCCTTGCGGGATATGCGTAGTTAGCTATATTAAATATAGCGTCACAGAATATAGCGTCACAGAAATCGGATCAGTTGAACTTGGGCAAATTGAACTGGGGCGGCACGCCCATTCGGGTGTTGATGATCCATTGCTGGGCGATGGACAACACGTTGTTGGTAATCCAGTACAGCACCAGGCCGGCCGGGAAGAAGAAGAACATCACCGAGAACGCCAGCGGCATGAACCACATCAGCTTGGCCTGCATCGGGTCGGGCGGCGCCGGGTTCAGCGCGGTTTGCAGCATGGTGGTGGCGGTCATCACCAGGGGCAGGATGTAGAACGGATCAGGCGACGACAGGTCGTGGATCCACAGGGTCCAGGGCGCGTTGCGCATCTCGACGCTGGACAACAGGACCCAGTAGAGCGCGATGAAGACCGGAATTTGCACCATGATCGGGAAACAGCCGCCCATCGGGTTGACTTTTTCCTCGCGGTAGATGCGCATCATCTCCTGCTGCATCTGCTGCGGGTTGTCTTTCAGGCGCTCGCGCATCTCGGTGATTTTGGGGTTGATGGCCTTCATCTTGGCCATGCTGGCGTAGGCCTTGGCGTTGAGCCAGTAGAAGGCGATTTTCAGCAGCACCACCAGGGCCACGATGGACCAGCCCCAATTGCCGATGAAGCTGTGCAATTTGTCGAGCAGCCAGTACAGCGGCTTGGCCAGAATGGTCAGCCAGCCGTAGTCTTTGACCAGCTCCAGCCCGGGCGCGAGGCCCTCCAGCGCTTTTTCTTCCTGCGGGCCGGTGAACAGCCGGGCCTCGACCGATTTGCTGGCGCCGGGGGCGATGTTGTCCAGCGGCGTGATCATGCCGACAGCGTATAGATTGGTGTCCACCTTGCGCATGAACAGGTCGCGCTTGATGCCGTCGCCCAGCAGCCAGGCGCTGGCGAAATAGTGCTGCACCATGGCCACATAGCCGTTTTCAGACTGCTTTTCGATGTCCGCCTTGTTCTTCTCGATGTCGGTGAATTCGATTTTCTGGTATTTCTTCGCCTCTGTATAAACAGCGGGGCCGGTAAAGGTGGAATAGAACGAGGACTCGCCCGCTGGCTTGTTGCCGTCGCGCACCAATTGCAGATAGAGCTGGGGCGACACCGTTGCGCCGCTGTTGTTGACGACCTCGTGCTTGACCGCCATGGCATAGGAACCGCGGCTCAGCGTATAGGTTTTGACCAGCTTGACGCCGCCTGTTTCCGGCGATTCGAATTTGACCACCAGGTCTTTGGCGCCGTCTTTCAGCGCGCGCTCGCCGGGCAACACCGCCATGCCGGTTTTGTGGGTCGGGTAAGCGGCCCCCCCCGCCACACCCGCGATGAGGCCGGACTGCGCCACGTAAGTGCGATCCTTGCTTTCGTCCATCAGGATGAAGTTTTTGCCCTTGTCCGCCATATCGATGTGTTTGACGAATTCGGTCTGGACCAAGGAGCCGCCTTCGCTGTCGAAACTGACTTTGAGCACGTCCGTGCTCACCGTGAAGCGCTCGCGCGGGGTGGCTGCCGGGGCCGCCGCGCCTGATGCGGCGCCTGGAACGCCCGCCAGCGGCGTTGCTGCGCCAGCGGCTGGGCTTCCCGCAGCAGTGCCGGCGGGCGCCGGGCTGGCCACCGGAACGCCGGAGGACGGCGCCCCGGGTGCAACCGCAGCCGCGACCTTGCTGGCCGGGCTTGGGAAAAACGTGGCCTTGTGGCCGTTGTAGACCTGCCATTGGTCCCATAACAGCACCATGGAAAAACCAAAGATCACCCACAGGATGGTGCGGCGGATATCGTTCATGTCGGGGTCTTGTGAGAAATGGAGGAGAGCAGCCGTGTGAACGGCCGGGGTTTTTGTGCCGGGACGGGGTCGTGCCCGCCCTGACACCAAGGTTGGCATCGCGCCAGCCGTTTCAAGGTCAAATAACTGCCGCTGGCTGCGCCATGCGTTTCCAGCGCCTGGATGGCATAGACCGAGCACGTGGGTTCAAACCGGCAGGCCGAGCCCAGCCAAGGGCTGAGCAGCAGACGGTAGGCCTTGACGAGGGCGATCAGGAAAGCGCGGGTCATCTCGGGACGCCCGCTTTGGCAAACAGCAGGGTCAATTCCTGGCGGACGGCGTCTTTGAGCGCGTCGGACGTGGCGCTGGCAAATTTCGTCTTGTCAAAACCTGCGCGCAGACGCACCACGTGGGCGGCCTTGGCCAGGCCTGGCTCAAAACCGCCCGCAAGGCTGTAAATTTGCCGTTTGATGGCATTGCGCGTCACTGCCCGCTTGGCCCAGCGTTTGGGCACCATCGCGCCCAGCCAGACGTCGTCCACAGTGAACAGGGCGCCCGGCGTGGTGTGGATTGGGAGCGCGTTGATTATGACTTGGGGCATGGCGGCGGTGCTTGCATCGCGACCGTCCAGCGCGCTGCGATGCAATGCGAAATGAGGGGTGCGGGCAAGTGTCTGGCCGGCCAGCGCCGCCTGGAACTGGGCCCGCGTTTTCAGCCGTTGCACTTTGTCACTGACGCTGGTGCAAGGCGGTCGGAGGACGGGCGCGCTCGCCAGGATTGCGCCAGGAACCCCAGTCCTCGAACAGCCAGGCCTCGAACAGCCAGGCCTCAAACAGCCAAACGTTTGCGGCCCTTGGCGCGGCGCGCATTGATCACGGCGCGGCCACCACGGGTTTTCATGCGGATCAAAAAGCCATGAGTGCGGGCGCGGCGGATTTTGGACGGTTGGTAAGTGCGTTTCATTTTGAAATCCAGTTAATCGTTTTCAGGTTAGCCCTCCATTATCGCTAATTTTCCCAATCCTGGCAATGTCTTACAGCGCTTTTCGCGCGTTCTGCCGCAACTGGGGATTTTCTTTGCCAGGATGCCCCCACCGGCTTGTGGATAAGCTCTTGGCAAATTACAATAACCGGCGCTCAAAACATAAACTGTCCACAAAAAAACACAAGAAAATGACAGTGCCACTCCACGGCCAAAACCTGCTCTTGACCGGCTCCGGCGAAGGCCAGAGCCTGTGGCAGACCTGCGTCGACCACCTGGCGCAGGAACTGCCCGAGCAACAGTTCAACACCTGGATCAAACCGCTGTCGGCCTTGGTCATGGACGACTTCTCCAAAGTCACCATCCTGGTCGCCAACCGTTTCAAGCTGGACTGGGTGCGGGCACAATACAGCGGTCGGATTTCCGCCTTGCTGGAAAAAATCTACGGCCAACCCGTTTTTTTGGAGTTAGCGCTCGCTCCGCGTGATTCTGTTTCCAGAACTTATGCTGCGCCAAGATTATCGGAGGCAGCGCCGCTGGAAGAGCCGGCCGAATTGGGCGAAGAAAGAATCCAGAGCGGACCCAAAAACCGGCTCAACACCGCGCTCACTTTCGACACCCTGGTCGAAGGCACGGCCAACCGCATGGCCCGCGCAGCGGCGATGCACGTGTCCACCATCCCGGGGCACCTGTACAACCCTTTGTTCATTTACGGCGGCGTCGGGCTGGGCAAGACCCATTTGATGCATGCGGTGGGCAACAAGCTGCTACAGGACAAGCCCCTGTCCAAAGTTCTCTACATCCACGCCGAGCAGTTTGTCTCGGATGTAGTCAAAGCCTACCAGCGCAAGACCTTTGACGAGTTCAAAGACCGTTACCACTCGCTCGATCTGCTGCTGATCGACGATGTGCAGTTCTTCGCCAACAAAGAGCGCACCCAGGAAGAGTTCTTCAACGCCTTCGAGGCCCTGCTGGCCAAAAAATCGCACATCGTGATGACCAGCGACACCTATCCCAAAGGCCTGACCGACATCCATGAGCGCCTGGTTTCGCGTTTTGACTCCGGCCTGACAGTGGCCATCGAGCCGCCCGAGCTGGAGATGCGCGTCGCCATCCTGATCAACAAGGCGCGGGTCGAAGGCACTGAAATGCCCGAGGAAGTGGCCTTTTTCGTCGCCAAAAATGTCCGCTCCAATGTGCGTGAACTCGAAGGCGCGCTGCGTAAAATACTGGCGTATTCAAGATTCAACCTCAAGGACATCTCCATCCAGCTCGCGCGCGAGGCCTTGCGCGACCTGCTGTCGATCCAGAACCGGCAGATTTCGGTGGAGAACATCCAGAAAACCGTGGCTGACTACTACAAGATCAAGGTCGCCGACATGTATTCCAAAAAGCGCCCGGCCAGCATCGCGCGCCCGCGCCAGATCGCCATGTACCTGGCCAAGGAACTCACGCAAAAGAGCTTGCCCGAGATCGGTGAGCTGTTTGGCGGACGCGACCATACCACGGTGCTGCATGCGGTTCGCAAAATCGGCGGCGAGCGCCAGCAAATGACCGATCTGAACCAGCAACTGCACGTTCTTGAGCAGACCCTCAAAGGTTGAAGCCATTCCAACGCACCCAAAACAGGCCAATGACGACCCTAATCCAGAGCGATCCAGCCCGCCAAAACCCTGGGGATAGTTTTACTGATTGCGGCCAGTTATCCACAGGAGAATGCCATTTGCAAAAGTTGTTCATATTTCAGACGCACTTGAAGAGCATGCCTGTCCACATCTTTCAACATGCTCCAAGTGCTTGATAAAAAAAGGGAAAATGCGCCTGTCCACAGAAAAGCGCGGCCCTTATCTACTACTGCTAATTTAAATTAAAGAAAATAAAGAAGAGGTTGACATGATCGTCCTGAAGGCAACACAAGACAAAGTGCTATCGGTTTTGCAATCGGTTGCAGGCATCGTCGAGCGCCGGCACACCTTGCCCATCCTGGCCAATGTGCTGATCCGCAAGACCGGCACATCGCTGCAGTTCACCACCAGCGATCTCGAAATCCAGATTCGCACCACGGCCGAGCTCGATGGCGACGCTGGCAATTTCACCACCACGGTGGGCGCGCGCAAGCTGATCGACATCCTGCGCACCATGCCGGTGGACCAGACCGTGTCGCTCGAGTCCAGTGCCGCCAAAGTCATTCTCAAGGGCGGCAAAAGCAAGTTCACCTTGCAGACCATGCCCGCCGAAGATTTCCCCCTGGTGCAGGAGTCGGCCAACTTCGGCCCGGTCTTCAGCGTGCCGCAAAAAACGCTGAAAGATTTGTTGAGCCAGGTGTCCTTTGCCATGGCTGTGCACGACATCCGTTATTACCTCAACGGCATCCTGTTTGTGGCCGAAGGCAAACAGTTGAGCCTGGTCGCCACTGATGGCCACCGCCTGGCCTTTGCCTCGGCCACGCTGGACGTTGAAGTGCCGCGCCAGGAGGTCATCCTGCCGCGCAAAACCGTGATCGAGATGCAGCGCCTCCTGAGCGACGCCGATGGCGCGATCGAGATGCAGTTCGCCAACAACCAGGCCAAGTTCAGCTTCGAGGGCATGGAATTCGTCACCAAACTGGTCGAAGGCAAGTTCCCCGACTACAACCGCGTGATCCCCAAAAACCACAAAAACATCATCACCCTGGGCCGTGTGGCCCTGCTGGCCAGCTTGCAGCGCACCGCCATTTTGACCAGCGACAAGTTCAAGGGCGTGCGCCTGAACATCGACCCCGGCACGCTCAAGGTGGCGTCCAACAATGCGGAGCAGGAAGAAGCCGTGGACGAGCTCGACATCGATTACGCCGGCGACAGCATCGAAATCGGCTTCAACGTCACCTACCTGATCGACGCGCTTGGCAACATGACACAAGAGTTGGTGCGGGTCGAACTGTCGGATTCCAACAGCTCGGCCTTGCTGACGATTCCGGACAATGCCACCTTCAAATACGTGGTGATGCCAATGCGGATTTGATGCCGCAAACACCGTGGCGCAAGCAGACGCAAACCCCCGGCTTACGGGGGTTTGGCCATTCAAGAGTTTGACAAATCGAGAGAGTTTCCATTCATGAACGAAGAAAACAAGCCAGTTCCTCCAGCCCCCGCCAGCGTGGATGCGGGTGTCAACACCGGGGAAAGCACGGCGGAAAGCTCCAACTACCAGCCAACCATTGATACCAACCAGGCCGGCGCGACCGAAGCCTATGGCGAAGGCTCGATCCAGATCCTGGAAGGCCTGGAGGCCGTGCGCAAACGCCCCGGCATGTATATCGGCGACACCTCGGATGGCTCGGGCCTGCACCACATGGTGTTCGAGGTGGTGGACAACTCGATTGACGAATCCCTGGCCGGCCATTGCGACGACATCCTGGTCACCATCCATTCCGACAACTCGGTCAGTGTGGTCGACAACGGCCGGGGCATCCCGACCGGCCTGAAGATGGACGACAAGCATGAGCCCAAGCGTTCGGCTGCAGAGATCGCCCTGACAGAACTGCATGCCGGCGGCAAGTTCAACCAGAACAGCTACAAAGTTTCAGGTGGCCTGCACGGCGTGGGTGTGAGCTGCGTGAACGCCCTGAGCAAAATGCTGCGCCTGACGATCCGGCGTGACGGCAGGGTCCACGCGATGGAGTTCAGCAAGGGCTTCGTGCAAAACCGGATCATTGAAACGGTGAACGGTGTTGAAGTCTCGCCCATGAAGGTGATTGGCGAGACCGAAAAACGCGGCACCGAAGTGCACTTTCTGCCCGACACCGAAATCTTCCAGCAGAACAACGATTTTCACTATGAAATCCTGAGCAAGCGCCTGCGCGAACTGAGCTTTTTGAACAACGGCGTGCGCATCCGCCTCAAGGACGAACGCACGGGCAAGGAAGACGACTTTGCCGGCGCCGGCGGCGTCAAGGGTTTTGTGAACTTCATCAACAAGGGCAAAACGGTGTTGCACCCCAACATCTTCCACGCCATTGGCGACCGCCAGAGCGACCAGCAGACCAACATCGGCGTCGAAGTCGCCATGCAGTGGAACAGCGGCTACAACGAGCAGGTGCTGTGTTTCACCAACAACATCCCCCAGCGCGATGGCGGCACCCACCTCACCGGCCTGCGCGCCGCCATGACACGCGTCATTAACAAGTACATTGACGACAGCGAGCTGGCCAAAAAAGCCAAGGTTGAAGTGACGGGTGACGACATGCGCGAGGGCCTGACCTGTGTGCTGAGCGTCAAGGTGCCCGAGCCCAAATTCAGCAGCCAGACCAAGGACAAACTGGTCAGCTCCGAGGTGCGCGGCCCGGTCGAAGACATCGTCAGCAAGCTGCTGTTTGACTACCTACAGGAGCGCCCGAACGACGCCAAAATCATCGTCGGCAAGATCATCGAGGCCGCGCGCGCCCGCGAAGCCGCCCGCAAGGCCCGTGACATGACGCGCCGCAAGGGTGTGCTCGACGGCATGGGCCTGCCCGGCAAACTGGCCGACTGCCAGGAAAAAGACCCGGCGCTGTGCGAGATCTACATTGTCGAGGGCGACTCTGCCGGCGGCTCGGCCAAGCAGGGCCGCGACCGCAAGTTCCAGGCGATTTTGCCCCTGCGCGGCAAGATCTTGAACGTCGAAAAAGCCCGTTACGAAAAGCTGTTGACCAGCAATGAAATCCTGACCTTGATCACGGCCCTGGGCACCGGCATCGGCAAGGCCGGCGGCACCACGGGCAACGACGACTTCAACGTCGCCAAGCTGCGTTACCACCGCATCATCATCATGACCGATGCCGACGTTGACGGCGCCCACATCCGCACCCTGCTGCTCACATTTTTCTACCGCCAGATGCCCGAGCTGGTCGAGCGCGGCCACATCTATATCGCCCAGCCGCCGCTGTACAAGGTCAAGGCCGGCAAGGAAGAGCTGTACCTCAAGGACGCGGGCGCGCTGGACGCCTTTTTGCTGCGCATCGCCTTGGTCAACGCCTCTGTGTACACCGGCGGCAACGATGTGAACGCGCCTGATGGGCGCGGGGGCACCACGATCAGCGGCGACACCCTGGCCGAGCTGGCGCGCAAGCACCAGTTGGCCCAGGCCGTGATCGCCCGCCTGAAAAACTTCATGGACGCCGAAGCCCTGCGCTCGGTGGCCGATGGCGTCGCGCTGAACCTCGACACCGTAGCCGATGCTGAAATCTCCGCCGCCGCGCTGCAGGCCATGTTGCCCGACGCCGAAGTGGCCGGGGAATTCGACGTGCGCAACGACAAACCCATCCTGCGCATCAGCCGCCGTTATCACGGCAATGTCAAAAGCAGCGTGCTCACGCAGGACTTTGTGCACGGCGCCGACTATGCCGCCCTGGCGGAGGCCGCCAACACCTTCAAGGGCCTGCTGGGCGAGGGCGCCAAAGTCATGCGCGGCGAGGGCGAGCGCCAGAAAGAGCAGAAAGTCGGCGATTTCCGCGAGGCCATGGCGTGGCTCATCACACAGGCCGAAGGCGCCACCGCGCGCCAGCGCTACAAGGGCTTGGGCGAGATGAACCCGCTGCAACTCTGGGAAACCACGATGGACCCGACGGTGCGCCGCCTGCTGCGCGTGCAGATTGACGATGCCATCGAAGCCGACCGTGTCTTCACCATGCTGATGGGCGACGAGGTCGAGCCCCGGCGCGACTTCATCGAGACCAATGCGCTGCGCGCCGGGAATATCGACGTTTAATTTTCTTGGGGCCAGGAGGGGCCGCCAACTTTCCCGTCCAGGCTGCGGACTTCACCCGACTCGGGGAACTGGTTGATGTTTTCATGGTCTGATGGGATAGTCGGGGACACATTCTGACTAAAACAACAGGAGATAACGATGCCATCCAAACTACCCCTCTCTATTGCCTTGAGTTGCGCAGCAGCCTTTGCTGCCCTGCCCGCCGCAGCGCAATCCACGCCTAATTGACGCTGGCGCGGCTTGATTGCGGCACCTCCGTGCTCAACGACGTCGGCCGCTTTAACGATGCGTATGCCTACAACGACCTCAAGGTGATGTTCACCTTCAGCTGCTACCTCATCAAACACGGCGACGACTACCTGCTCTGGGACACCGGCCATGCGCTCACCGCCGGGGCGCCGGCGCCCAAGGTGAGCATCGTCGACCAGCTAGCGCAGATCAGCATCAAGCCCGAACAGATCAAATTTGTGGGCATCAGCCATTACCATGCCGACCACACCGGCCAGGTGGCGTCTTTCCCCGGCGCGACCGTCCTGATCGGCAAGGGCGACTGGGACGGCATCACCGCAGCCAAGCCCAACGCCGGCGCCAGCGTCGCGCCATTCACCCACTGGATCAGCGGCGGCGGCAAGCTCGAAGCGCTGGCCGGCGACAAGGACGTCTTTGGCGACGGCACGGCAGTCGTCATCAACACCCCCGGCCATACACCGGGCCACCACAGCCTGTTGGTGCGCCTGAAGGGCATGGGCAATGTGCTGCTCTCCGGCGACCTCACACACTTCCATGAGAACTACGAGAACAATGGCGTTCCTGCCTTCAACTACCACCGGGGGGACTCGCTGGCGTCGCTGGACCGGTTCAAGAAAGCGGCGGCCAACCTGAAGGCCACGGTGATCATCCAGCACGATGCACGGGATGTTGGCAAGCTGCCGGCGTGGCCGGGTTCGGTGAAATGATTTGGCCTGATTTGACTGGCAATTGGCAACCAAATATGAAAATTGTCCCCGTAGCTATTGAATAGTTCGCTATTTATTTTGAAGTAGACATACTTCAGTACAGCCGGATTGCCATGTCGAAGTGCCAGGTGCGGCGAATCTCGACCACGTCGTAATCAAGAAGCAAGGCGGGCGGGAACGCCTGGTAATTCGCCTGACTGTGCACGATGCGCCGTATCGCTTCGTCGATGGCCGGCACGCCGCTGGAACGGACGAAGGTGACCGACTCCACCGATCCATCACTTCGAATGGCCATTGTCACCAGGGGATCTGCGTGAGGCTGCCTGGCTGCTTCGCGGACCATGTCGAAGGTCATGTTCAGCTGGATCTTGCGGCCCATGGCTTCCGCGTAGGCAATGAGTTCCGCGTTGGGGTCGGTGCGACCGAAGAGCCTGCCCCGGCGCACGCCGCTCGCCGAGGGTAACTGGCGCTGCGCAGCCGCTGCCGCCTCACGCCGGTCGGCTTCTTCGTTCAACTGCCGTCCGATCGCCCGAAGCCTTTCTTCGCGCTTTTCCGCCTCGGATTGAATAGCTGCCAGCCGTACGGCTTCGACGCGTGCAGTTTCCTGTCGCGCAGCTTCTGCACCTGCTGCAGCCTGCTGTGCTGCTGCCTGGCGT
>JANMVT010000154.1:0-14973 GCA_031392945.1 Rhodoferax sp. | reverse complement strand
GTACGCTTGCACACCTTGGTGCCCTCACGGTAGGATTCACGCAAGAGGATTGTTGGCGATGAATTCCGATTTGCGACGACATGGATATGCATGCCTACAAAAAGCAGGCTGTCAAAGCGGCCTGCGCCGTTGATTCAAAAGGGATTTCTGCCGACAATCGAGGTTGTCCGAGGAGGAACTTCAGCCTAAAGTCAGCACTGAGTTGAGCCAAAGCGCCTGGCGCAAAAAGCCCCAACAGAATTCAGTGCTGTCACATGTGAATCGTGTTGCGCCCACGTTTTCATACAAAAACGGGGCGTCGCACCCTTGAGTTTCACGCCTGCCTTTCCGTTCTGGGGTGGGGCTTTGCGCTTTGCAAAAGCCGCTTGGGCGTGTTCCAGACCTCGCTGGTCGATCTCAAATCAGGTTTTCCCCAGGTTTGGCAATGAAAACTGCCGTATCCCCTCGTGGGTATTGAATAGTTTGATATATAAACTATAGCACTTCACTGGCGAAGTCGGCCAGGCGCGAGCGTTCGCCGCGTGCCAAAGTGATGTGTCCGCCATGCGGCCAGCCCTTGAACTTGTCGACGGCAAAAGTCAGACCGGAGGAGCCTTCGGTCAGGTACGGCGTGTCGATCTGGGCCAGGTTGCCCATGCACACGATCTTGGTGCCGGGGCCGGCGCGGGTGATCAGGGTCTTCATCTGTTTGGGCGTCAAATTCTGCGCCTCGTCGATGATGACGTACTTTGTCAAAAAGGTGCGGCCACGCATGAAGTTCATGCTCTTGATCTTGATGCGGCTGCGAATCAGCTCGCTGGTGGCGGCGCGGCCCCATTCGCCGGCATTGGTGTCGGTTTTGCCCAGCACTTCGAGGTTGTCGTCGAGCGCGCCCATCCAGGGGCCCATTTTTTCTTCCTCGGTACCGGGCAAAAAGCCGATGTCTTCGCCCACGCTGACTGTGGCGCGGGTGACGATGATTTCGGTGTAACGCCGGTCGTCCAGCACCTGGGTCAGGCCGGCGGCCAATGCCATCAGGGTCTTGCCGGAGCCTGCCGTGCCGGTGAGGGTGACAAAGTCAACTTCCGGATCCATCAGCAGGTTCATGGCGAAGTTCTGTTCGCGGTTGCGCGTGGTCACTCCCCACACGGCATTCTTGAGGTGGTTGTAGTCCTTGAGCGTTTTGAATACCGCCGTTTTGCCACGAATTTCGGTGACGCGCGCATACAGTGACGGCTCACCGGGCGACTCAAAAAACACGAACTGGTTGACCAGCAGATTGGGAACAATCGGGCCGGTGATGCGGTAGAAGGTGTGCGCGCCTTGTTGCCAGCTTTCGACGGTCTGGCCATGGGTGGCCCAAAAATCGGCGGGCAGGGCCATGGAGCCGGCGTAGAGCAGGTCGCCATCGTCCAGGGTTTTGTCGTTTTGATAGTCGTCGGTGGCCAGGCCCAGCGCGCGGGCCTTGACGCGCATGTTGATGTCTTTGGACACCAGCACCACCTCGCGCGGCGCGTAACGCACGCGCAGGGCATCCACCACGCCCAGGATCTGGTTGTCGGCCTTGCCCTGGGGCAGGCTGGCCGGCAGGGTGTAGTCCAGCGCCTGGGTCTGGAAGAACAGCTTGCCCTTGGCTTCGCGGTGGCCGGTAGTGGCCAGTTGCAGGCCGACGCCGATGTCGGCGCCGTTGCTGCCGGCCAGCGCGTCCAGGCTGCGGCTGGTCTGGCGTGCATTGCGGGCGACTTCGGTCATGCCTTTCTTGTGGCCGTCGAGTTCTTCGAGCACGATCATCGGCAAAAAGATGTCGTGCTCCTCAAAACGGAACAGGCACATGGGGTCGTGCATCAGCACATTGGTGTCCAGCACAAAGAGTTTGGTAGGCCCCGTGGATTTGGCTTTTTTGGCCTTGGGTGCGGCTCGCGTGGACCGCGGGGCCGACTCGTCCTGATGCGGCAGCGCCACGACATGGCTGGCGCTGTCGCCTTTGTCGGCAAAGGCCTGATGCGGGACGGCATGCGCCGTGTCGGGCCTTGGGGGCACGCGCGCAGCGTGCTCGCGGGGCGCGTCGCCGGACTGGGTGTGGCGGGCCAGCGGATGGGCGTCAAAGTCCTTGTCGGTTCTGCGGGCCGGTTTGGGCGCGCTGCGTGCCGGCGCGTCGTAAGCGGTTTGCGTCAGGAGGGCGGCGCGCTTGGTGGGGGCGGGGGGCAGGGGCATGGTGGTTTTGGCAGCCGGCTGAACGGCCGAAATGGAAAGACGGTGAATCAAAAGTAAAAAAGCCGCCTTGAGCCAAGGCGGCTTTTGTTGGGAACGCGCTTGCGGGGTTCAAGGGCATGAGGCTCATTATGCATGAGCCAAAACTTCAAAACCGTGGCGAAAAACCCATAAAGAAACAACTGAAGCGAAATAAATCAGACGGCTTTTTTCAGTGCCTTGACGGCCTTGAGCACTTCATCGACGTGCCCTGGCACTTTCAGGCCGCGCCACTCAGCCTTCATCAGGCCATCGGCGCCGATCAAAAAGGTGCTGCGTTCGATGCCTTTGACCTTTTTGCCGTACATGATCTTGTTCTTGACCACGCCGAACATGTGGCACATTTTTTCTTCGGTGTCTGCGATCAGCTCAAAAGGAAGCTCAAGCTTGCTTTTGAACTCGTCGTGCGACTTCATGTTGTCGCGCGAAACGCCGAACACATTGGCGCCAGCCTTGATGAAGTCCTTGTATTTGTCACGGAACTGCATGGCTTCCGTGGTGCAGCCAGGGGTGTTGTCCTTGGGGTAGAAATACAGCACCATGGCCCGGCCGAGATGCGAGGTGTTGGATACGTGGATGCCACTGGTGGCGTTAGCTTCAAATTCAGGGAGGGGTTTGTTGACAACGATCGCCATAGTTAAATTTGAGTCTCTTTTGCCGTCTGGGTCAGACGGGATGTGTCAGGCCTGATGGGCGCCGGGGCGCCGGGGCGCTATGCGCGCGCTTCGCCTCGACCCGCCACCTCAACTGTGTATTTTACCTCGAAAACAGTTACTTGAGCGCGGACTGCGAGATTAGATCGCGCCGCAATCAGGCGGCGCTGGCGTCGATCAAAACCGCCAACACCACATCGCGCCCTTCGCCGGCCAGGATGTTGTAGGTCCGGCAGGCCGCCTGCGTGTCCATGGTCTCGATCCCGATGCGTTTGGCGTACAGCGCCTGTAGCCACGCCGCTTGGGGGAACCGGATTCGGTCGCCGCTGCCGAAGATGACCAACTCAGGCGCCATGTCGGCGAGTTTGGAAAAATGTTCGGCGCCCAGATCCTGAAAACGCGCGCAAACCCAGTCAAAGCGCTGCCCGCGCGAGCCAATCACCACGCTGGACGTCAGTTTTTCGCCCGCGACACTGATCCAGCCGGGGCCGTAGCCATTGATGGACTGGACTTCAAACTTGTCGGGCTGGATTTTCATGCGGATGGGCGTCGAAACCTGAATGCTGCACTGCACTAAAAACAGGCAGAACTGTGGTCAAATTATAGATTCCGCCAAATAGCAACCACCGCCCGCATCCAAGAGCAGGCTTACCTCCCGGAGGGACTTTGAAAACCATTCAGAAATCCGCCAAACTGGCCAACGTTTTGTACGACATTCGCGGCCCCATCATGGACGCCGCGCGCCAGATGGAAGACGAAGGCCAGAAGATCATCAAGCTCAACCTGGGCAACCTGGCCGTGTTCGGTTTTGATGCGCCTGAAGAAATCCAGCAGGACATGATCCGCAACCTGCCCAACTCGGCGGGTTATTCCGACAGCAAAGGCATCTTTGCGGCGCGCAAGGCGGTCATGCACGAGACCCAGAAGCAGGGCATCGCGGGCGTGACGCTGGACGACATCTACCTCGGCAATGGCGCCAGCGAACTGATCACCATGGCCACCAACGCGCTGCTGGACAACGGCGACGAACTGCTATTGCCCATGCCCGACTACCCGCTTTGGACTGCCTCGACCAGCCTGTCCGGCGGCAGGCCTGTGCATTACCTGTGCGACGAGGCCAACAACTGGATGCCCAACCTGGCCGACATCCGCGCCAAGATCACGCCGCGCACCAAGGGCATCGTCGTCATCAACCCGAACAACCCGACCGGGGTGATGTATTCGAACGAACTGCTGCTGGAGATTGTCAACATGGCGCGCGAACACGGCCTGGTGATCCTGGCCGACGAGGTGTATGACAAGGTGCTGTACGACAGCATCCACCATACCGCCATCGCCAGCATGTCCAGCGACGTGCTGACGCTGACCTTCAACTCTCTGTCCAAAAGTTACCGTTCCTGCGGCTACCGCGCGGGCTGGCTGGTGGTGTCGGGCGACAAAAAAAATGCCGCCGACTACATCGAAGGCCTGAACATGCTCAGCAACATGAAGCTGTGTTCCAACGTGCCCGGCCAGTGGGCGATCCAGACCGCGCTGGGCGGTTACCAGAGCATCAACGACCTGGTGGGCGAGGGCGGCAGGCTGCGCCGCCAGCGCGATTTGGCCTATGAACTGATCACGGCAATTCCGGGTGTGAGCTGTGTCAAGCCGCAAGCGGCGCTGTACATGTTTCCGAAGCTCGATCCCAAGGTCTATCCGATTGACGACGACCGCCAGTTCTTCCTGGCGCTGCTGCGCGAAACCCGCGTCATGCTGGTGCAGGGCACTGGCTTCAACTGGCCCGCGCCCGACCACTTCCGCATCGTGTTTTTGCCACACGAAGACGATTTGCGTGAGGCCATTGGCCGCATCGCCAAATTCCTGGAGAGTTACCGCAAGAGCCATGGCACTGAACCGCGCCGAGCGCCATCGAGTGCCGAAAATACTATAAAATTGGTAGCTGCTCGTGCTTGATTGACGGGGGCTGCGGCCATTTTTTACTCGTGTTTTCCAGTTTTCTCCCTGTTTTTCCTGAATTTCGACATGAAACCCATCCAAGTAGGCCTTCTGGGCATCGGCACCGTTGGCAGCGGCACCTTCAATGTTTTAAAACGCAACCAGGCGGAGATCCAGCGCCGCGCCGGGCGTGGCATTGAAATCACCATGGTGGCTGATCTGGACCTGGCCCGCGCCCGCGCGGCGGTCGGCCCGGATGTCAGCGTGGTCAGCGATGCGCGCGCCATCATTGCCAACCCTGACATCGACATCGTCATCGAACTCATCGGCGGTTATGGCATCTCCAAACAACTGGTGATGGAAGCGATAGCCGCCGGCAAACACGTGGTCACCGCCAACAAGGCCCTGCTGGCCGTGCACGGCACCGAAATTTTTGCGGCGGCCCATGCCAGGGGCGTGATGGTGGCGTTTGAGGCCGCTGTGGCCGGTGGCATTCCCATCATCAAGGCCCTGCGTGAGGGCCTGACGGCCAACCGCATCCAGTGGATTGCCGGCATCATCAATGGCACGACCAACTTCATCCTGTCCGAGATGCGCGACAAAGGGTTGGACTTTGGCACCGTCCTGAAAGAGGCGCAGGCTCTGGGTTACGCCGAAGCCGACCCGACCTTCGACATCGAAGGAGTGGACGCCGCGCACAAAGTCACACTGATGTCGGCCATCGCCTTCGGCATTCCAGTGCAGTTTGACAAAGCCTACGTCGAAGGCATCACCAAACTCGGCGCGGCCGACATCAAATACGCCGAGCAGCTAGGTTATCGCATCAAGCTGCTGGGCATCACCAAACGAACCGTTTCCAATGGCAAGGAAGGCATCGAACTGCGCGTGCACCCAAGCCTGGTGCCGGCCAAGCGCCTGATCGCCAATGTTGAAGGCGCCATGAATGCCGTGGTCGTGCATGGCGACGCGGTGGGCACCACGCTGTACTACGGCAAGGGCGCCGGGTCTGAGCCGACCGCCAGCGCCGTGATTGCCGACCTGGTGGACATCACGCGCCTGCACACAGCTGACGCGGCGCAGCGCGTGCCCCACCTGGCCTTCCAGCCCCACACCTTCGAGCAGGCCATGAGCGACACGCCGATTCTCCCAATGGGCGAAATTGTTACCAGTTATTACCTGCGCCTGAAGGTGGCCGACGAAGCCGGCGTGCTGGCCAGGGTCACCGGCATTCTGGCCGAGGCCGGCATCAGCATTGACGCCGTCCTGCAGCGCGAAGCCGATGAAGTCGGCGGCGAGGGCTCCACCCAGACCGACCTGGTCATCCTGACCCACGAGTGTGTCGAGGCGAAAATGAATGCCGCCCTGGCGCAAATGCAGGCTTTGCACACCGTGCTGGCCCCCATCACGCGCATCCGCAAGGAAGAGCTGGCGTAGCGCAATACTGTTTAATTGGGTGCCTACAGGTCGAGTACAAGTCGCCGTGTTTTCGACCGAGAGCAACAGACGGTGATGCGCCGGTTGCTTGCTTTTTCAGTGTCGGTCTGCACCGAGTCGCGGTGGTCGGGCATGCCTTCGACCACATTGACTAGGCAAGTTCCGCAAACGCCCGACTGGCAAGACATGGGCACCGATATGCCATGCGCCACCAATTTCTCGGCGATCCGCTCACCCGGAAGCACTTCAAACGATACCTGGCTGCGCGCAGCCACCACCGTGAACGGCGCTCCGTCTGTGTTGACCTCAGCGCCGAAACGCTCCAGGTGCACCGTGTCGGAAGACCAACCCGCACGCTCGGCGGCGCTGGTCACGAAATCCATAAATCCGTTGGGTCCACACACATAGAGGTGGCGCGAGGCTGCAGGCGATACCAGCACCGCCTCGATGTCCAGGCGTTGGGTGGCCGGGCCGTCGTCCAGGTGCACCTGCACCCGGCCACCGAAGTTCTGGAGTTCCTCGAGGAAGGGCAGACGGGAAGCGCTGCGGCCACAGTAGTGCAACTCGAACGAACGCCCAGCCGCCGCCAAGGCATAAGCCATGGACAAAATAGGCGTGATGCCGATGCCGCCTGCAAACAGCAAGCTGTGCCCAGCGTCGGGCAGTAACGGGAAATTGTTGCGAGGGTGGCCGATTTCGATCACCTGACCGGCCTGGAAGTCGGCATGGATCGTTGCAGAGCCACCGCGCGATTTGGGGTCGAGCAGGATGCCCAGGCGGTAGCGCCCTTGCACCGTGGGATCCCCCGTGAGCGAATACTGGCGCAGCAGGTTGCTGCTGGCGCGCACGTCTATGTGGTCCCCCGCGCTGAACGGCGGCAACAGTTGACCATTGATGCTCTCGAGCTCAAGGGACACGATGTCTTGCGCCACAATTTTTCGAACGGCAATGCGCGCCTGCAGAGGTTCTTGGGCAGCGGTTGCCGGGGCGCTCGTCGCCACCACGCTGGACGCGGCGGTGTCGGCCTCCACGATCACCGGTAAAGAAGCGTAAGCACGAATGACGTTGTTCATCGCAACCACGGGCTCGCCGTCAAGCGAGATGCGCTTGACCCGCCGTGCCAATGACTGCAACAGGCTCACCATTTCCAACCGAGCCAGGTGCATGCCCATGCACATGTGCACGCCGGTGCCAAAACCCAGGTGGTCGTGCACGTCGCGGGTGACATCGAACCGGTCCGGCTCAGCAAACTTGCGTTCATCGCGGTTGGCAGAGGCATACATGACGAGCACCCGCTTGCCTTGCGGAATCGCCACACTGGCGATCTCGCTGTCTTCGGCGGTGTAGCGTGTGAAAGCGCGGATCGGCGTGGCCAGTCGCACCACTTCTTCAACCGCGTTGGGGATCAGTTCGGGGCGCGTGCGCACGAGGTCCCATTGCGAGGGGTTGTCCGCAAACAGGCGTATGGCCTGGCCGGTCGCCGAGATCGTGGTGTCCAGGCTAGGGTTGATGTAGTCGCGCATTAGCTGCGCACAGGTTTCGTAGGAAATGCCGCGCTCGGTGCCGACCTTGAAGATACGCTGCGCCCAGCCGCCGGGCGCGAGTTTTTCGGGCGTGCCGTATTCGTCCAGAAACGCCTTGAGGTCGCGCAGAGCCGAAAACGCCGCACCGGCGCGCGCATTGTTCTCCGGTCCGAATAGGTTGAAGGTGGCCGAGGCCCAAGTCAACATCTTTTCGCGCCCCGCTTCGGGCAGGCCGACAAGTTCAGCCACGATAGTCACCGGCAAGTACTGCGCGAAGTCGCTCATGGCGTCAAAACGACCGCGCGCCACCAGGGTGTCGATCAAACCCTCTGCGGCGGCCTGTATGCGCGGCGTGATCACCGCCAGCGCGCCGGGCAGCAAAGGTTCTGCCGTCACGGCTCGGGTGCGGTCGTGGTCCGGTGGGTCGGAGTTCAGCGTGCTGCCTGTGAGCAGCTGATTGACCTTGTCGTTGAGCGAGACGCCGCGCGAGCTGATGAAGCGTTTGGGCTGGCGCAGCACGCTGGCGACCTCGGCGTAACGCGGCAAGGCGTAGACATCGTGCTGCGCCATGTAGACCACCGGCCCCATCTCGCGCAATTGCGCGTAAACGGGATAGGGGTCGCGAATCACCGAATCGGAATAAAAGTCGTCCTGGTAAACGGGGGCTTGCATGTGAGGATTCCTGAGGTTTAATGCCGTGCTCAGAGGCGTAGGCCGCTGAGGTTGAGAGCGTCACTAATGGCAAAGGCACCCATGCCACCGTCGGGCGAGATCTCTGCGCCGCGCAACCAGTTGCTGGCAGGCGAAAGCAGGAAGGCAGCAATGGTGGCGATTTCTTCGGGTTTTCCGGGGCGGCCAGCGCGCGCCACGTTCTTGGCCATTTGCTCGCCGAAAGCTTTGGCGAAGTCATCTAGCAGGCCAGTGGCCACAGCCGCCGGGCACAGGGCATTGATGCGCATTTCGCGTGCGGTCATGGCTTCGGTCTCGGCAATGCTCCAGACGATCAAGGCCTCTTTGGACAGGTTGTAGGCGCGCACGTGATCGATCTTTTCATCGCGGATGAAGGCATCGAGATCTTTCGCCGGGTTGATGGCGAACAACCTTTTGACTTGCTCGATGTTGTCGCGCCAGCGCGCACCGGCGCGTGACGCAATGTTCACGATGGATGCGCCTGCGGCCAGTTTGGGCAACATGGCCCGGGTGAAGTCACGCTGCGCGAAGAAGTTGACCGTGAGAATCAGCGACTCCCGCCCCGGCCGTGGCGAAAGTCCGGCGTTGTTGCACAAGCCTGTGAACGGACCGTGGGCTTGTGCCACCGCCGTTGCGATCGCGGCGAGGTTGGCCAGATCGATGCGATGGCAGGGAAAGGCGGCGCCCTCGGGCGGCGTCACATCAAAACCTGTCACGCGCGCGCCAGCGGCGAGCAGTTGGCGAGCGAGTTCGGCACCGATCCCGGTGGCCACACCGGTGACGGCGAAATGTTGGTCTTGAAGTGTATTCATGGTGTGCAAAGGTAAATCAGGTTGTACGGTGCGGCTGTCAGAGCAGCCAGCCGGAGGGGCCGGAGATCGAGTGGTGACCCTGAAACTGGGTCACACCTTCGTAGCCCATGTTGCGACCGATGCCCGAGTGTTTGAATCCGCCAAACGGACTGCGCCCATCCTGGGCGGCGGGGCCATGGGCATTGAGGTAGGTGAAGCCCGCCTCAAGCTGGCGGGCCAGGGCCACTGCGCGGTCACGATCGGCCGTCCAGACGGACGAGCAAAGGCCAAATTCGGAATCGTTGGCCGAAGCAATCACCTCCGCCTCGGTATCGAAGGCCATGATGGGCAGCACTGGGCCAAACTGTTCCTCGCGCACCACACGAAGCTGCGGATCGGCGTTGAGCACGAAAGTGGGGCGCTGAAAGTATCCCGCCTGGTACAGCTCGGCATCGGGTACCTGGCCGAACTCCTGGACATCGGCGCCGGCGGCGCGGGCCTCGGCGAGCATGGACCGGACCACGCCGAGCTGCTTGGGGTTGTTCAACGGGCCCATGGTGGTCTCAGGCAACAGGCCGTCACCCACCACCTGCTTTTTCGCCACCGCCGTGATGCCGGCGACCACTTCGTCGTAACGAGAGCGGTGCACGTACAGGCGCTTGAGTGCCATGCAAATCTGTCCGGTGGACATGAAGGCGCCCATGTACAAGCGGTTAAACGCAGCCTCGTCGAGCACCGCGTCGTCCAGCACGATGCCGGGGTCGTTGCCGCCAAGCTCCAGCGTCACCGGGGTCAGGTTCTCGGCCGCCACCTTCATCACATGGCGACCGATCGCGACCGATCCGGTGAAGTTGACGAACCGGGTGAGCGGATGCCCGGTGAGTCGGTCACCTATGCGGACCGAATCGCCAGTGACGATGTTGACCACACCCGGGGGCAGCGATGCTGCGATCATGTGCAAGGTGAGCGTGGGCGCCAGCGCAGCGTTCTCCGAAGGCTTCACCACCACGGTATTGCCTGCCATCAACGCCTGCGGAAGCTTGGCGCCCAGGATGGCCAGCGGCCAGTTCCACGGAACGACCAGCACCGCAACGCCGCGCGGCTGGCGGGTGACGATGGCGTCGAACGGTGGGCCGGGAATGGTCTCGTCTTGGGCCAGGCGCTCGGCGTAGCCAGCGGTCTGGCGGAAGCGGTCGCCCAGGCGGTTGATTTCCAGCAAGGTCTCGCGACGGATCTTGCCGTGTTCACGGGTGAACAGGCGCGAACGCGCTTCAACCTCGGCCTCGTCGGCAATTAGCAGATCGGCAACCCGGTTGAGCTGGGCAGCGCGCTCGGTATACGACAGCGCAGACCAGGCGGGGAAGGCGTGGTGCGCTGCCCTGACGGCGTCGTCCACATCGCGCTCGGTACCGGCGGCTACATGGCCCACCAGCTCGCTCGGACGCACAGGGTTGTGCATCGGATAGGTGCCACCATCCGATGCCGGTCTGGCAGTGCCGTTGATGTAGAGCTGGGTGGTGATTGTGGCTGGTGTCATGGAGGGCTTCATGCGTTTGCGATCGCTGAGTGGGTCCGAGCGGCATCGCCTAGCTGAGGCGGCTTCTGGGTCTCGGGCACATCGGCTTCTTTCCAGAAGCCGATCAAGATGCCCTGACGCGCGCTTTTGCCGGTGAGTGTTTTCATTTGCGCTTCGCTGATCGCGGTGCGGTTGCGCAACTGGCCTGACCAGTCGAGCATCAGATCTTTCATGCGCTCTCGAACAGCGGACAGGCCAGGATCGCGGCCTCGGTCACACAACTCTTGCGGATCTTCTTGCAGGTCGTACATCATGGGAGCGAAGCCCAGGCAGTGAACGTATTTCCAGCGTCCGTCGAATGCCATGGTCATGCGCGCTTCCAGCGCGTCGCGCCCCAAAGCCTGTGCCACTGGTAAACGGGCATAGTCGCATTCGCTGAACACAGCGTCGCGCCATTTGGCCGGCTTTTGACCGTGCAGCCAAGGTTGCAGCGAGTGGCCTTCAAGCATGTGACGTGGTGGCGTGCCGCCAAGGGTTTCGATGAATGTCGGGATCAGATCGATTGCGCCCACCAGCGCGCCACAGGCGCTGCCCCGCGTGGCGTTGGCGGCAGCACTCGGATCGATGACGATCAATGGCAGCTTGGCGGATGCGTCATGGAACAAGTCCTTTTCACCGAGCCAATGATCACCGAGGTAATCGCCATGGTCGGCGGTCAGCACGATCATCGTGTCATCCAGTCGGCCCTGCCCCTTCAGGAACGCCATGAGGCGACCAATCTCGTCGTCAACCTGGCGAATAAGGCCCATGTAGGCCGGAATGGCATGGCGGCGAACCTCATCGCGGGAGAAGGTTTGCGCCACACGCTGGCGCATGAAAGCGGCGTAGATGGGGTGCGGGTCTTGCCGTTCTTTTTCGGTGCATACGGCGGCGGGCACATTGTCGGCGCCGTAAAGGTTGTGGTACGGCGCGGGCGCGATCAGCGGCCAGTGCGGCTTGATGTAAGACAAGTGCACGCACCAAGGCTTGTCGCCAGCCTCTTCGATGGTCTGCATGGCCCGGCTCGTCATGTAGGCGGTTTCACTGTGTTCGGCCGGTACGCGCGCGGGGCGGTGAGCGTTCTCCATAAAGAAGCCATTGAGCACTCGGCCACTCTCGCCTTGCGCCGAATTGGCCCACTCCAGCCAAGGATTGCGCCCGCCCATGCCGTGCTCGCGCAGGTAGTCGTTGTAGCGCGGTGGCCGAGAAGTGTAGAAACCCAGGGGACCCTCAGGGTGCAAACCGTCGTCACGCTCGCCGGCGACAAAACCATTCTCGGCCAATGCCAAGCCAACACCCTCGTCGGCATTGAGGTGCAGGCGCGCGAGGCCGTTGGCGTCGGGCTTCATGTGGGTCTTGCCCATCAGAATGGTCTGCAAGCCTCGCTCGTGCATGTACTCACCCAATGTGCGCTGGTTGAGTTCGAACGGGATATCGTTCCAGGTGGCTCCGTGGCTGCGCACGTGGCGGCCGGTGTAGAAGCTGGCGCGCGAGTTGCCGCAACTTGTGCCCTGGGCATAGGCGCGGTTGAAGCGTACGCCGCGTGCGGCCAGCGCATCGATGTGCGGCGTCTGTACTGGACTGCTGCCGTAGCACGACAGATAGTCCCAGCGTAGCTGGTCGACCATCAAGAACAGGATGTTTCGAACGCTCAAAAAAAACCCCCAATCAAATCTGCACCCAAAGCATCCGCTTCAATTCTCAAAATACTTTGGAAATTCATAAAAAAACCTTGCGAGTTCAAACCAGAGTAAAAATTAGTCTGCTTTAAAGCCGGTTTTTTTGACCACTGGCGCCCAACGCTTTGTATCCTCAATCATGGTCTTCTGTAGATCTGCAGCAGTACCTCCACCAACCTCCAATCCCAGTGCGGCAAACTTTTCACGAACCTCGGGCATCGCCAAAACTTTGTTAACAGCTTTGTTGATATCGTCAATTGCTGTTATTGGAGTTTTTGCGGGAGCGTACATGGCAAACCAGCCTTGACCAACAATATCTGGATAACCTTGTTCTTTAAATGTTGGAACATCAGGCATAACCTTGCTGCGCGTAGCGCCTGATGTCGCCAGCATCGTGACTTTTTTAGCTTTAGCGTTTTGCAACCATTCAAAAACAACATCAATGCCCGCAGGTATATGATTTCCAAGAAGTGCAGCTTGTAAAGCTGCGCCGCCGTTAAATGGGACATGAACAATGTCAACCGCGAGAGCGCTACCAATCATTTCGCCAAAAAAATGCGGCAAACTACCCGCTGCTGGGGAGCCAAAGTTTGCATTTTTGGGATTAGCCTTTATCCAAACAGAATATTCTGCAAGATTTTTTACGGGCGTATCGGCAGATACAGCGAGGCCGAAACTGAAATCGCAAATTCGAACCACTGGAGCGAAATCAGTTGCGCTGTAGCTCAATTTATTGAATACCATTGGTGCAAGAACAGGAACAACAATCGGGGTAACCATAACTGTGTTTCCGTCAGGCGCCGAAGACTTTAGAACCTCAACAGCCAGCCGGCCTCCAGCACCTGGCCGATTATCTACAATCACCGGCCTCTTTAGTTCTTCCTTTAGTTTGTCCGACAAGATTCGAACGACAACGTCAATGGATACCCCACCAGGAAATCCAACGATCACGCGAAGGGGTTTATCCGTCTGCGAAAAGGCGGGCATACCAACCAGTGTTGATGCAGTTAAGGAAATACAAGTTGATAATATTTGACGACGTTTCATTAGATATCTCCTGGTTATAGATGCGAATTAATAAAGAAATGAGCTTTGTTTAACTTCATATATCCCGACGTCAGAGTTGCCTGCCCTCTGACGCAAAGCGACTTTGAGAGTCAACTTTTAACGCACGGGCCCTGTTAGGCGACCGTTTGTAGTTAAACATGGAAGAATCTTAGGGGCTACTGATTGATTCGAAAAGATGGTAAATTCAATCATAAGATAACTAATTTTCATTGGTATAAACCCGCGATCGACAGGCGGTAGAACGGCAGCTGGAATTTTTCCGCTCAAAAGTACCTTTACATGAAACTGTCCTCTATACAAGCCTTTGTTGCAGTGATCAAAGCTGGAAGCATCCACTCTGCAGCTCGGGATCTCGGTCTGTCCCAACCCGCTATGTCCAAGGGCCTGCGGGCATTGGAAGAGGAGTTGGCAACACCCTTATTGCTCCGAAGTATTAACGGAGTAGAACCGACGGAATACGGTAAGGTTTTCTATCAGCGCGCTCAGATCGTGATCGATGAACTGCGAAAGGCGCAAGAGGATGTGATACAACTGCGCGGCAAGCTAGAGGGGAGCCTAACTGTGGCGATTGCGCCGGCCAGCACGATGCAACTGGCACCAATGGTGTTCAAGGATTTCAGACGCAAATGCCCCGACGTTAAACTGCACATCGTTGAAGGCATCTGGCCCTCAGTGGCGGAACCCCTGCGCAACGGCACGGTGGACCTAGCCCTTAGCCCGGTGCTGGATGAAATATCGGGTTCTGAATGGGCTGTTGAAAAGCTGCTCGACGTGCAGATGGCTGTCGTTGTGCGGCCAGGGCATTCTTTGGTTGCAGCCACATCGCTTCGGGACCTGATTCAGGGCGATTGGTTGCATCAGGGTACGAGCAGTTCCGCCAGTGTTTTGATCCGCCGCATCTTTGAAGATCAGAATCTGCGCGTACCGTCGGTCAGTGTGGAAAGTCGGTCGCTGACCGCAACCATCATAATGTTGCAAACTATGGATTTGATAGCGGTGATGCCTCGCGCAATGCTTGAGTCAGGTGTCGTGAAGGGAACTCTAGTGGCTCTTGAACTGAAAGAGCACTCCCGAGCGAATCAGTTGGGGCTGATCTACCGCAGGGACAGACCGCTTACGAGGGTAGCCCAAATCTTCGCAACTTTGACGCGGAGAGCTGCTGCACACTTATCTCAGGTAGGTGAGGCCAAATTCTGACGGCATAGTGGGCCCTGCAAAATTCGCTCACCATTTAGTTACTCTGTGCGGCGTAACCAAAAAAACAGTTATAAACAATGGCTCTGATGAATTTCAAGTGGGTTGCCCAGCATGAGGGTTGATAGCATGGAAGTCGAGTTTCCCGGCGATCAAGAAGATGACCGTCCTGATCGTTGTGATGCGCGTAAACCCACGCGCACGGCGCTTGGATGCCTGGAA
>JANMVT010000079.1:0-2325 GCA_031392945.1 Rhodoferax sp. | reverse complement strand
CCGCCATGGCAACCGCGTGGGCGCCCTGTTGTACGGCTCAGGGGTCGACACCGTGATCCCCGCTGGCAGTGGCCGCCGCCACGTGCTGCGCCTGATGCACGCCATGCAGCGGCGCCCCAAACACGCCGAAGTCGGCAGCACCCGTCTGCAGGACCTTTTGCAGTCCGCCGCCAGCCTGGTGCGACGGCGCTCTACCCTCTTTGTGGTGTCAGACTTCATCAGCGAGCCCGGCTGGGAAAAACCCCTGGGCCTGCTGGCGCAAAAACACGAGGTGGTGGCCGTACGGCTGTTCGACCCGATCGAAGCCACGCTGCCGGACCTGGGCCTGATCACCATGCGTGACGCCGAGAGCGGCGAACAACTGTTGGTGGACACCTCCAGCCCCAAGTTTCGCCAGCGCTTCAGCCAGATCGCGGCGCTGCGCGAGACCGAGTTGCGCCAGACGCTGGCCCGCGCCGGCGTGGACACGCTGGAGCTGTCCACACAGGACGACCTGGTGCAATCCATCCTGCGCTTCACCGACCTGCGCAAACGCCGCAGCCGCGTGGCGGCGGGCGGCAAACTGCCCGTCCATCTCAAACTGGTTGCCTGACGCCGCGGCACAGGAGACACACCCATGAACATCCCAGAAATCATCTCGTCATGGCTGCCCAAGACCGCGCCCATGACTTTCATGTGGCCAAGCTTGCTGTGGCTGCTGTTGCTGGTGCCCCTGCTGATCCTGCTCTATGTCTGGCTGATGCGCCGCAAGAAGAAGCTGGCTTTGCGTTACGCCAGCCTGTCCATCGTGCGTGAAGCCATGGGCGCGGGGCCGGGAATGCGCCGCCACATCCCGCCCATGCTGTTTTTGCTGGCCATCGCCGCCATGTTGCTGGCTGCAGCCAGGCCATTTGCGGTGGTCACCCTGCCAATGCAGCAGGAGACCATCATGCTGGCGATGGATGTCTCGGGCAGCATGCGCGCCACTGACGTGTTGCCCAGCCGCATCGTGGCGGCGCAAAACGCGGCCAAGGCTTTTTTGACCGAGTTGCCAAAAGGCATCAAAGTCGGCATCGTGGCCTTTGCCGGCTCGGCCCAGGTGGCGCAGATTCCCACCTTGAACCGCGAAGACCTGGTGTCGGCCATTGACCGCTTCCAGTTGCAGCGCGGCACTGCCATTGGCAATGGCATCGTGCTGTCGCTGGCCACCCTGTTCCCTGATGCCGGCATTGATCTGGCTTCCATGGCTTATGGCCGCGAGCGCCAGCGAGGCGTGTCGATAGACCAGTCCAAGAAAGACGAAAAGAAGCCATTTGTGCCAGTAACCCCCGGTTCATATACATCTGCAGCTATTATTTTGCTAACAGATGGCCAGCGCACCACGGGCGTCGATTCGCTTGAAGCGGCCAAAATTGCGGCCGATCGCGGGGTGCGCGTCTACACGGTTGGCATTGGCACCGTCACCGGCGAAACCATAGGTTTTGAAGGCTGGTCCATGCGCGTCAAGCTGGACGAAGAAACCCTCAAAGCCATCGCCAACAAAACCCAGGCTGACTACTTTTATGCGGGCACCGCCGCCGACCTGAAAAAGGTTTACGAAACCCTGAGTTCGCGCCTGACGGTTGAGAAGAAAGAGACTGAGATCTCGGGGCTGCTGGCTTTGTTCGCTGCGGTACTGGCGATCACTTCTGCCGGTTTGTCCCTGCTCTGGTTCAACCGGATTTTGTAGGGCAGGCTTGTCATTCAGCCCGCAATTCAAGGCGGGAAAATCGATCTGATTGAAATTACTCAATGGATTGAGTAAAATAACTCAACTGATTGAGTAAATTCATGCCTTCTGAAATCTGCCGCGACGCGCTGGCCAGCTTCGGGAACCCGCCCCACCCGAAGCGCCCTGTTCAAACGCTGTTGATTTTGCGCCGCCACGGCCAAGGCAGCGAGCCTGCTTGTAGCTTCAGTCTTGCGCCGCTTGAACCGCTCGTGAATCGCCTGTGTTTCTTCGCTGCGTGGCCCCAACGATTTTTGCGCGCCTGCGGATGACTCCCGAATCAAGTAATCGGCGTTGCCTTGGGTGCGCCAAAACATGGACCCGCGCACCTCGGCCGATTCCGCCCGGGCGCGGCGATACTCCAAAAAAACTGTTTCAGCGTCGATGTACTGGCGAGTTTGATTTGGCAGCAGTTCTAAAAATTGACTCATTTCAGGTCAGTAGTGTCCCAACGTTTTCACATCGGAGCGCTGTAAGTTAATGAATTACTTGCCGAATTTGGTATTTCAGTCTGGTCTCGATTTGAACGTCGAAAGTCAGACTTGGGGTTTTTCGCGGATTTCCGCCCAAAACCACCA
>JANMVT010000069.1:0-40765 GCA_031392945.1 Rhodoferax sp. | reverse complement strand
ACAAAGGGCTCGCCAATGCGATCCTCGTTTTCGCCCGGCGCCTCACCCACCAGCAGCCAGTCCACCTGGGGCGCAAGATGCGCCTGGGCTGGCAGCTGGCCCACGCCAAACACGGTGTTTTTGCGCCCCTCGCAAAGTTTGCAGGCAGTGCAGGCGGCCACGGCCTGTTGCAGCGCCGGCCAATCCATGCTGGCGACGCCTTCGGCCAAGTTATTGGAGGAAATAAGGGCTGTAGTACTCGTGGGTATTGAATTTTCAGCTACTTTTATAGGAGCAATCGAGTTGCCGGAGCGCGCTGCTGATACGGCTGTTGCGCCCGACGCGGCGGCTTGCGACGGTGCGAAGGCAACGGCCGGCTTGATTTGGGCCACTTGCACCTGCGGCGACCAGACGTGCACACCCATCTCCTGCAACATGGCGCGCTGGCGGTCGTCTAGGTCAAGGCTCATGCGTCGATTTTCGCAGAGTGAAATCAGAGGCGCAGGCTCATGACGACGGCATCTTCACACTGCCCATTGCCGCTGGGGTAATAGTTTTTGCGCAGGCCGACGCGCCGGTAACCGTGGTTTTGGTAGATCTGCATGGCGCGCTCGTTGCCCACACGCACCTCCAGCCACAAGCACTGCGCCGCCTGGCCGCGCGCCCAGACGGCCAACGCGTCCAGCATCACCCAGGCCCAGCCCTGGCGCTGGCATTCGGGCGCAACCGTGATGTTGAGCAGATGCACCTCGTCCACCCCTTTCATGGCGATGAAATAACCCAGCAAGAGTTCGTCGGCCAACAACAACTGCGCCTGGTAGCCGCTTTGCAACGCGTCGCTGAAATTGCCCGCAGTCCAGGGATGCGCGTAGGCGCGTTGCTCCACGCCAAGCACCGCCTTGAGTTGGTCGGGGCGGTCCAGGCGGAAAGGCTCAAAACGGGCTTCAAGGGACTTGACGGACGTCAGGGGCTTGGGGACGGCACTCATGGCGGCAATTCATGCGGCGGCCTTTTCAGCCAACCGCTCCAGCGTGGTTTTGGCCACTTTATCGCGAATGTAGGTCGGCAGGGCCTCATTTGGGGCCACGGCGTGGCCAGCGGCCAACAGGGCCGGCGCCAAACGCAGCATGGCGCCAGCGGTCGGCAAGGCGTCGATGCAGGCCAAACCGGCACGGGCGATGCGCGGGCCATACGGCGCGAACACGTTGCCAGCCATCAGGGCGGCCACGGGCGGCGTCGCCTGCAAAAATGTCCCATTTGCCAAATCTTCGGGCCGAATCAGGCTGTAGCCCTCGTGCTGAGTCCATAGTCCGCTACTGTATTCATAGTATCCAGCGTACAACTCGTCCATGCGCGCGTCCAGCATGGCGAGCACGCGCAGGTGCGTCGACGCTGCGCCACTGGCTGCGTCACGGCGGCCGCGGGCTTCTTCGGCGACGGCCAGCAAAGAGTCAACCGGCAACACCGGCACCCCCGCGCCAAACGCCAGCCCCTGCGCCACCGAGCAGGCCGTGCGCAAGCCGGTAAACGAGCCCGGGCCCCGCCCGAAAGCGATGGCCGCCAGTTGCTCAAATTGCAAACCGGCCTGGGCCATCAGGCTTTGTATGGCCGGTATCAAGGTGGCAGAGGCCTGCGCGCCGCCTGCGCCCGTGTGTTGCCAGACCTGGGCGCCGTCACCCGCGCCGCGCTGGACGGCGATGGAGAGGGTGTCGGTGCTGGTGTCGAAGGCGAGCAGGTTCATGGGGGGATTATCGAAGCATCACCACACAATTTGGCCAGCAGTTGATCCAGCTCGCGCGGCAAGGCGTCACCACGCCAGACCACATGCTGGTCCGCGCGGCACAACACCAGTTGACGGGTGTAGGCCTCGGGAATGTTGGCGGCTTGCACGTCCAACACGACCAGGGGCATTTGGCGCGCCCGCGCGCCATCAACCAGGGCCGTCACCTCGGTGGGAGCGTCTGCCAGCCCGCTCAGTCGCAGCAGGGTGTAACCCGGGCCGAAAGCGTCGTAGAGCGAGCGCCCATCGGCCAGCCAGAAATGCGGTGCACGGCAGCCTGGCACCGTGCTGGGCGTGAAGCCACCCATGGTGTAGGCGGGCGCTGGCTCGGTCCCGTGCGCGATGATGGGCGAGCCGGTGTAGAAATAACCAAAATTCAAGCCGCCCGCGCAAAACTGCTGCACGTTCAGGTCGTAGGCGGCGCGGCCCATGTCGGCGCGCACGGCGCCGCCCTCGGCGCCTTCGGCCTCGATGTTGTGCGGCACGCCGCGCTTCATCTTGATCATCTGCTGCGCGTGGTTCATGGCGAACTGCGACACCTGCTCGGTGATGGGCTGGCGCTCGGCCTCGTAAGCGTCGAGCATGTGCTCGCCGCCCCAGCCTTGCAGACGCGCCGCCAGCAGCCACGAGAGGTTGAGCGCGTCGGCGATGCCGGCGTTCATGCCGTAACCCGCATAAGGCATCCAGATGTGGGCCGAGTCGCCCGCCAGAAACACCCTGCCGTTGCGGAAGCGGTTGGCCACCAGGCGGCGGCCTACCCAGTCCTCCTTGCTCAGCACCTCGTATTTGAAGTCTGGCCCCACCCCCAGGATCTGGCGGATGCTCCAGTCGCGGTCCACCGAGTCAAACTCCGGCTCGTCCGGGCTCAGGTGGTTGTGGATCAACCAGTTGTCATGGCCGTCAATTGAAAACACCGTGCCGCAGCGCCGGGGGTTCATCACATAACAGCTCCAGGCCGCCTTGCCTTGGACCCGGCCCATCAATTGCGACGCGCGGATGTAGGTGGACTGCACGCGCTGGATGATGGCCGTGCCTTCAAACTTCGCGCCCATTTGGCGGCGCACCTCGGAGCGGGCGCCGTCGCAGCCGATCAGGTACTGCGCGCGGATGCGCCGCTCAGTGCCCTTGGTCAAATCCATCGCCGTGGCGACAACCTCTTCATCGCCCTGTTCAAACGCCGTGACCTGGGTGCGGTTGAGCAACGTCACGCCGGCCAGCCCGGCGGTGTGCGCCAGCAGGATCGGCTCCAGGTAAATCTGGTTGATGCGGTGGGCGGGTTCGGGCGTCGGCCACCAGCCGTCCGGCCCGCTGGTGTCGGTGTAACGGTCCCGGCGGCAGGGGATAGTGATGCGGGAGAACTCGATGCCGGTCAGGCTGGTGCGAAACACCACGTCGTTCGGGTAGTCGGCGGGCAGGCCCGCGTCGCGCAGTTTTTGCGCGACGCCCAAGCGGCGAAACTGCTCCATGGTGCGCGCGGCCACGTGGTTGCATTTGACATTGGGCGGCTCGCCGTAGGCGCGGATTTCGGCGACGGCCACCTGCACGCCGCGCGAGGCCAGGTCCATCGCCAGCGTCAGCCCCACCGGGCCGGCGCCGACAACCAATACGTCACAGGTCAACACGTCTGCAGAAGGCGCTTGGGTCATTTCGGCAGGCCGGGCATCTATTCGAGCTTGGTGCCCGAGGCCTTGATGACCTTGGCCCACTTTTGCGTTTCGCTTTTGATGAAGCGTTCAAACTCTTCGGGCCTGGTCGGCGCCGGTTCCACGCCCTGGGCGCGCATGGCGCGGGCGATCTCCGGGTCGGCCAGCGCGGCCACCACTTCGGCGTTGAGCCTGGCCACAATGCTGGCAGGCGTGCCTGCGGGGGCGACCAGGCCGAACCAGCCGGTGGACTCATAACCCGGCACGCCGGCCTCAGCCATGGTGGGCACGTCGGGCACCGTGGGCTGGCGCTGCGTGCCTGTGACAGCCAGCGCCAGCAGCTTGCCGGCCTTGATGTGCGGCAATGCGGCCACCAGGTCCACCATGGCCAGCGGCACCTGGCCGGCCAGGGCGTCCAGCGTGGCAGGCCCGCTGCCGCGGTAAGGCACCTCGACAAACTGCACGCCCGCCAGTTGCGCCAGCAGCTGGCTCGACAGGTGCATGGCCGTGCCGTTGCCGCCATGCCCGATGGAGAACTTGCCCGGCGCGGCTTTGGCATGGGCGATCAGTTCGGGCAGGGTTTTGGCCGAGATGCCAGGGTTGGCCACCAACACAAAGGGCGAGCTGGCCAGCAACGTGACGGGTTTGAAATCCTTCACCGGGTCGAAGGGCATTTGCGGGTACAGGCTGACATTGGCGGCCAGGCCGCCGGCAGCACCCACGCCCAGGGTGTAGCCGTCGGGTGCAGCCTTGGCGACCAGGCTCAGGCCGATGTTGCCGCCCGCGCCGGGGCGGTTGTCCACCACGATTGGCTGGCCCAGCTTGTCCGCCAGGCGCGGCAACAGCAGGCGGACTACGGCGTCGGAACTGCCACCGGGCGGAAAGGTCACCACCATGCGGATCGGTTTGTTGGGGTAGTTGTCGCCGCTCACTTGGGCCTGGCTGTGGGGCATCCACAACACGCCGGCCAGCAGCGGGACAAGCGCGTTTTTTAACAACAGCCCACGGGTGCCCTGCGCCAGAAATTTCATTCATTTTCCAATATAATAAGCCATTATTCCCCGTGGAATATGCGTAGTTAGCTATTTTTAATATAGCATTCCGCTTTGCGCCACGCGCCCCGGTCATGATGCCACAGGTGACCCAGTGCCGCCCTGCCGGGAAAGCATTTGAAACAAGATGTCACGCGGCAACGCGGCGCCATAGGGCTGTAGACTAGTCCTTCATGCCTCTGTTGCCTGCATCCACCCGCTGCGCTCTGAATATCCGGGCCTTGGCCGCTTTGTCCGGCGCAATCTGTGGCAGCACTTTGGCGCAGGGCTTGCCCGCCGAGGTGGAGGCCGCCCTGGCCCGCGCCAGGGTGCCGCTCGAGGCCGTGAGCGTGCTGCTGGCCGATGCCCAAGGCAAGGCGCCCGCGCGCCTGAGCCACCGGGCCAATGTGCCGGTCAACCCGGCGTCGATCATGAAGCTGGTCACCACCTACGCCGCGCTGGATTTGCTGGGCCCGGCCTTCAGCTGGACCACACCGGTGTTTGTGGAGGGCGCAGTGCGCGACGGCAGCTTGTTCGGCAACCTGTACATCAAGGGCCAGGGCGACCCCAAACTGGTGGCCGAGCGCCTGTGGCTGCTGCTGCGCCGGGTGCAGGGCCTGGGCGTGAAAACCATCGCCGGCGACATCGTGCTTGACCGCAGCGCGTTTGAGACGCTGGAAACCGACCCGGCGGCGTTTGACGGCGAGGCCCTTCGCCCCTACAACGCCGCGCCGGACGCCCTGCTGATCAACTTCAAATCGGTGGTGATGAGTTTTGTGCCGGATCGCACGGCCAACACCGCCCAGGTGCAGTTTGAGCCGCCTCTGGCCGGCGTGCAAATGCAAAGCAGCGTGGCCCTGTCCGGCGGCGATTGCGCGGATTACCGCAGCGCCCTGAAGGCCGATTTCAGCGACCCGGCCGCCATCCGTTTTGGCGGCGCCTACCCGGCGAGTTGCGGCGAGAAAGTCTGGGCTGTCGCGTACGCCGACCCCAAGACCTATGCGGCGCGCGCGGTCGAAGGCATGTGGCGCGAGATGGGCGGCAAACTGGCCGGCACCGTGCGCGAGGGCCGCGTGCCAGCGCCCCAGGGCGCCGCCATGAAACCGGCCTTTGAAGTGAGTTCGCCTGCATTGCCCGAGGTGATCCGCGACATCAACAAATACAGCAACAACGTGATGGCACAGCAGTTGTTTTTGACCTTGAGCCTGCAGGCCAGGGCGCAGTTGGCGGGCGCCCAACCCGGCGCCGCGCGCCCGCCGGCCCTGGCAGGCGAGGCCGCCACGCTGGCCGCCTCGCGCGAGGTGGTGCGGCGCTGGTGGCGCAATGCCATCGGAACTGACGACGCGCCGACGCTGGACAACGGCTCAGGCCTGTCGCGCGACGAGCGCATCACGGCGCAGGCCTTGTCCGGCCTGCTGCAAGCCGCCTATGCCTCGCCCCTGATGCCCGAGCTGATGTCGTCCCTGCCCATCACCGGGGTGGACGGCACGCTCAGGCGCAACCGCTCCAGGGCGCAGGGCAGCGCACATTTGAAGACCGGCTCCTTGCGTGATGTCGTGGGCGTGGCCGGTTATGTGCTGGCATCCAGCGGACGGCGCCTGGTGCTGGTGATGATCATCAACCACCCGGCTGCCAACGCCGCCCGGCCGGCCATCGACGCCATGCTGGACTGGTCCATGAAGAACAATTGATGAGACTGAGGTGCCCTTTGTGAGTGACAGAAAAATGCGAAGCGTGGCGGCGGACCGCGAATTGCTGGCCACGCGGCTCAACCAGATCACCTGCGGGGTGCTGGTGGCGGTGGTGATGTCCATCACCTTCACCTTCATCGACGGCATCTACGTTCTGAGTGCGCTGGCCGGGGCCGCCCTGTTGTTCGTGGCCCTGACTTTTTGGCTCAACCGCCAGGGGCGCACCCGCCTGGCCGGGGCCGTGCTGCTGTCCATGGGCACCGCCACCACCACCCTGATAATGTGGTTCGGCCAGGGCGTGTTTGGCGGCACCCTGATCGTCTACCCGGTGATCCTGATCTTCGCGGCGATGCTGGCCGGCACCCGCTACACCCTGGGCGTGCTGGCCTTCATGCTGCTGTCGGTGGCCTTCATCGCCTGGGCCACCGTCGCCGGGTGGCGCGTCGACATGGATCTGCCCTTGTCACCGGGGCGCGTGATCATGGCCCTGCTGGTGCTGGCCATCTGCGCGTTTTCGGTCTGGCTGCTGTCCAGGGATCTGCGCACGGCCCTGGGCCGCCTGCAAGCCGAAGTGGCGCGCGTGCATGAGTCCCAGCGCAGCCTGGCGCACCTGGCGCGTTATGACGCGCTGACCGACCTGCCCAACCGCGTGATGGAGCGCGAGCGCCTGGAGATCGCCCTGGCGCAGGCGCGCCGCCTGGGCACGCGCGTGGCCATGATGTTTGTCGACCTGGACAATTTCAAGACCATCAACGACAGCATGGGCCACGCGGCGGGCGATGAATTTTTGCGCCTGGTGGCCCAGCGCCTGGTCAAGGGCGTGCGCGAGACCGACAGCGTCAGCCGGCACGGCGGCGACGAGTTCCTGATCGTGCTGACCAACATCGCCGACAAGAAAACCATCAACTACGCGGTCGCCAAGCTGATGCAGTCGCTGGCGCAGCCCGTGCCATTGCGCGACACCTCGATCCAGATATCGTGCTCGATCGGAATCTCCTTCTTCCCCGACGACGGCAGCGATTTCGAGACCCTGCTGCGCCTGTCCGACATCGCCATGTACAGCGCCAAAAATGCCGGACGCAACACCTTCCGTTATTTCGACAAGTCCATGAGCGCCAGCCTGCAGGACGAGCTCAACCTGACCGAGGGCCTGCGCCTGGCCCTGACGCGCCAGGAGTTTGTGCTGCACTACCAGCCGGTGCTGGATCTGCAAAGCGGAACCATGGTCGGCGCCGAGGCCCTGATCCGCTGGGAGCACCCGCAGCACGGCCTGATTCCGCCGACCCAATTCATCGCGCTGGCCGAGAAGTCCGGCCTGATCGTGGACATCGGCGAATGGGTGCTCAATGAGGCTTGCCGCCAGATGATGGCCTGGCGCGCCGAAAATTCGGTGGCCTTTGTCATCGCCGTCAATTTGTCGGTGGTGCAGTTCCGCCGCGGCACCATCGCCGAAGTGGTGCGCGACGCCATCGCCCTGCACCGGGCCGACGCCAGCTGCCTTGAGCTGGAGCTGACCGAATCCACCCTGATCCAGGATTCCGAGGAGTTCGTCAAAACCCTGGATGCGCTCAAAAAGCTCGGCGTCAAACTCACCATTGACGACTTTGGAACCGGCTACTCCAACCTGGCCTATTTGCAGCGTTTCGAGGTGGACAAACTCAAGGTGGACCAGTCCTTTGTGCGCCGCTTGAGCAACGGCCCCAAAGACCTGGCCATGGTGCGCGCCATCGTGCAAATGGCCAAAAGCCTGGGCCTGAAAACCACCGCCGAAGGCATCGAAGACGAGGCCACGCGCCAGCAATTGGCCGATCTCGGCTGCGACCAGGGCCAGGGTTACCTGTTCGCGCGGCCGATGGGCCCCCTGGCGTTTGAAGAGTTCATGCGCGGCAACGCGACCATCGCAGCCCCTTTGGCCTGACCTGGTTGTTCAGGCCGCCGACGCCCGTTGCAGGCGGTCGCGCACACCGTCCCAGTCGGGCGTGTCGGGCGGCGTCTCGATCCAGATCAGCTTGACGCCTTGCGCGTCGAATTCGCGCAGCACGGCGAACAGCTGCTGGGCGGTGGCGGCGGCATCGTCGGGCATGCGCCGGCGCAGGACTTTGCTGGAGCGGCTGCGCAATACCGCACGCGAGTAGGTGGCGATGACGGGCTGGTCTTTGCCAGGCTTGGCGCCGGGTTCTGTAGCGCTTTGCCCCTGGTCGATCTCGGCCCCCAACACATCCAGCGCGGTCTGCAGGGCCCGCAGGTTCATGAGCCGAACCTTGGCCGTCGGCGCGTAATGCGATTCAAGCGTCCCAGAGGCCCTTGGCCCCTGCGGCACATGCACAGGCAGCTCTTCTTTCAGGAGCACTGGCTGGCCGCACGCGGCTTCGACCTGCGCGCGCGTGATGCTGCCGGGGCGCAGCAGAATGGGCCTGCCCCGGGTGCAGTCGATGATGGTGGACTCGATGCCGACGTCACAGGCTCCACCGTCCAGAATCAGCAAATCGCCGCCAAATTCGCCTTGCACGTGCAAGGCCGTCGTCGGACTGACGCGGCCAAACTGGTTGGCGCTGGGCGCGGCGATGCCCCAAACGGCTTTTTCACCGTCGCCCGCGTCAGGCCCCAAGGCCTTGAGCAGGGCCTGCGCCACCGGGTGCGAGGGGCAACGCAGGCCGATGGAATCCTGTCCGCCCGCCGCCGCCGCGCCCACGCCGTCGCGGCGCGACAGGATCAGGGTCAAGGGGCCGGGCCAGAACGCTGCCATCAGCGGGTTGGCGAACGCCGGCACGTGATCGGCAAAATGCGCGACAGCGCTGGCATCGGCCACATGGACGATCAGCGGGTGGTCGCTGGGGCGGCCTTTGGCGGCAAATATTTTGGCCACGGCCTGCGCGTCGTCGGCGTTGGCGCCCAGGCCGTATACCGTCTCGGTCGGCAGGCCGATTAGCCCGTTTGCCCTTACCAGACAGGCGGCGGCAGCTATTGAATTTGGAGCATTTCCATCCAGAATCACCGGCACGCCCTTTTGGCTGATGTCAAAAGGCAGCCAAGTCCTTGCTGCATTGGGGCGCTTGGTGGCAACTTGGGCGATGAGGCTGGCAACACGGTCTTCTTATTTTTTGGGGGTGAATTCGGCGCTGAGGGTTTCAGTTCCTGCCAAACCACCTGGCCCGCTTGTTTGCCGGTTGCTGTAGGAGAACGAACTCGGCAATCCTTGACCGGCGGCATATGAACCCAGCCACTTGACAAATTGCTGGCTAGCAAACGAACCGCCCGTAAACGTGTAGTACATCTTGACATCCACCACTTGGCGATCAGCGTTGGTGGAGATCACCTTCCATTCCAAGCTGCCTTTCGCAACAAAGGGGCTTGTGATTTCAACTTTTGCCTCACCACTCGAACCCGTCTGAAGCGGCATTTTCCACAGGCTGGCACTCTTTGCAGTCACGACCAAGCCGCCCAGCCGCACCGACAGCACCTGCCCATCATTGGCGAGCACATCACCGCTGCTGAAACTGGTTTGCAGGGCTGTCTTATCCTTCACGCGCACTTCAATGGTTTCCGTCTTCTTGCTAAATTCGTCACGAATGACCAAATTGCCCAGCACCTCGCCGGGCGACGCTTGCATGGCCAAAGGCGTTGCGTCGGCCAGTGACGGGGCTTTAGCGGCGATAACAGGCGTCGGCCTGGCCCTCATGTCCTCCACCCTGACTTTCGCCAAAGCGATAAACATGCCCTTGGGAAATTGCTGGATATAAGCTTCCAGTTCCGCGGGGCGCTGGGCGCCTTTCACATTTTCCCAAAACGCCATGTCCAAGGTCACGGGATCAGTTCGGGCTGCGATTAGCTGTTTGTTTTGCTCAATGGCGGCTTCGGCAGCCCTCAAACTGGCCTCGGCCGCTGCGCGTTCATTGGCGGCGCGCTCGGACGCGATGCGTTGCGAAGCGGCTTTGTCAGCAGTCGAACCCAACAACGCGGCGATGCGCGCTTTGGCCACATCGGCGAACAGGCCGTTGGGGTAACGATTCAAATAGGCTTGCACCTCGCTGGCGGTCAACGAGTCCGTGACGCTGCTCCACAAAGCCATCTCGGCGGGCGGCACATTGATCGGGTTGGCCCGGCCTTGCGTCGCGGCAGGCGCGGTTTGGGCCGGCATTTTGAAATAGAACTGCCCCTCCAGGGCGGTGTTCTCCCAGGGCGTTTGCTGGTTGTTGCTGTCGCGGCGCACTGCCGTGCGCACTTGTTTGAAGACCTCTTCGACCGGCAGGCCGGGCTGGCGGATCACCTTGGCCAGATGCTCGGTGTGCAGGCCGTTTTGGCCATTGCCGTCGCTGGCCACCGAACCCGGCGAGGTGGAATAGGCCACCAGGGAGCCGCTGGGCGCGCTCATGGTGGCCAGGCCGCTGACGGCGGCGCGCGACTTCACGGTAAAGGGGTTGTTGCGGCAGGCGTCCAGAATCACCAGGTTCATGCGGTTGCCTGCAGACTGCATTTTTTCCAGTATCAGGTTGGCATTGATGGCGTCGTCAGCCACTTCGTCTTCATTGCGGATGTCGGAGTCGGTGGAGACCAGGAAGTTTTCGCCGCGCACCTGCACGCCATGGCCGGCAAAATAAAACAGGCCGACGCCGCCCGACGCCTTGAGGCGGTCGCCGAAGTCGCGCACCAGGCGGCGCATGTCGCGCATGGAGGCGTTTTCAGCCTTGATGACAGTGAAGCCAGCTTCTTTGAGTGAGGCCTCCATCAGACGCGCGTCATTGACCGGGTTGGTCAAGGGCGAGGTTTTATAGGCGGCGTTGCCGATCACCAGGGCCAGGCGCTGCTCGGGGATGCCCTGGGCGATGGCCCATGCAGACAGCAGCCAGCCAGCCAACAGGATGGCGGCAAAGCGGAGTCGGGACGGGAAGACAGGCGATATCACGGCGCGGGCGCGGGAGTATGTTGGGTCAGGTTGAAGGGGCGGTTTGATTTTGACCGTTTGACCAGCGCTCCGCAATCCCGGGCTCAAGCGTGGCCGAGCGCCAAGCGCTCAACCTGAATATGTTCCGGCACTTTGTCCTGCTTCGACTGCCACAGGGCGTACTGCACTTGCATCATCAGCCATGATTCGGCCGTGGTGTCAGTTGCCTTGGCCAGACGGTGCGCCATCTCCACGCTGATGCCGGCGCGTTTGTTGACAAATTCGCTGGCGCACTTGCGCGAAATGCCAATGCGACGCGCGAATTCGGTCACGCTCATCTCCAGCGGGTCGAGATAAGCTTCCTTCAATACTTCGCCGGGGTGGGCGGGGTTGTGCATCTGCATGGCTGATTCCTAGTGATAGTCTTGGTAATTGACCAAAATTGCGTCTTCGCCTTCAAACCGGAAAGTCATGCGCCAATTGCCATTCACGGTCACAGCCCAGTGGTTTTTGAGCTCGCCCTTGAGCACATGCAGCCCAAACCCCGGCGCATTCATGGCCTGCGGCGTCTTGGCCACTTGCAGCATCGTCAACATGATTTGCAAGCGCCTCGCGTGGGTGGCCTGGATGCCGGTCTTTTTTCCGGTTCGGTAAAACAACTCAAGCCCCTTGTGCGAAAACGACTTGATCATGGCGTTGATTGTAACGCATCACGTGACGAAGTCAATTTGCCGACAGCCTCTCAAACGCCTTGATGCCCAGCAGCTTCGCGGCTTGCGCCGCGGTGGCCTGAACCTGGGTCCGCGTTGGGCCAGTGATGTTCAAGTGCCCCATCTTGCGCCCCGGTTTGGCCTGTGTTTTGCCGTACAGGTGCAAGTGCGTGCCGGGCAAGGCCAGCACTTTGTCCCACGGCGGATTGCCTTTTTTGGGCCACAGATCCCCCAGCAGATTCAGCATGGCAGCGGGGCTGTGCTGGCGCGGTTGCACAAGCGGCAGGCCGGCCAGGGTCCGCACTTGCAGCTCGAACTGCGAGACGTCGCAGGCGTCCATGCTGTAGTGGCCGCTGTTGTGCGGGCGCGGCGCGATCTCGTTGACGACCAGGCTGGGTTTGCCCGTCCTGGCGTGCCCGACCAGGAAGAATTCAACACATAGGACGCCCACGTAGTTCAATTCTTTTGCTATTGATTTAGAAGCTAATACCGCTTGTCGGGCAAGGGCTTCTGGCATAATTCTCTGGTAAACCTCGGTGAGGGCCAGAATGCCGTTGCGGTGCGTGTTGCGGTGCACCGGCAGGTTCACACAGGCGCCGTCCCAGCCGCGCGCCACAATCACCGAATACTCGGCTTGCAGGGCCAGCATCTTCTCAAGCACACAGGGCGCGTGTCTAAGCCGAGCCCAGGCGCGGGCGAGTTCGGCACGGGTTTTGACGCGGATCTGGCCCTTGCCGTCATAACCCATGCGCGCGGTTTTGAGGATGCCGGGCAGCAGATCAGCCGCAACGGCCTTGAGTTGCTCATGCGTTTCGATCACGGCGTACGGCGCACAGGCAACGCCGCAGCGGTCGAAATGGGCTTTTTCGGCGGCGCGGTCCTGGGCAATGCGCACTGCCTGGGCCGACGGGGCCACGGGACATTTCCCAGACAAGGCCAGCAGGGCCGCCGCCGGGACGTTTTCAAACTCGGTGGTGATGGCGTCGCAATGGCGGGCCAGTCCGGCCAGGCCGTCCGGGTCCAGGTAAGCGGTCTGGATGTGGTGGTGGCTGACCAGGCCGGCCGGGCTGGCCTGATCCGGGTCGAGCACCGCCGTGGCATAACCCATGGCCTGGGCGGCGTGAATGAACATGCGGCCCAACTGGCCGCCGCCCATGACGCCCAGGGTGACCGGCCGGCCGGTCGGGCCAAGCCCAGGCAAAAAGGGCAACTTTGCGCTTTTGGGCGCCGGCGTCCTGGACTTCTTGGGCACGGGTCGGCTCACAGCGCCGGCGGCAGGGTCATGTCGCGCGCCGCCTGGGTTTGCGCGGCGCGGTAGGCGTCGAGCCTGGCACGCAGCTCAGCGTCCTCATTGGCCAGCATGGCCACGGCGAACAAGGCTGCGTTGGCTGCGCCCGCGTCGCCAATGGCAAAAGTGGCCACGGGCACGCCTTTGGGCATTTGCACGATGCTGTGCAGCGAATCGACGCCGTGCAGGTGTTTGCTGGCCACGGGCACACCCAGCACCGGCACCGTGGTTTTGGCCGCCAGCATGCCTGGCAGATGCGCCGCGCCGCCCGCGCCCGCGATGATGGCTTTGAGGCCCCGGCCCGCCGCGCTTTCAGCGTAAGCGAACATGTCGTCAGGCATTCTGTGCGCCGAGACCACTTTGGCTTCATGCCCGACCTGGAAGTGTTGGAGAATCTGCACTGCGTGTTGCATGGTGTCCCAGTCGGATCTGGAGCCCATGACAATGCCAATTTGAATTTTCATGTTTGCATTTTACTTTTCTACCCCCAAATCCCTGAAATGATCAACGTAACCGTCGAAAACTTTGATGCCGAAGTCATCGAAGCGTCCGCCCACACCCCCGTGCTGGTCGATTTCTGGGCGCCCTGGTGTGGCCCCTGCAAGGTCATCGGGCCGCTGCTGGAGAAGATCGAGGCCGAGTACGCCGGCCGCTTCAAGCTGGTCAAAATCGACTCGGAGCAGGAGCAGGAGCTGAGCCAGGCCTTTGGCATCCGCTCCATTCCCACCTGCGTCCTGCTGTCCGGCGGCAAACCGGTGGACGGCTTCACCGGCGCCCTGCCCGAGGGCCAGATCAAGGCCTTTCTGGACAAACACCTGCCGCCTGAGGAGGTGCTGGAAGCCGAGGTCAGCAAGGTCGAAATGTCCGACGCGCCCGCTGCAGACGACCCGGACGCGATCCGCGAGGCACTGCACCAGGCCGTGCTCAAAACCCCGAACGACGAAGACGCGCGTTTTGACTACATCAAGCTGCTGCTGCAAGAGGGCAAAACCGACGACGCCAAGGTCGCCTTCGCCCCCGTGATCACCAAAACCGCCCTGGTGCGCAAGTTCGATTCACTGCAACGCTGGATGAACGCTATAGATTTTGCAGCTGACAACGCACAGCTGGCGAGGAAAAACGGCCATTTTGATGCACTGATCGGGCAAAACAGGCGGAATTTCGATGCCCGCTTCGCCAAAGCCCAGTTGCTGATGGCCGGACAGCAGTGGACGGGCGCAATGGATGAATTGCTGGAGATTTTGATGCGCGACAAGGCCTGGGCCGAAGAGCTGGCGCGCAAGACCTTCATCGCCATTCTGGACATCATCGAGCCGCCCAAAATCAAAGTGGCCGACGGGCAGATTCCGCCGGTTGACCCGACCGTGGCGACCTATCGCCGGCGCCTGAGCAGCGTGATCTTGAGCTAAGCCGTCAAGCGATCCATCGCTTCGCGGTATTTGGCCGCCGTTTTGGCGATCACCTCGTTGGGCACCCGTGGCGCCGGCGGGGTTTTGTTCCAGGGTTTGCCGTCGATGCGCACCTGCTCCAGCCAGTCGCGCACAAACTGCTTGTCGAAACTCGGCGGGTTGCTGCCTTCTTGCACACTTTGGGCATAACTTTCGGCCGGCCAGTAGCGGGACGAATCAGGCGTCAAGACCTCGTCCATCAGGGTCAAGATGCCGTCGCCACCCTGACTCATGTCCAGGCCAAACTCGAACTTGGTGTCAGCAATGATCAGGCCCTTGGGCGCCGCGATCTCGCAGGCCGCCTGGTAGAGCCGGATGCTGATGTCGCGGATGCGCGTGGCCAGATCCAGGCCGATCATCGCGACCGTCTGCTCAAACGTGATGTTTTCGTCATGGCCGCCCACCACCGCTTTGGCGGCGGGCGTGTAGATCGGCTGGGGCAGTTTGGACGCGTTCTTCAGCCCGGCGGGCAGCTTGACGCCACACACCGCGCCGTTGTCGTGGTATTCCTTCCAGCCGCTGCCTGCCAGGTAACCCCGCACCACCGCCTCGACCGGCAGGGGTTTGAGGCGTTTGACCAGCATGGAGCGCCCCGTCACTTGCGGCACTTCGGCCACCGTGACCACACTTTCCGGCGCATCGCCTGTGAGGTGGATCGGGCAGATGTTCAAACCATTGGGGCCCAGTTTGTCGAACCAGAACAGGGCCATTTGCGTCAGCAGCGCGCCCTTGCCAGGGATGCCCTCGCCCATGATCACGTCAAAGGCGCTCAAACGGTCGCTGGCGACCATCAGGATGCGGTCCTCGCCCACAGCGTAGTTGTCGCGGACTTTGCCGCGCGCGAGCAGGGGCAGGCTGGCCAGGGCGGAAGTGTGAAGGATGGATGTCATGAAATCAGTTTCAATTTGGGCTCGATCAGGGCTATTTGAACAAAATCGCGGTCGCGGGCCAATAAAGGTTCTCCTGCTTCGATGGCACACGCGGCGACCATGCAGTCATTGGCGCTGCGCACTTGAAGCCCCTGCCATCGGCAGCGGGCATACAGCAGGGAAGCGTCGCGCGCCAGCGACAGCGGATCGGCGCTGACATAGGCAGGCAGGGTGTCGAGCAAGTTTTGCAGTTCAATGAAGTGCTGCGCGTTCCTGGCGCCTTGCAGCACTTCGCGGTAAACAACCTCGGGAACCCAGCAGGTCTCGGCGCCGAGCAAAGCGCGTTGCAACCGCAAATGGCTTGGCGAGCCGGTGGCGCGCAGCATCTCAATCCAGGCTGAGGTGTCGGCAATCACGCCGGGATCAGGCCCGTTTTTTTACGCCGCCTGCCAGGTGCGGACTTCAGGGAATCTGCCGATTTTTTAACTGGCAAGTCGCTGGGCACGCCGGCTTGCTTTTCAAACGCGTTGCGGGCGTCTTCAAATGTCTTCCAGCCCCGACGCGCCAATGCAGCGGGCGTCAAACCATAAGGGCCTTTGGGATCGTAGTCCGGATCAATCGGGTCTGAGGCTTGCAAGGCCCGCAAGGCTGCATAGTCCGGCCTGCGCGCGTACGCTTTGAGTGCGGCCTCTACCGCCGCTTTTTTGGTCGTTACGCCCGCCCGCACCATGGCTTGGGCGATGAGTTCGTCGTCTAAAACAATATTGGTTCGAGTGTTCATTGGAGGCCTCCGTTCTCATACACCATTGATGTGTATGCCTGAATTATGCCTCGATTTTGAACGGCACTCTGCCGGATTACTGCACCACTTGGGCCAGTTCACCACGCGCATATTGCCCGGCAACAACTTGCAGGCTGTGGCCCTTGACCTTGGCACCCTGGCCTTCGCAGCCAAACTGGATGTAGCGCTGCTTGCAGATTTGTTTGGCTGCTTCGCGGGCCGGTTTGAGCCAGTCGCGCATGTCGAACTTGTCGGGGTTTTGCGCCATAAACTTGCGCACGGCGGCGGTCATGGCCAGGCGGATGTCGGTGTCGATGTTGATCTTGCGCACGCCGAACTGGATCGCCTTTTGAATCTCTTCCACCGGCACGCCATAGGTTTCGCGCATGTTGCCGCCGTACTCGTTGATGATGGCCAGCAGATCCTGCGGCACTGAGCTGGAGCCGTGCATCACCAGGTGCGTATTGGGGATGCGTTTGTTGATCTGCTTGATGCGCTCAATCGCCAGAATGTCGCCGGTGGGCTTGCGCGTGAATTTGTAGGCACCATGGCTGGTGCCGATGGCGATGGCCAGGGCGTCGAGCTGGGTGCGCTTCACAAAATCCGCCGCCTGCTCGGGGTCGGTCAGCAGCTGCTCCATGGTCATGGTGGCTTCGGTGCCGTGGCCGTCTTCCTTGTCGCCCTTCATGGTCTCCAGGCTGCCCAGGCAACCCAACTCACCTTCGACCGTGACACCAGTGGCGTGGGCCATGTCCACGACTTTGCGGGTCACCATTACGTTGTAGTCATAGTCGGCAATGGTTTTGCCGTCGGCCATCAAACTGCCGTCCATCATCACCGAGCTGAAGCCCAGGTTGATCGCGCCCTGGCACACGTCGGGGCTTTGGCCATGGTCCTGGTGCATCACCAACGGAATATGCGGATAAGCCTCAATCGCCGCCGAGATCAGATGCTTGATAAAGGCCTCGCCCGCGTATTTGCGGGCGCCCGCGCTGGCTTGCAGGATGACCGGCGCGCCCACCTCGTTGGCTGCCTCCATCACCGCCTGTACCTGCTCCAGGTTGTTGACATTGAAAGCCGGAATGCCGTAGCCGTTGACAGCCGCGTGGTCGAGCAGTTCACGCATAGAGACGAGTGCCATGATGAAGTCCTTGGAAAGTTTGAAATTGAAGGTGTCGGGCCTGGGGCAAATCGCTTGGTAACCGCTTGGTAACTTTTTGCCGATGGGCGGATTTTAATGGGAGTGGGCTTCGCCGGCTATACAGGGTTCCGTCTGCTCCGCCAGACCCGCGCGCCGACCGGGCACTGTGCATGCGGTTTTGGCGTGAAAGCACGCTCTTTCTACGGTTCGATGTTTGGGCGACGGTACGAAATGGGACGACAAAGCGGTCGATCCGTTGCCAGGCTACTCCATTGACAACCCGTCCTGCATCGGTAAGACTGAATGATTGGAGCTTTTGAGTGGCGAGGCTTCCCGGCCGCACAAGTGCAACATGGTCCTGATCACCCGGAGACGAATATGTTCAACGCAATGAAGCCAACACACTTCCAGCCAGGAGAAGGCAAGACGTTCAAGATCGGTCGGATGAGCATGACGTTCAAGACGACTGCGGCCGAGAATTGGAGTGCGTATACCGTCTGCGAGGCAATTGAGCCACCTGAGTCTGGCGCCGGGTATCACCGACATCCAACTTACGACGAGACTTTCATCATCTGCGAAGGGCACTATGATTTTCGCCTTGACAGGGAAGTGTTGAAGCTGGGCCCTGGCGATGTGGTGTTCGTCCCTCGCGGAACGCCTCACGGATTCGTAAGCACTGGGCCCGAAGTGGGCCGTCAAATTATCATCAGCTCACCTGGAGGTGTCTTCGATGCAATGATCGCGGAGGTGACGGCGCTTGATACAGGCACCCCCACCAAAAAAGCCTCGGATGAAGCCACGGCCATCGCAAGCAAGTATGGCTTGGAATTTCTGCCCTCCTGAACTGCGCCTATCTTCTTGGACAACCCTAAAGCTGCCGTTCGAGAAGACGCGCTGCCGCCATGCCGGGCGGGCAGCGGCGTTGGCAGACTCAACGGCAATTTCCCGCCGGGCCGCCCCAAGGGAAATTAGCCCCCTCGGGGGGCAGCGACCCGCGAAGCGGCGGAGCGTGGGGGCAACATCAGCTCACCCGGCAAATCTTCAACATGTTTGTCCCCCCCGGCGCGCCCATGGGCTCGCCGCAGGTGATGGCATACACATCGCCGCTTTGCACAATGCCGCGCTTTTTAAGGTGGTTTTCGGCTTCGGCCAGTGCCGTGTCGCGGTCGTTATTGGCGTCCATCAGGATCGGGCGCACGTTGCGGTACAGGGCCATCTTGCGCTGGGTGTCGATTTTTGAGGTCAGCGCGTAGATTGGCACGTTGACCAGATGGCGGCTCATCCACAAGGCGGTGGAACCGCTGTCGGTCATGGCCACGATGGCCTTGGCGCCCAGATGGTAGGCGGTGAACAGGGCACCCATGGCGATGGACTGGTCAATGCGGTTGAAAGTTTTGCCAGTGAAGTCGGCGTCGAGCTTCACGTCGGACGCGCCCTCGGCGGCGTGGCAGATCTTGGCCATTTCAATCACGGTTTCCAGCGGAAACTTGCCCGCCGCCGTCTCGGCCGACAACATCACGGCGTCGGTGCCGTCCAGCACGGCGTTGGCCACGTCGCTGACCTCGGCGCGCGTCGGCACCGGGTTGGCGATCATGGATTCCATCATCTGCGTCGCGGTGATCACGGTCTTGTCGTTCTCACGCGCCAGCTTGATCATGCGTTTTTGCAGGGCCGGCACGATGGCGTTGCCAACCTCGATGGCCAGGTCGCCGCGCGCGACCATGATGCCGTCGCTGGCCAACAAAATCTCCAGCAGCTTGGGGATGGCTTCGGCGCGCTCGATCTTGGCGATCAGGTGCGGCTTGTGGCGGTATTCGGCAGCGGCCACATTGCATAGCTGGCGCGCCATTTCCATGTCGGTGGCGTTTTTGGGGAAGCTCACCGCCACGTAATCGGCCTGGAAGGCCATCGCAGTGCGGATGTCTTCCATGTCTTTGGCGGTGAGGGCCGATGCCGTCAGGCCGCCACCCTTTTTGTTGATGCCCTTGTTGTTGGACAACTCGCCGCCCATGGTGACCGTGGTCTGCACCACTTCGCCCTTGACGCCGTCGACCGTCATCACGATCAGGCCGTCGTTGAGCAGCAGGATGTCGCCGGGTTTGACGTCGCGCGGCAGCTCTTTGTAATCCAGGCCCACGCCGGTGTTGTCGCCCGGCTCGGCGCGGGAGGCGTCGAGCAGGAATTTTTGCCCGGTCTCGAGCATGACCTTGCCATTGGCGAATTTGCCGACGCGGATTTTCGGGCCCTGCAGGTCAGCCATGATGGCGACCTCGCGCCCGGCGCGCTGGGCCGCCTCGCGCACCATCTTTGCCCGGTCGATGTGGTCTTGCGCCGTGCCGTGGCTGAAGTTGAGCCGCACCACGTTCACGCCGGCGCGGATCATCTGCTCCAGCAGCGCCGGGTCGCTTGACGCGGGGCCCAGGGTGGCGACGATTTTGGTGGCGCGCCGGGGTGGCGACGTGGTTTGGGTGCTCATGGCGCGGTTTCCTGTTGTTTTTGATCCGGATGGATTTTTGCACGGAACCGGTTACCGGGCTGCGTCAATCGGGCCTTCGGCCAGGTCGCCGGACTATTCGCCCAAAATTCGCAGGAATTCCGATTTTCCCAAGAAAAAAGGCCGATTTCCCTCGTGAATATTACGTAGTTAGCTATTATTAATATAGCATGTCAATGTTCGCAACGGCGCGCCAGGATCTCGAAGGCCGGCAGGGTTTTGCCTTCCAGCACTTCCAGAAACGCGCCGCCGCCGGTCGAGATGTAGCTGATCTGCTTTTCAATGCCGTATTTGGCGATGGCCGCCAGGGTGTCGCCGCCGCCTGCGATGGAGAAGGCGCCGGACTCGGCAATCGCATGCGCGATTACCTTGGTGCCGTTCTCGAACGCGGGGAACTCAAACACGCCGACCGGGCCGTTCCAGACGATGGTGCCGGCCTTCTTCAGTTGGGCCGCCAGCAGGGCTGCGGTTTGCGGGCCGATGTCGAGGATCAGGTCGTCGTCAGCCACGTCGGTGGCGGCCTTGATGGTGGCAGGCGCGTCGGCCGCGAAGCTTTTGGCGGTGACCACGTCCACGGGAATGGGCACGGCGGCGTTGCGGGCTTTCATGGATTCAATCACCGCTTTGGCCTGGTCGACCAAGTCTGCCTCGGCCAGGCTTTTGCCGATTTTCAGACCCGCTGCCAGCATGAAGGTGTTGGCGATGCCGCCACCGACGATCAACTGGTCCACCTTGGCCGACAGGCTTTTGAGAATGCTGAGTTTGGTCGACACCTTGGAGCCTGCCACGATGGCCACCAAGGGGTGTCTGGGGTTGGCTAGCGCTTTGGATATCGCGTCCATCTCGGCCGCCAGCAGCGGCCCGGTGCAGGCGATGGGCGCGAACTGCGCGATGCCGTAGGTGGAGGCTTCGGCCCGGTGCGCCGTGCCAAAGGCGTCATGTACAAAGATGTCGCACAGGGCGGCCATTTTTTTGGCCAGGGTTTCGTCGTTTTTCTTCTCGCCTTGGTTGACGCGGCAATTTTCCAGCAGAACGAGTTGGCCCGGCTGCAAATCTTTGCCGCCGGGTTTGACGCCATCGACCCAGTTGGCGATCAGGGGCACACCATCCTGGAACGGCGGGCCCAGCAGCTCGCCCATGCGTTTGGCCACCGGGGCGAGCGAATCCTGGGGCTTGAATGCGCCCTCGGCGGGGCGGCCCAGATGCGAGGCCACCATGACGGCGGCACCCGCGTCCAGCGCCATGCGGATGGCGGGCAAGGAGGCGCGGATGCGCGTGTCTTCGGTGATGTGGCCGGCCTCGTCTTGCGGCACATTGAGATCGGCGCGGATGAACACGCGTTGGCCTTTGGCTTTGCCAGCGGCGCAGAGGTCGGAAAAGCGGATGAAGTTCATGGGGATTCTCCAGATTTGGGGCAGGATTGACGCCAGGTTGCGTCAGGTTTGGGGTGATGCTGCAGTTGACTTGGCGGGGGCTTGGTCAAACCGCATGCCCGGGGACAATGGCAGGCCACGAAGAAATTCCGCCGCCGACATGCGTTTGCCGCCGGGGCGCTGCAATTCGGTCAGGTTAACTACTGAATTCATAGCTTCCACCGCAATTCCATCGTGGGCTGCGGCCATTATTGTTCCATATTGTGTGTGCTCGGGCAGGGGCAGCGCGGACACACTTGCGCCCCAAATCTTGATGACATCACCCTTCAAGCTGGCATGCGCGCCCGGGAAGGGGTTGAAGGCCAGTACGCGCCGCGCAATGACCTCAGCGCTTTGCGCCCAGTCAATGGCCGCCTCAACTTTTTCAATTTTGTGCGCGTAGGTCACACCGGACTGGGGCTGCCTGACGGGTTTGAGCAGGCCTTGGTCCGCCTGCTCAATCGCCTGCAACACCATGCGCGCGCCCAAGACGGCCAGCTTGTCGTGCAGGTCTGCCGTGGTGTCTTGCGCCTGGATCGGCAAGGCCTCGGCCAGCAACATGTCGCCAGTGTCCAGGCCCGCGTCCATCTGCATGATGGTGACGCCGGTCTCACGGTCGCCGGCTTCGATGGCGCGGTGGATTGGCGCCGCACCGCGCCAGCGCGGCAACAGCGAGGCGTGGATATTCAGGCATCCCAGGCGCGGGGCGTCCAGCACCCACTGCGGCAGCATCAGGCCGTAGGCCGCGACCACCATCACGTCGGCTTGCACCGCCTCAATTTGCGCGCGCGCCAGTTGCGCGTCTTGCGGGTATTTGCCGTCAAGCCGCAAGCTGCGCGGTTGCACGACCGGCAGGCCATGTTCCAGTGCGAACTGCTTGACGCGAGAGGCCTGCAGTTTCATGCCACGCCCGCCCGGACGGTCAGGTTGCGTCAATACCAGGGCGATGGCATGCCCCGCCGCGTGCAACCGGGCGAGCGCCACGCTGGCAAATTCAGGCGTGCCGGCGAAGATGATGCGCAAGCTCAATCGTTTTCCTCGCGTTGCGCCTTGAGCATTTTCTTTTTGATCCGGTTGCGTTTCAGGGGCGAGAGGTATTCCACAAACACCTTGCCGATCAGATGGTCCATTTCGTGCTGGATGCAGACAGCCAGCAGGCCGTCAGCTTCTATCACACGGGATTGGCCCTCGCCATCGAGCGCCTTGACCTTGACTGCGTCGAAGCGCTGCACGCCGTCGTATATGCCGGGCACCGAGAGGCAGCCTTCTTCGTTGAGGTGGCGCTCGGCGCTCGTCCAGACCAGTTCCGGGTTGACCAGCACCAGGGGCTGGTTGCGCTCCTCGGACACGTCGATCACGATCAGGCGCTCATGCACATCGACCTGGGTCGCGGCCAGGCCGATGCCTTTGGCGTCGAGCATGGTTTCCAGCATGTCGGCAATCAAGGTTTTGATGCGCGCGTCAACACTTTGCACTGGCCGGGCGATCTTGTGCAATTTGGGGTCGGGGTAACAAAGAATCTGGAGTAAAGCCATGTTTTATTTTCAAAGATGTCGTTATTTTCGCTACTTTTCGGCGTTGTGGCAGGCCGGGGATGTCGAAAACGTTGCCCAATCAAGGGCTTGAGCGCAGAATCGTGTGTAATTTATCAAGATTGTCGCCGCCCGAGCGCTTAAGCGCCCAAGGGCGAGCGGCAACCGCAATGCAGCAAACTATGACGATACAACGGATGGCGAATTCGAAAAGGCCCAAGGCAATGGCAAAACACATGGCGCGCGTGAAGCTGACTGCAAGCACGATTGCATTGGCGGGATGGTTGTTTGCAGCACCCGCCTGGGCGCAGAACCTCACTGTCACGCCGACGCAAAAATCGACCGCGACCCAGGTCGCGCAGACTGGCGTGCCGCTGAGCGAACTGGCCGCCAACGCGCCGGACAATTACAGCGTCAAAAGCGGCGACACCCTGTGGGCGATTTCGGGCATGTTCCTCAAAAGCCCGTGGCGCTGGCCCGAGTTGTGGGGCATGAACATGGCTGAAATCAAGAACCCGCACCGCATCTACCCCGGCCAGCAGCTGTACCTGGACAAAAAAGACGGCCGCGCCACCCTGCGCACGCGCCGCGCCGGTGACGGTGACGCCAATATGGAGACGGTGCGTGTCTCGCCGCGTGTGCGCTCGCAGAGTTTGTCGGACCAAATCATCCCGACCTTGAAGTCACAGTTCATCGAGCCCTTCCTCTCGGAGCCCATCGTCATCGATGAAACCGCGCTCAATTCCGCCCCGCGCATCGTGGCCACACAGGAGGGCCGGGTCAACCTGAGCTCCGGCGACCGCGCCTACGCGCGCGGCCCGGTGGACAACAAGTTTGTCGAAAGCCCGGGCAAACAACCGGACTTCCGGGTGTTTCGCAATGCAGTCGCCTTGAAAGACCCTGGCACCGGCGAGGTGCTGGGTTATGAGGCGCGTTATGTCGGCAAGGCCCGCCTGGTGCGCGGCGAGTCGACCGAGCAGTCCACCGACAAAGACGGCAAGACGCTCACCGACATCGTGCCGGCCACGATCGACATCGTCGGCACCAAAGAAGAAATGCGCGTGGGCGACCGGCTGCTGCCCGAACCCGAGCGCCAGTTGACCAGTTACATGCCGCGCGCGCCTGGCACCCAGGTGGACGCCCGCGTGGTGTCCGTCTACGGCAACGACGCCATCCGCAACGCGGCGCAAAACCAGGTGGTGACCATCAACCGCGGCAGCCGGGACGGCATGGAAAGCGGCCACGTGCTGGCGATCCTCAAAGACGGCGTTCGCGTGGTGGACAAAACCGACCCGGCCCGCCCCGAGATCAAGCTGCCCAATGAGCGCAACGGCCTGATGATGGTGTTTCGCACCTTCGAACGGGTCTCCTACGCCTTGATTCTGACCATCACGGAAGGCGTCAAGGTAGGCGACCGCGCCGTCAACCCACGTTGATTTGAGTTGATTTGACACAAAGGCGCCTGTGCAGCGCGATGAACTTGCGGCTTGGCTGCGCCTGAGCCTCACGCCGGGGGTCGGCAACGTCGGCGCGCGCAAACTGCTGGCGGCCTTTGGCTTGCCGCAGGCGCTGTTCGCGCAATCCAGCACCGCGCTGGCGCAGGTGGTCGGCCCGGTGCACGCGGCCGCTTTGCAGGCCCAACCGGCCCAGTTGGCCACCCTGCTCGAATCAACCTGGGCCTGGCTGAACGCGCCTGATGCCCTGGCCCAGCGGCGCATCGTGGCCCTGGGTGATGGCGACTACCCCGCGTCCCTGCTGAACATTGAAGACCCGCCCTTGATGCTGTACCTGCAAGGCGCCGGCATTTTGGAAGAAAAAGAGCCGTTTTTCCCCGTACCACATGCGTTGTCCGCTTCCGAAAAGATAGCAACTAGCTGCCGCCAAAGCATCGCCATTGTGGGCAGCCGCAACCCCACGGCGCAGGGGCTGGAAAATGCCCGCGCGTTTGCCAGGGCCCTTAGCGGCGCGGGTTTGACGGTGGTGTCAGGCCTGGCGTTGGGCATCGACGGCGCGGCCCACCGGGGGGCGCTGGAAGGCCTGGCCCCGCTGTCCGGGCCGGGCCGCTTTGCGACCATCGCCGTCGTGGGCACGGGCCTGGACCGGGTCTACCCCAGGGGCCACCGCGACCTGGCCCACGCCATCACGCAGCGCGGCCTGATCATCAGCGAATACCCGATCGGCACACCGCCGCTGCCGGAGAACTTCCCCAAACGCAACCGGCTCATCGCCGGTTTGACGCAAGGCACCCTGGTGGTGGAGGCGGCGCTGAAATCGGGCTCGCTAATCACCGCGCGTCTGGCCGCCGAGCAGGGCAAGGAGGTGTTTGCGATTCCGGGGTCGATTCACGCCATTGGGTCCCACGGCTGCCACGCCCTGATCCGCCAGGGGGCCAAACTGGTGGAGTCGGCGCAGGACGTGCTGGAGGACATGAAACTTGATGATGCTACTGTTTTTATAGCTAAAAACACAGATGAAACGGGGGTCAATGGTCTGTTTGATGCCGAAAACCCGTTGCTGGAGACGCTGGGCCACGATCCCGTCAGCCTGGACGCTTTGCAAGCCCGAACCGGCATGGACACAGCAAGCCTGCAAGCCGGGCTGATGACGCTGGAGCTCGATGGCCTGGTGGCACGCCTGCCGGGCGGCCTGTTCCAGCGCCTGTTCAAGGCTTGACGCATGCACGGGTCAGGCGGCTTCATGGCGGCTGGGGCTGGGCCCCTGGGCGGCGCGGTTCTGCATCAAGCGATTCTGCGTTATATTGATCCATGTTTGAAGTTTTGGCCTTCGTTTATGAAAATTACTGGGGCGGCGACGCCTGCCCCCTGACGGAGCATCTGCAACGCAAACTCAGCGCGGTGGGTTTCGAGGCCGAGGAGATCGCCGACGCGCTGGCCTGGCTTGGCGGCCTGAACCTGGCCACACAGGGCGCGCCGACCGGCACAGGAGCAGCCCTGGGCAGCGCGCAGACCGCCGCGTCGGCAAGCCACCCGGGGTCGCCCGGCAGCATGCGCGTGTATTCCATCGCCGAGCAGGATCAACTCGGAGCCGAATGCTTGGGGTTCATCAGTTTTCTGGAGTCGTCCAAGGTTTTGCCCGGCGCCATGCGCGAGATCGTGCTGGACCGGGCCATGGCGGCACCGGTGTATCCCCTGTCGTTGGAGGATTTGAAACTCATCGTTTTGATGGTTTACTGGCGTTTCGGCGAAGAGCCTGACGCCTTGGTGCTTGATGAATTGTGCGACGACAGCCGCAGCCGTGTCGCGCATTGACGCCGCTGCGCGCGGCTGCGATCAACCCAACAAACGTTCGGGATTGGCTTCCAGCTTTGTCAAAGCGTCGCGCGTGGCGCGCACGGTCAGGGTTTCTTCTTCCTGCGGAACCAGCAAACCAGCCTGCAGATAGGCCGCCAGACGCCCGGCCTGGATCAGGTAGCTGTGGCCATCGCTGGCGGCAAACAGGTTCAAGTGTTTGCGCTCGCTTCGCCAGGCAAACTGCACCTGAGTCACCCGGCCACTGTGATCCAGCGTGAACCAGGCCCCCAATTGCAATTCCTGCGCCCAGGCCGTCATGGCGTTGGTGGGTTTGGAGCCACCGTCGGCGATGACGTCGATGGACGCGGCGTCGATGCCCAGCATGATTTCGATGCTTTCACCGTCCAGCGGCAAATCGCCCATGCCGTCTTCCGACACAAAGTCTTCCAGATTGGCCAGGCGTTTGGCCATGGCCTCGATCTGCGCTTGCGGAATCGCCTGGGTTTTGGACAGGAAGGCGTCGGCCAGGGTGTCGCTCACGGTCTTGATATGGGCATCTTGCTGCGATGGCGCCAAGCCCAGCAGGGACATGCCGGCGCGCAGGCGTTGCAGGAGTTTGGGCAAGTCCGCGATGACACGCGCCCGGTCGCTCCGGCTGGGCTTGGCGCTGGCGGCCCAGACCAGGTCGGTGGATGATTTTTTCAGTTCCAGGGTTTCGGCGTGTTGCGGACCCTTGCGCACCGCCGCTACGGCCAGCACCTCGGCCCAGACCTTGAACAGGAACTCGCGGATCTCGTCTCGCACCGCCATGTCTTTGAGCATGTTGCGCATCTCGATGGTGTACTGGATGGTCAAGGTCTCTTTTTGCTCAACCTGCTGGGCCACGCCGACGATTTTTTTGGTGGCGTCGTTGTCGGTCAAGAATTTGGCCAGGAACTTCTGGAATTCATCGTAAACGAGCTGGTAGACGCGTTTGCCGGTCTCGGGGTATTGCTCGATCACCTGCACCACACGCTTGATTTCGCCTTCCAGCGCGCCTCCTTGCACGCCCGTGGCGTCAAAACCCAGGACGCAGGAACCCATGCGGTCGATCAACTGGCGCGCCGGGTGGTTCAAGGTGCCAAAAAAGTCCGGCTCCTCCAGCGCCACCCGCAGCACCGGCATTTGCAGGCGGGCGAACCAGACGCGGATGCCCGGCGGAATGCGGTCTTCCTGCAAAATCGCCTGGAACATCAGGGCAACAATCTCGATGGTGGCTTTTTCACCTTTCGTCTCGGCCTTTTTCTTGAGTTCGGCAGTCTGTTCGCGCAGGCGCCCCGCCACCCGGGCCACACCCGCCGGCGTGTAGTCATCGACCACGGTGAGGCCATCGCCATGCACCTCGACCTGGGGAGCTGGGCGTTGCGCAACGGCCGCCGCCAGCGCGGGGCTGGCGATCTGGTAAGACCCGATGTCAGCCTCTTCGCCGACGCGCCCGATCAGCAGGCGCTTGAGCTGCCCGATCACGCCTTGCGCCCGGCTGCGCGCCCTGGCCAGCGGCGTGGTGGAGGTCAACATGCGGGTTTCGTCATGGGCATTGCTGTAAGCCGTGCCGGACGGCTGGCCTTGGGCCCCCTGCGACCCATGCAGCCCAGGCTGCCCCGAATGGCCCTGCGGGCCATATGCTTGTTGCGCGCCTTGCCCCTGGGGCCGATGAGACCCGCCAGCATCCAGCGCCCGGGGTCCGGAACTGTGTTGCGACCCGACGGGCTCGCCGCCATGCCGCCCCCCCCGTTGTATGGATTGCGGCCCGCTGCCGTGGTCGCTCAGGCCGTCCGAACCCGAGGGTGATCCGTAGCCTGAATCAATGCCAAAGGTCGACGCCGGGCCGGTCTGGCCGGGCAAGCGCATGCCGCCGCGGCTTTTCGCGACCGGCATATTGTTGGCGTTGAACTTGATCCGGTCTTTCAATTCAATCGTCGGCAACACGCCATGGCGGACCAGGTGGTCGTTGCAGAGCGTGTAGGCGGCCAAAAGCCGGTCGCACAGCAAATTCAGGACAATTTCGTGGACAAACGGCCAGGCATCGCGTGGCATGCCCGCTGCCGACCATTGCTCGACCAGGGGCAGGATCAGCGCTTCCGGGCGAAGAATGTCTTGGTCTTCGAAATCGGCGCCGCCTTCAAGCCGGCGGATGCGGATTTTGAGATCGTCCAGTTGAACGTTCACCTTGTCAGTCACGCCACGCACCAGGCGCGAGCTGAGTATCTTGTTTTCGGTGACGTCGGTGCCGACCAGCTGGAATGAGTCGGTGGACATGCGCACCATGGCGGTGGCGGTCGGGGGCTGGAGCGCCTTTTGCCAGGCTTTGACCGTGCCGTCCAGCCAGGGGCCGCGGGCTTTTTGGTAGAACGTCCAGGCGTCCCGGCGGCCATGCATTTCTCGCGCAGTGGCGCTTTCATTCATCAGGGCCGTCAGCCGGTCTTGAACCGCGCCGCCAAGATCCACCATGGCGCGCCCGGCCTCGGTCACGAAGCGCCTGCGCGTCTCCAGTGCCAGTTGTGTGCGGGTCAGCGGTCGTTCGGTGGCCACAGGTCAAGCCTCAGTCAAACCGTCGCGCCTGCGTTGGGGTCATTGGGGTCTTCATCTTTTTTGGCGCTTCCCTTGATCAAGTCTTCACGGGCGATGCCCAGCCACATGGCGATCGCGGCGGCAACGAACACTGACGAATATATGCCGAACAATATGCCAATGGTCAAAGCCAGGGCGAAATAATGCAAAGTCGGCCCGCCAAACAACAACATCGACAGCACCATGAGTTGGGTGCAGCCGTGGGTGATGATGGTTCGGCTGATGGTCGAAGTGATGGCGTTGTCGATGATCTCCACAGGGTTCATTTTGCGGTAACGGCGGAAATTCTCGCGGATCCGGTCGAAAATCACCACCGATTCATTGACCGAGTAACCCAGCACGGCCAGCACGGCGGCCAGCACGGGCAGCGAAAACTCCCATTGAAAGAACGCGAAAAACCCGAGAATGATGATGACGTCGTGCAAGTTGGCGATGATCGCCGCCACGGCGAACTTCCACTCGAAACGGATCGCCAGGTAAAGCATGATGCCGACCACCACAAAGGCCAGGGCCTTGAGCCCGTCGGTGGCCAGCTCATCGCCGACCTGCGGCCCGACAAACTCGGTGCGGCGCAAACTGGCCGTGGCGTCCGCCGTCTTCAGCGCCGCCAGAACCTTGTCGCTTTGCTGGGCGGAACTCACGCCTTTGATGGCGGGCATGCGGATCATCACGTCGCGCGCCGTGCCGAAGTTCTGCACCTGGACGTCGGTGAAGCCCAGGGCGGCCACGGTGGCGCGCACGGAGTTCAAATCGGCCGGTTGCGAATAACTCACCTGCATCAGGGTGCCGCCGGTGAATTCCACTGACAGGTGCAGGCCGCGCGAAAACAGGAAGAACACCGCCGCCAGAAACGTGGCCAGCGATATGAGATTGAACACCAGCGCATTTCGCATGAACGGAATGTCGCGCCGAATCTTGAAAAACTCCATTTTTGCCGTCCCTTAATCGATTTCAGCCAGGCTTGGCCTGGGTTTGCGCCGCAGGCCGCCAGACCGTGCCGATCGACACGTTCTTGAGCTTGTTTTGCCGACCGTACCACAGGTTCACCAGGCCCCGGGAGAAGAACACGCCTGAAAACATGCTGGTCAGGATGCCCAGGCAATGCACCACGGCGAAACCGCGCACCGGACCGGAACCGAAGGCCAGCAGGGCCAGGCCTGCGATCAGGGTGGTGACATTGGAGTCCAGAATCGTGGCCCATGCCCGGTCGTAACCCGAATTGATGGCCGCTTGCGGCGACGCGCCGTTGCGCAACTCCTCTCGGACCCGCTCATTGATCAGCACATTCGCGTCGATCGCCATGCCCAGCACCAGGGCCATCGCCGCCATGCCCGGCAGGGTCAGGGTGGCTTGCAGCATCGACAGCACCGCCACCAGCAGCAGCAGGTTGAACGCCAGGGCGATGCTGGAAAACGCGCCAAACAGCATGTAATAAACACACATGAAGGCGACCACCGCCAGGAAGCCCCAGGCCACGCTGTGAAAACCCTTGGCGATGTTTTCCGCGCCCAGGCTGGGGCCGATGGTCAACTCCTCGATGATCTCCATCGGCGCGGCCAGCGAACCGGCGCGCAGCAGCAAGGCGGTGTCGGCCGCCTCGGTCGTGGTCATGCGCCCTGAGATTTGCACGCGTCCGCCGGAGATCTCGCTGCGGATCACCGGCGCGGTCACGACTTCGCCCTTGCCTTTTTCAAACAACAGAATCGCCATGCGTTTGCCCACGCTTTCACGCGTCACGTCGCGGAAGATGCGCGCACCTTTGGCGTCCAGGGTCAGGTGCACGGCGGCTTCCTGCGTCTGGGAATCAAAGCCGGGCTGCGCGTCCGTCAAGTTCTCGCCGGTGAAAACCACCTGCTTTTTGACGATCACGGCCTGCCCGCTGCGTTCCAGAAAACGCTCCGAGCCAAACGGCACAGCGCCTGTGCCGTTTTCGGCCGTGCGCGCTTCCAGGGACTCATCGACCATGCGCACTTCCAATGTGGCCGTGCGGCCCAAAATGTCCTTGGCCTTGGCGGTGTCCTGCACGCCAGGCAATTGCACCACGATGCGGTCCTGGCCCTGCTGCTGGATGACGGGCTCGGCCACGCCCAGCTCGTTGATGCGGTTGTGCAGGGTGGTGATGTTCTGCTTGAGCGCCTGGTCCTGCACGCTGCGGGCCGACACCGGCTTGATGGAGGCGGTCAGCTTGAAATCGGCGCCGTCGGCCGCGTCCGCCGTTTCCAGGTCGGTGAACTGGTCCTGGATGAGCCGTTTCGCGGCGTCCAGGGCGGCCGTGTCGCGAAAGCGGATTTCGATCTGCTGGCCATTTCGGCTGATGCCGCTGTGGCGCACGTTTTTCTCGCGCAGGCTGGTGCGGATGTCGCCCGACAGGGACTCGGCCTTTTTGGTCAGCGCCGCCTGCATGTCCACCTGGAGCATGAAGTGCACGCCGCCGCGCAAGTCCAGGCCCAGGTACATGGGCACTGCGCGCAGGCTGGCAAGCCATGCCGGCGACTGGCTGAGCAGATTGAGCGCGACCACGTAACCGGGGTTGGCACCGTCCGGCACCAGCGCCTTCTGGATCGCGTCCTTGGCCTTGAGTTGCACCTCTGATGAGTCAAAACGCGCCTTGACCGAGCTGCCTTCCAGCGCCACCGTTTCCGCTGTGACGCCCGCGCCCTTGAGCGCTTCTTCCACTTTTTGCCGCGTGCCGTCATCGACCTTCACCGACGCCTTGGCCGCCGACACCTGCACTGCGGGGCTTTCGCCATAAAAATTGGGCAGCGTGTAGAGCACGCCGACGACAAACGCGATGAGGATGATCGCGTATTTCCAGACCGGGTAACGGTTCATCTTGTCAGGTCACACTATTTGATGGAGCCTTTGGGCAATACCTGGACAACGGCGCTGCGCTGCACCTGCACTTCGACACCGCTGGCGATTTCCAGGCCGAGGTAGCTGTCGCCCAGCTTGGTCACTTTGCCCAGCATGCCGCCCGCCGTGGCAATCTCGTCCCCCTTGGCCAGCGCCTCAATCATGCTGCGATGCTCCTTCTGCTTTTTCATCTGGGGGCGGATCATCACAAAATAAAGCACGACGAACATCAACACCAGGGGCAGCATGCTCATGAGGGAAGACTGCATATCGCCGCCTGCGGCAGCGGCAGCGGGGGCGGTTTGGGCAAAAGCGGAAGAAATAAACACAGGCGGCTCCACAAGACAAAAGTCAAAAACAAGGGATAAGGCGCGGCGCGGCCAATGTTTGGCAGCGCCGCAGTCAACCTGTCATTGTATGCGGGCCAAAGGCCTGGGTTTCACTATTATATTAATAGCAAACTATCCAATATCCATCAGGGAAAAATGCCATTTTGACCACTACGCCGCGCGCCGGGCCGCCTCTGGGGCGCGAAACCGGCCCATAAGCGCAGTCCAGTTCTGGCGCGCCGCCTTCAAATTGCGCGCCTTGACATGGCCAAATCCCTTGATTTGCTCGGGGATGCGGGCGACGTCAACGGCTGCCCCATGGTTGGCGGCCGACAGCGTTGCCAGCACTTCCTCCAGGCTGGCGCGATAGTCGGCGATCAGGGCGCGCTCCTGCCGGCGCTCGTCAGATTTGCCAAAGATGTCAAATGCGCCGCCGCGCAGGCCCTTGAGCCTTGCCAGCAGCCTGAACGCCGTCAGCATGTAGGGGCCAAACTTCTGTTTTTGCAATTCGCTTTTGTCGTTCTTTTTGGCCAGCAAGGGCGGCGCCAGGTGGTAGTTCAGCTTGAAATCGCCTTCGAACATGGCATGGATGCGGGTGTGAAACGCGGGGTCGGTGTGCAGGCGGGCGACTTCGTATTCGTCCTTGTAGGCCATCAGCTTGAACAGATACCTGGCCACGGCTTCGGTCAAGGGCAGGTGCTTGACGCCCAGAGGTTCCTCGGCAGTTTTGACCTTTTTCACGAAGGCGCTGTAACTTTGGGCGTAAGCGGCATCCTGGTAGGCAGTCAAAAACTCAACCCGCCTGTCGATCATGCCGGCCAGCGATTCACGCTTTTTGAACTCGATCACATTCAAGGGCGCCATCAGCTTTTGCACGGCCGCCCAGTCATGCGCTGCGCGGCAGCCCCATTCAAAGGCCAGCTTGTTCTGCGCCACCGCCACCGCGTTGAGCTCGATGGCCCGGATGAGCGAGGCTTTTTCCAGCGGAATCCAGCCCTTTTGCCAGGCGTAACCCATCATCATCGGGTTGGTGTAGATGCTGTCGCCCATCAGGCGGGTGGCCGCCGCATCGGCGTCAAACGACCCCACAGCGGATTCACCGACCAAGGCCACGATTTCGGCGACACATTGCTCCGACGGGTTCTGCCAGTTGGCGTTTTTGACAAACGCCGCCGTCGGCGTGCTGTTGGAATTGAGCGCCACATGGGTGCGCCCGCCGCGCATGCGCAGCAAAGTTTCCTTGGCCACCGCCACAATCGGGTCGCAGCCGATGACCAAATCCGCCGCCGCCATGCCGACACGGGTGGTGCGGATGTCGTCCTGGTTCTCGCCGATCAGCACGTAGCTCCAGGTGGCGCCGCCTTTTTGCGCCAGGCCGCCCGCGTCCTGGGTGACGATGCCTTTGCCCTCCAGGTGCGCCGCCACGCCGAGCAACTGGCCGATGGTGATGACCCCGGTGCCGCCGACGCCGCAGACGACGATTCCCCAGACCGGGTTCGCGCCATTCACTTCGCGCCGGGCCATCACCGGCTCGGGCAAAGCACCCATCTCAAACGGCGACGGCAATGCGTTGGACTCACCCGCCTTGGGCTTTTTCTTCAACTGCCCGCCTTCGACCGTGACAAAGCTCGGGCAAAAGCCTTTGACGCAGGACATGTCCTTGTTGCAGGTGCTCTGGTTGATCTGGCGTTTGCGGCCAAATTCGGTTTCCAGCGGCTCGACGCTCAGGCAATTGCTCTGCACGCCGCAGTCGCCGCAGCCTTCGCACACCAGCTCGTTGATGACCACGCGCTTGGCCGGGTCCACCATGGTGCCGCGTTTGCGGCGGCGGCGCTTTTCCGTCGCGCAGGTCTGGTCGTAAATGATGACGGTGGTGCCCTTGATTTCGCGCAATTGCTTCTGGATGGTGTCGAGTTCGTCGCGGTGATGCACGCCCACATCCGCCACCAGGGTGACGTGTTCGTATTTCTCAGGCTCGTCGGTGACGATGACAATCTTGACCGCGCCCTCTGCCCGCATCGACTGCGCTATTTGCGCCACCGAGTGCCCTTCAGGGCGCTCGCCGATGGCCTGGCCACCGGTCATCGCCACCGCGTCGTTGTACAGGATTTTGTAGGTGATGTTGACCCCCGCTGCAATGCTCTGGCGCACCGCCAGCATGCCGCTGTGGAAGTAGGTGCCGTCGCCCAGGTTGGCAAACATATGCTGGTCGTTGCTGAAAGGCTGTTGCCCCACCCACGGCACGCCTTCGCCGCCCATCTGGGTGAATCCTGTGGTGCTGCGGTCCATCCAGATGCTCATGAAATGGCAGCCAATGCCGGCCATGGCGCGCGAACCCTCGGGCACCTTGGTCGAGGTGTTGTGCGGGCAGCCCGAGCAGAACCAGGGCTGGCGCTCCGCCCCCTTGACGCCGCTGATCTCCAGCACCTGCATGGACGCCTCTTTGGCGTCCAGGATCGCCAATTGCGCGTCGATGCGGGCCGTGGTGTCAGCGTCAACGCCCAATTTTTTGAGCCGCTGGGCGATGGCGCGGGCGATGATGGCGGGCGACAAATCGGCATTGGCGCGCAGCAGGGTGTTGGCGCTGGGGTTGGGCATGGACCATTCGCCGCCGCTGCCGTATGGCTGGCTGGCGCCGCTGCTGGCCACCTCATTGAACTTGCCCAGCACGGTCGGGCGCACGTCGGCGCGCCAGTTGTACAGCTCTTCTTTCAGCTGGTATTCAATGACCTGGCGTTTTTCCTCGACCACCAGAATTTCCTGCAAACCGGTGGCGAATTCACGCGTGAGCTGGGCTTCCAGCGGCCACACCACGCCGACCTTGTGCAAGCGGATGCCAACGCGCCGGCAAGTCGCATCGTCCAAGCCCAAATCCAGCAAAGCCTGGCGCGTGTCGTTGAAAGCCTTGCCGCTGGCGATCAGGCCGAAGCGGTCATTTTTGCCTTCGATGACGTTGTAATTGAGCCGGTTCGCGCGGATGTAGGCGAGCGCGGCATACCATTTGTAGTCAAACAGGCGCGCTTCCTGTTCCAGCGCGGCATCGGGCCAGCGGATGTGCACGCCGCCGGGCGGCATCACAAAATCCGTCGGGATTTTGATTTCAACCCGCTCGGGGTCGATCATCGCCGTGGCGCTGGATTCAACAATTTCCTGAATCGTCTTCATGCCTGCCCACACGCCCGAAAAACGGCTCATGGCAAAGGCGTGAATGCCCAAATCGAGGATCTCCTGCACATTGGCCGGGAAGAAAACCGGCGTGCCGCAGGCCTTGAAAATGTGGTCGCTTTGATGCGCCGCCGTGGAGCTTTTGGAGATGTGGTCATCCCCCGCCACCGCGATCACGCCGCCCCACTCCGTCGTGCCGGCCATGTTGGCGTGTTTGAACACGTCCGAGCATCGGTCCACCCCCGGCCCTTTGCCGTACCAGATGCCAAACACCCCATCAAATTTGTTGCTCCCGGGCGGCGCAAATCCGAGCTGCTGCGTGCCCCACAGGGCGGTGGCGGCGAGTTCTTCATTCACACCCGGCTGGAAAATGATGTTTTGCGCCTTGAGGAATTTCTCGGCCTTCCATAGCGCCTGGTCGTAGCCGCCCAAGGGCGAGCCGCGGTAACCGCTGATGAAGCCGGCCGTGTTTTTGCCCGCCAGTTTGTCGCGCAACTGCTGCAACATCGGCAGCTTGACGAGGGCTTGCACGCCACTCATGAAGGCGCGACCGTAGTCCAACGAGTATTTGTCGTCGAGTGTGACCGTCTCAAGTGCGCGGCGGATGTGTTCAGGTAGCGGTGCGTTCATGGGTCTAGGTTCTCCAAGTTTCAAAAACCGCCTTGTGGGCAGCGAAGGTGGCGTGCACGGGCACTCAGGGTGGCGAACGCCATGCAGAGCTGCACGAAGTGTATTGCGGCGGCGACGAGTTGTCTTTTGTTTTCATGCAATGCCTTGTGAAGTGCACCCCGATTTCCGGACCTTAGTTCAAGGAGCAAACTGTCATCAGGAGAACCCGATGACAACTGACGCAAAGAAACGCAAGTTTCATTCGACCGAACTCAAGGCCAAAGTGGGACTGCAAGCATTGGCCGTTGAGGGGACGGTCAACGAGCTGGCCCAACAGCACAAAGTGCACCCGTTCCAAGTGCGGCAGTGGAAGGCCGAAAGCCAGGCGCAGGCCAAAACGCTGTTTGAAGGCAGGCGCGGCACCCAGGTGGCGGCGGTGCCCGAGCACTGCACGCCGGGTCCACTTCAGGTGGGCCTTCTATTCAATCAGTTATTCACCTTGACGCTGAAACTGACCTGCCCGGTTGAGGTCGAATTCAAGCTGCCACTCAGTTGCCATTGAATCGAGCCAACGCCCGCCGGTAGAGGCTGAGTGCTCACCGTACAAGTGGTGAGCGCAGCGGGCAAAGCGCCGCAATTGGCTGCAAAAAAATTGGTGTAAGCGGGGGTCGTGTCGCTGATGATGAGGGTGCTGATGGGTGTGCTGCCGTTGTTCGTGTAAGTGATTGTGTAGGTGATGGTCTCGCCCGGCAAGGCTGTGGCCTTGTCGGCGGTTTTGGTCAGCACCAGGCCGCCTGAGCCCACGCCTGCCGTGCTGGTGTCCTGCACCACCAGTGCGCCAACCAATGTCGGGCTGGCATTGGTGTAGGTGAAGCTGGCCTGCAGGGTAGCTATGTCTTGCACGCCCTGTGCGGTGCCTGTGGGAATGGTGACTTTGTTGATGAGGCAAATCTGCTCGGCAGCCAGGACCGTGATGGCCGCAGCGCTGATGACACTTTCGCCGGCATCGATCACGCCGTTGCAATTGCTGTCGCGGTAAAGAACGACCGGCCAGCCGCTGGCGCTCGCCACGCTAAAGCTGACTGTTCCACCGCTGCCGGCGTTGAACTGGTGCGGGTAAAACAGCGCATTGCCGGGCGAACCCGTTTGCTGGCCGTTGGCAATCAGCCGATTGACTGGCACGTCGGCGAAGTTGACATTGATATAACTTAAACCGGCGGCAAAGGTAAAATCAGTGCTATCGCTCGTACGTGTGTAAGTGCCAGCAGTAGTGCCAGTGCTACCGCCAGTGGATAAAAAGCCACCCTGATTGGTTTCGGTAATTACAACTGGGCTGGTTGCTGCGGCTGGAATCCACAGTGTGTAGTTACCAGCACCATCGGTCATTGTGCTGTCGTAAGTTGTAGCACCTGTACTGGCTTTTACCGTCACGCCTGCAATGCCAAGCTCACCACCCTCTTTAATGCCATTATTGGCAATGCCGCCGCCCGCGCCGGTGTCTTCAAACACCACGCCAGACAGCTTGCCGCCGTTGAACAAGCCAAAGTTGAGATTTTGTAAGTCTGTGGTACTCACCAGCAAATTAGCACGCACAAAGTTTGGCATTTCTGTGCCCAGCCAACCTGCTGGAATAGTCGGCGTCACGTCTGCCAACGTGGCGTTGTTGTCGATGACGATGAAGTAATCGCCCGGCGACACGCTGTTGAACTGGTAGGCACCGGTGGCGCTGTCCACCAGCACCGCTTGCAGGGCCGGCCCGGCGGGGGATGATGCGGCCACCAGCTTGGCGTACAGCACAAGGCCCGTTCCAGCCTCGCCGCCATCGCGTTGCAGGTTGTGGTTCACGTCGGCGTAGACGAAGCCCGACAGTTGCACACCGGCGGGTGCGCTCACCGTCAACACGGCCGTGTTGCTCGCCGCGCCGGCCGCGCCGGTCTCGAAGCTGGAAACACCGCCCGAGGTGTTGCTGTAGGCATTGGCCGCCGCGCTGCTAACGGCGACAGTGAACGTACAGCTCTGGGTTGCCGCCAGGTTGCCGCCGCTGAGGCTGATGCTGGCGGCACCCGCCGCGGCGCTGAACGTGCCGCCGCAGCCGTTCACCGCCCCAGGCGTCGTCGCCACATTCAGACCGGCCGGGAAGGTGTCAGTGAAGCCCAGCGCACTCAGCGGAATCGGGTTCGGGTTGGTGATCACCAGGCTCAGGGTCGATGCGCCGCCCACCAGCACGGTGCTGGGCGTGAACGACTTCGCAATCGTCGGCCGCACCAGCACTTGCAGGTTGGCTGCGGCGGCATTGCCGTCAGGCGCGTTGGCACTGCTGACGCTGAAGGCCGGGTTCGTCAGCAGCACCGGCACGGCCGAGTTGCTGGTCACGTTGACGTCAATAATGCAGCTCACGCCGGCCGGAATGCTGCCGTTCGTCAGCGCCATCGAGGTGGTGCCGGGTGTGCCGGTGATCGTGCCCGTGCAGCCCGCCAGCGTGCTGGCGGCGTTGAACGCAGCGGTGCCGGTGTTGGACAGCGTGGCGGGATAGTTGTCGGTGAACCCCGCGCTGGTGATGGGCACCGCGTTCGGGTTGGTGATCGTCACCCGCAGCAGCGAGTTGTCGCCGGTCAGGATGACGGCGGGCGTGAAGGTCTTCGAGACGCCGGGCGCCTGCAGCCCCGCCGTGACGGTGAGCGTCGCGCTTGAAGTCGCGCCGCTACCCGCATTCGCGGTCGTCACCGCGCCGCTGTTGTTGACATAGCTGCCCGCCGTGGCACTGCTCACGTTGACGCTGATGTCGCAACTGCCGCTGGCCGGCACGTTGCCGCCGCTCAACGCCAGCGAGGTGCCGCTGGCTGCAGCAGTGACCGTACCGCTACAACCCGCGCCGCTGATCGCGCCGGCAGGGGTGCCGGTGTTCACGAGGCCGCCCGGGTAGGCGTCGGTGAAGGCCGCGCCGGTGATCGCCACCGCGTTCGGATTCGTCAGCGTGATCTTCAGCACCGATGTCGCGTTCACCGCCACCGAGGTCGGGGCGAAGGCTTTTTGCACGGTGACTTTGCCCAGCACCTTCAACGTGCCGGTAGCCGCCGTGCCATTCGGGGCTTCGGCGCTGGAGACCACGCCACTGCTGTTCACGTAGGTGCCGGCCACCGCGCTTGTGACACTGACGCTGATGTCGCAAGTTCCATTCGCCGGCAGGTTGCCGCCGCTCAGTGACAGCGAACTGCCATTGTTCGCCGCCGTGACGGTGCCGCTGCAACCGGGGCTGCCGCTGATGACGCCACCCGGCGTGGCGGCGTTGAACATCGACGCCGGATAGGTGTCGGTGAAAGCTACGCTGGTCAGCGCGAAGGCGTTGCCATTGACCAGCGTGATCTTCAGAAGTGTGGTGTCGTTGGCTCCGATCGAGTTCGGTGTAAAGCTCTTGGCCACCTGGGGTGCCGGCGGGGGTGCCACAGCCGAGACAGTGAGCGTCGCGCCGGATGACGCGCCGACCCCTGCGTTGGCCGTGCTCACCGCGCCGCTGTTGTTGACATAACTGCCCGCCGTGGCACTGCTCACGTTGACGGTGATGTCGCAACTGCCGCTGGCCGGTACGTTGCCGCCGCTCAACGTCAGCGAGCTGCCGTTGGCTGCTGCGGTGACGGTGCCGCTGCAACCCGCGCCGCTGATCGCACCACCGGGCGTGCCGGTGTTGACCAAGCCGCTCGGGTACGCGTCGTTAAAGGCTACGCCGGTGAGTGCCACCGTGTTCGGGTTGGTCAGCGTGATCTTCAGCACCGATGTGGCGTTCGTCGCCACCGAGTTCGGCGTGAAGGCTTTCAGCACCGTCACGTGGCTCAACACCGCAAGCGTGCCGTTGACGGCCGTGCTGGTACCGGCGTTCGTCGTCGTCACCGCGCCCGTGCTGTTGACATAGGTATTGGCCGTAGCGCTGCTGACGTTGACGGTGATGTCGCAACTGCCACTCGCCGGAACAGTGCCCGCACTCAGCGCGAGCGAACTGCCATTCGCCGCTGCCGTGACGGTGCCGCTGCAACCCGCGCCGCTGATTGCGCCCGCCGGTGAGGCGGTGTTCAGCATCGACGCCGGGTAGGTGTCGGTGAAGGCCGCGCCGGTGACCGCGAATGCGTTCGGGTTGGTCAGGGTGATCTTGAGCTGCGTGCCGTCGCCGGTGCCGATCGAGTTGGGCGTGAAGACCTTGGTAACGCCGAGCGGGCTGGTCGCCGCCGCGACCGTCAACGTCGCACCAGACGATGCACCGGCCCCTGCGTTGGCAGTGCTCACCGCGCCGCTGTTGTTGACATAGCTGCCCGCCGTGGCACTCGTCACGTTGGCGGTGATGTCGCAACTGCCGCTGGCCGGCACGTTGCCGCCGCTTAACACCAGCGAGGTGCCGTTGGCCGCTGCGGTGACCGTGCCGCTGCAACCGACACCGCTGATCGCGCCGGCGGGCGTGCCGGTGTTGACCAGGCCGCCCGGGTAGGCGTCGTTGAAGGCCACACCGGTCAGCGCCACCGCGTTCGGGTTGGTCAGGGTGATCTTCACGACCGACGCACTCCCCGCCACCACCGAGGTCGGCGTGAACGCCTTTAGCGCCGTGATGTGGCTGAGCACAGCCAGCGTGCCGTTGACCGATGTGCTGGTGCCGGCATTGGTGGTGCTCACCGCGCCGCTGCTGTTGACGTAGGTGTTGGCCGCCGAACTGGTGACGTTGACGGTGATGTCGCAACTGCCACTCGCCGGCACGTTGCCCGCGCTCAGCGCGAGTGAACTGCCATTGGCGGCCGCGGTGACCGTGCCGCTGCAACCCGCGCCGCTGATGACGGCACCCGGTGCGGCGGTGTTGAACATCGCGAACGGGTAGGTGTCGGTGAAGGCCGCGCCCGTCACGGCCGTGGCGTTCGGGTTTTGCAGGGTGATCTTCAACAGCGTCGTGTCGTTGGTGCCGATCGAGGCGGGCGTAAAGGCTTTGACCACCGTCAACGGGGCTGGCCCGCTGACCACGCTCAAGCTGCCGATCGATGCCGGGCCGGTGCCCGCATTGGTCGTGCTCACCGGGCCGCTGGTGTTGTTGTAGGTGGCGGCGCTGGCGCTGCTCACGTTGACCGTGATGTCGCAACTGCCGCCGGCCGGCACGCTGCCTGCGCTCAAGGCCAGCGAGGTGCCGTTGGCCGCCGCCGTGACGGTGCCGCTGCAACCGGCACCGGTGATCGCACCGGCTGGTGTGGCGGTGTTGACCAGGCTGGCGGGGTAGGTGTCGGTGAAGGCCACACCGG
>JANMVT010000062.1:0-39072 GCA_031392945.1 Rhodoferax sp. | reverse complement strand
CAGGTGCTCGACCGTGATGAACTCGTGGCGCTGCTGGCGCGCCTCGACAAACGCCATGTGCAAACTAACTTCCAGTTCCTGGGCAATCATGTGATTTCCTTCTGCCTTGATTTCGGCGCTACTTTTGACGTTTGATGACTGACTGTAATCCGAATCACTTGGGGGCGATGCGCCATTTTCACAACACCCGGCTCGGCTAAAACTCGACCGGCTCGCTGACACACTTCAATGGATGCCCGGCTTTGTTCGCGGCTTCAAGCACCTGATCCACCTTGGTGGCCGCCACATCCTTGGAGTAAACCCCGCATACGCCTTTGCCGTCGAGGTGGATTTTCAGCATGATCTGGGTCGCGGTTTCAAGGTCTTTGCTGAAAAACTCCTGGATCACGACCACCACAAACTCCATGGGCGTGTAGTCGTCGTTGAGCATCACCACCTGGTACATCTGGGGTGGTTTGGTTTTTTGGGTGCGTCGCTCCAGAACGACCGCCCCGCCGTCATCGGGGTCGCTTGGCCGCTCCAGCGGCGCTGGGGGTTTTTCGGGAGATTTGGTTGCCAAGAATTGATTCTATCGAGCGCGCCAAAGCAACGCATGACACAGGTGAATTGGTGGCGTTTTTCCCACATTCAAGCCACAAAATGAAAAACCGCTGCAAGCCATCAGCCTGCAGCGGTGATTATGGAATCCAGGATCGATCTGAATTACATGTTTTCGATCATGACCTGCCCGAAGCCGGAACAGCTGACCTGGGTCGCGCCATCCATCAAGCGTGCGAAGTCGTACGTGACCTTTTTGCTCAGAATCGATTTTTCCATCGAGCTGATGATCAAGTCGGCGGCTTCTTTCCAGCCCATGTGGCGCAGCATCATCTCGGCCGACAGAATCTCTGAGCCTGGGTTGACGTAATCTTTGCCGGCGTATTTGGGCGCCGTGCCGTGTGTGGCTTCAAAACAGGCCACGGTGTCAGACATGTTGGCGCCCGGCGCAATGCCGATGCCGCCGACTTGCGCGGCCAGGGCGTCAGAAATATAGTCGCCGTTCAAATTGAGCGTGGCCACCACGGAATACTCCGCCGGACGTAGCAAAATCTGCTGCAGGAAGGCGTCGGCGATCACGTCTTTGATGATGATGTCTTTGCCCGTTTTCGGGTTCTTGAACTTGCACCACGGGCCGCCGTCGATCAGCACCGCGCCGAATTCCTTCTGCGCCAGGGCATAGGCCCAATCACGGAAACCGCCTTCGGTGAATTTCATGATGTTGCCCTTGTGCACGATGGTCAGGTTGGGCTTGTCGTTGTCGATGGTGTACTGGATCGCCTTGCGCACCAGGCGCTCGGTGCCTTCAATGGAAACCGGCTTGATGCCGATGCCCGAGGTGTTGGGGAAGCGGATTTTCTTGACGCCCATCTCTTCGATCAGGAACTTGATGAGTTTTTTGGCCTTGTCGCTCTGCGCTTCGTATTCGATGCCGGCGTAGATGTCTTCGGAGTTCTCGCGGAAGATCACCATATTGGTCTTGTGCGGCTCTTTCATGGGCGAGGGCACGCCGGCAAAATACTGCACCGGGCGCAGGCAGACGTACAAATCGAGTTCCTGGCGCAGGGCCACGTTCAAGGAGCGGATGCCGCCGCCCACGGGCGTGGTCAGCGGGCCCTTGATCGACACCACGTATTCGCGCAGCACCCTCAGGGTTTCCTCGGGCAGCCAGACATCGGGGCCGTACACGTTGGTGGACTTTTCGCCCGCGTACACCTCCATCCAGTGGATCTGCTTCTTGCCGCCGTAGGCCTTGGCGACGGCCGCGTCGACCACCTTCAGCATGACCGGCGTGATGTCCTGGCCAGTGCCGTCGCCTTCAATGAACGGGATGATGGGCTGGTCCGGCACGTTGATGGAGTTGTCAGCGTTGACGGTGATCTTCTCGCCTGCAGAAGGCACCTGGATATGCTGGTACATGGATGTGGGCTCTGTTAAATGGTGGGGGCTAAGTGGTGAGGCGTGGAGTGGGGCTTGGGAATGCGCGCAAGCAATATCGTGAACAGGGCGTCAAGGAGGTGCGAAAAGGGTGTGGATTCGTGCCAGGCGGCTTGGCCCACACCAGCAATTTGGCTGCTTGGCCTAAAGCCTGTCAATTCTAGCCTGAAATAATTTTGAAATTTTGTCAACCGGCGCGAAACCACCCCCGTTACGGATGAGCCTCTGGTTTTTCACAGAGGGAAACCTAGAACCGCTTTTTAACCTTTCTCAATTTTCCAAGGAAACTGAAATGAACAAAGTCCTCGCCGCCCTGATCTCTGGCCTGTTCGCCGTTGGCGCTTTCGCCCAAGCTGCTGCGCCTGCTGCTCCAGCCAAACCTGCAACTCCTGCCGTTGCTGCTGCTCCCGCTGCTGCCGCCGCTCCTGCTGCTGCCGTCAAGGCCGAAGCCAAATCAGAAGCCAAGGCGGACGCCAAAGCCGATGCCAAGAAAATGAAGGCTGAAAAAGCTGCTGCTGCCAAGGCAGCCAAATCTGAAAAAGCTGCCGCTGCCAAAGCCGCCAAAGCTGAAAAGAAAGCCGCCAAAGCCAAAATGGCTGACAAGCCGGTCGCTGCCAAAGCCGAAGCCAAAGTGGAAGCCAAGAAGTAATTCTTGATTCCTTTAAAAAAGCCCGCTTCGGCGGGCTTTTTTTTGGCACTTTTTCCCCTGCAACTGGGTCTCAAGCACATCTCAACCGGGTCTGAACCTGATCATCGCCCGCCTTCAATCACAATAAACGCATGAAAAACATCGTCGCCTCAACGCTCTGGTTCTGCGTTTGCTGCCTGGCCCAGGCGCAGGACGCGCCACAGATGGACCTGCCGCGCGTCAAACTCTCGGCCGGCATGCACCAGATCACCGCCCAGGTCGCGCAAACGCCGGACCAGCGCTCAACCGGCCTGATGTTCCGCAAGGAGATGCCGCAGCCCGAAGGCATGTTGTTCGTGTTTGAACAAGCCAGCATGCAATGTTTCTGGATGAAAAACACTTTGCTGCCGTTGACGGCGGCCTTCGTCGCCGACAACGGCGAGATCGTCAACCTGGCCGACATGAAGCCCCAGACCGAGGCCCCGCATTGCTCGGCCAAACCGGTGCGTTATGTGCTGGAGATGAACCAGGGCTGGTTCGCCAAAAAGGGCATCAAGGCCGGCGCCCGGCTCGGCGGCGAGTTGTTCGCCCGCTGAGCCGACGCCGCAGCACCGGCCCGCTTCGGCGGTCAAGCGAAATTGGCTTCGGCGAATCCCCAGTTGACCAGGTTGGACAAAAATGTCTCAACGAATTTCGGGCGCATGTTGCGGTAGTCGATGTAATAGGCGTGTTCCCACACGTCCACCGTCAACAGGGCTTTGTCAGCCGTGGTCAAAGGCGTGCCAGCCGCGCCGGTGTTGACGATGTCCACCGAGCCATCGGGTTTTTTCACAAGCCAGGTCCAGCCCGAGCCGAAATTGCCCACGGCCGATTTCACAAAGGCTTCCTTGAAGGCCGCGTAGCTGCCCCATTTGGCCGCGATGGCCGCACCCAGCTTGCCCGACGGCTCGCCGCCGCCTGCGGGCTTCATGCAGTTCCAGAAGAAAGTGTGGTTCCAGATCTGGGCTGAATTGTTGTAAACGCCGCCGCTGGATTTCTTGATGATCTCCTCCAGCGCCATGCTCTCGAACTCGGTGCCTTTTTGCAGGTTGTTGAGGTTGACCACATAGGCGTTGTGGTGCTTGCCATGGTGGTACTCCAGCGTTTCCTTGGAGTAGTGCGGCGCCAGGGCGTCGATTGCGTAGGGCAATGCGGGCAGGGTGTGTTCCATGATTTCCTCGTGCGTGTTGGTTTGAAGAAGGCTGATTGTAGGAACTTTATCCGGACCCCACACAAATCACATCCGGGCGCTTCAGACCGCCGTCAAATCGAGCGTGCCGTCGGCCAGCGTGGCACGCACAGCCTGGCCTGGGCCGGCCTGCGACACACTGGTGATGGCCTGCCCTTGCCCATCGCTGAGCCAGGCGTAGCCCCGGCGCAAAACCAGGCTGGGGTCAAGCAAATCGAGCTTGAGCGCGCAACGCGCCAGGCGCTCGCGCCGCATCGCCAGGCCGCGCTCGAGGTTGCCGGGATAATTGGCCTCCCGCCCTCGCAGATCATGGCTCTTTTGCTGAAAAAATTGTAGCGATGCAAATTGGAGCCGTTGCGCGACAGCCGCCAGATGCAGGCGCTGGCCGGCCGCCAGCCGCGCCGGGCGGCCCAGCCTTGATGCCGCTGTGTCAAGCCGCTGGTGCTGCGTGTCGATGCGCTTGAAGGTCGCGTCTTGCAGACGCCCCTCCAAACCGTCGATGACGCCAGCCCATGCCTCGCGCGGCTGGGCCGCCAGCTCGGCGGCGGCCGTGGGCGTGGGCGCGCGCAGGTCGGCGACGAAATCGGCAATGCTGAAATCAGTCTCGTGCCCTACGCCAGCGATCACGGGCACCGGGCTTTGCGCGATGGCACGGGCCAGGCGCTCATCATTGAAAGCCCATAAATCGTCGATGGAGCCACCGCCGCGCACCAGCAGGATGACGTCGATCACCGGGGCCGCGTTTTGCCGTTGCGCCATCTGCGCAAGACGATATAGTTTTGATAGCGCCTCGATCAACTCGCCAGGCGCGTTGGCGCCTTGAACGGACGCCGGGGCCAGCAGCACCGGGATGTGTGGCACGCGCCGGCGCAAGGCCGTGACCACGTCATGCAAGGCGGCCGCGCCCAGCGAGGTGACGATGCCGATGCCGCGCGGCATGGCGGGCAGAGCGCGCTTGCGCCCGGGTTCAAACAGGCCTTCGGCCTCGAGTTTGGCCTTGAGCTTCAGGAACTGCTCAAACAGCGCGCCCTGGCCAGCCCGGCGCATGGATTCGACAATCAGTTGCAAATCGCCGCGCGGGCCGTAAACGTCCAGACGGCCGCGCAGTTCGACCAGTTCGCCGTCTTTCGGGGCGAAATCCAGCAGGCTGGCGGCGCGGCGGAACATGGCGCAGCGGATTTGCCCAGTTTCGTCTTTCAGCGCGAAATAACAATGCCCGCTGGATGCGCGCGAGAAGCCCGAAACCTCACCGCGCACCGCAACCGGATTGAACCTCGCATCCAGCGCGTCAGCAATGGCGCGGCACAGCGCGCCAACTTGCCAGATTCGTGGCGTATTTGCTGGGGTTTTAGCTTCAAACATCAGACAACACGCACGTTTTGACAGGGTTGCGGGCCGGAGTAATCCACCGTTGGCGACCTTGGTCGCAAAACACGCAATAGCCCCGGCAATCGCACGGGTTTTCGTTGCAAGTTGTTGATTTCATTATTATTTTATCTGCCTGATTTGTCATCAATATGTCATAAGCCCGCTTGGGCGTTGGCTGGTGGGCCATTTTGCCCAAGTTGCCAACAAAGTTATCCACAGATTCTGTGGGTTCGAGCCAAGGTCAAAACCGACCCTGCCTGTAGGCCATAATCGCGATGCCTTTCATCCGCGTGGAGACCCCCCATTGTTTTCAATCATACAAGCCGCAGGCTGGCCGATCTGGCCCTTGGTCGCCTGCTCCATTTTGGCCATGGCCCTGGTCATCGAGCGTTTTTTGAGCCTGAAAACGGCCAAAGTGGCGCCGCCCAAATTGCTCGAAGAGGCCATCAACGTGTCGCGCCTGGGTGTGCCGTCGGTCGATGTGGTGACCCAGCTCGAACAGAACTCGGCGCTGGGCGAAGTGCTGGCCAGCGGCTTTCGGGCGCTCAACGCCAACCCGCGCTGCTCCGAGGACGATTTGCGCTCGGCCATGGAGGGCACAGGAAGGGTCGTGGCGCACCGCCTGGAGCGTTATCTCAACGCGCTGGCAACCATTGCCTCGGCCGCGCCCCTGATGGGCCTGTTTGGCACCGTGGTGGGCATGATCGAGATCTTCGGCTCGCAGTCGCCCGCCGGCGGCGCCACCGGGGGCAACCCGGCACAGTTGGCGCATGGCATTTCGGTGGCGCTGTACAACACCGCTTTCGGCCTGATCATCGCGATCCCGTCGCTGATCTTCTGGCGTTACTTCAGGGCCCAGGTGGATGAGTATTTGATGACGCTGGAATTGGCGTCGGAGCGCCTGGTGCGGCATTTGAACCAACTGCGCCGCCCATGAATTTCCGTCCGCGCCAGAAGGAAGAGCCCGAGATCAACCTGATCCCGTTCATCGACGTGTTGCTGGTGGTGCTGATCTTCCTGATGCTGTCCACCACCTACAGCAAGTTCACCGAGGTGCAACTGCGCCTGCCAGTAGCCGACACCGACGCGCAGCGCGACTACCCCAAGGAGCTGCTGGTCAGCGTGAGCAGCGACGGCAATTACGGCGTGAACCGCCAGGCTGTGGCCGGGCGCAGCGTTGAAGCCCTGGCCAGCGCCTTGGTCAACGCCGCCAAGGCCGGCAAGGACACGGTTGTGGTCATCAACGCCGATGCCAGCGCCAAACACCAGGCCGTGATCACCGTGATGGAGGCGGCCAGGCGCTCGGGCCTGACGCAAATCACCTTCGCCACCCAGTCGTCGGCACAGGCTGGCAAGAGTCCGTAGGCGATGTCGGCCGTGCGGCTGCTGACGCAGGCTTGGACGCATCGCGGCCCGCTGGCCTGGCTGCTGTGGCCGTTGTCCCTGGTTTACGGCCGGCTGTTCGAGGTTCGCAGCTGGTTTTTCAAGACTCGCATTTTCAGGACGCGGCGCGTGTCCGTGCCGGTTATCGTGGTCGGCAATGTGGTGGCAGGCGGCGCGGGCAAAACCCCGGTGGTGATGGCCTTGGTGCGCTGGCTGCAAGCGCGCGGACTGCAAGTTGGCGTCGTCTCACGCGGTTACGGGCGCAGCACGCAGGATTGCCGCGAAGTTTTGCCGAACAGCCCCGCGCAAGAGGTGGGCGACGAGCCAGCCCTCATCCAGAGGTCCTGTGGTGTTCCTGTTTTTGTAGCAATCAAACGTTTTGAGGCGGCGCTTGCCCTGCTGTCAAAACACCCACAGACCCAGGTGATTGTGTGTGACGACGGCTTGCAGCACCTTGCCCTGCACCGGGACCTGGAAATCTGCGTGTTTGACGACCGGGGTGCCGGCAACGGGTTTTTGCTGCCGGCCGGGCCCTTGCGTGAACCCTGGCCGCGCGCCAACCCGACCGCATCGGGCCTGCCCTGCCTGGTGTTGCACACCGGCCAGCGCCCGGCCTTCGCCGAGGGGTTTCGGGCCCATCGCGCCCTGGCCGACCGCGCAGTGCGCGCCGATGGCAGCACGGTTGCGCTGGCCGAACTGCGCGGCCAAACGTTGAACGCCGTCGCGGCCATCGCGCAACCCGAGCAGTTTTTCAGCATGTTGCGCGACGCGGGTTTGAGCTTGGTGCAAACCCAAGCACTTCCCGATCACTATGATTACGATAGCTGGGTATGCCCATCCTACAATGGCCAAAGCCTTGTTTGCACGGAAAAAGACGCCGTGAAGCTGTGGCGCACCCACCCACAGGCCCTGGCCGTACCCCTGGTGCTGACGCCTGAACCGGCCTTCCTGCTGGCGCTGGATTCGGCCCTGGGAGTCTGGGCGGCAGAAGGCTTCGAGCCAAAATTGTCGAAAATCGAGTAGCGTTTGGTGATGTCGGCTAGCCAATAGCCGTAGCTGTTGGCGACGGCGGGTGCGCCGAACGATGCCGATTTCTCGGCGATTTGGGCCGAAGTCGTTCAGCCGCCCAGACTCCAAGGCCTTGGGTTTGACCGCCGCGCCAGGCTCTGGGCCGGATTCAATGCCGACATGATGTGAGGCGGCGACGCCCGAGCCAAATCATCGCCATATCATCGCCATATCACCGCCAGATCACGCTATGGCTTGCCCGCCTGCCCCAACAGGCTGCTTGCATCCCAGCCCCCACCCAGGGCCTTGTACAAACTGACCACGGCGTTGAGCTGGTTGCGCTGTGTGTCAATCAGCCCGATTTCGGCCAGCGCCAGATCGCGCTGCGCGGTCAAGACTTCCAGGTAGCCGGAATAACCGGCCTTGTAGCGCAAATCGGCCAGGCGCAGGGTATTGCGCAGCGCGTCGATGCGCCGGGCCGTGGTCGTGGTGATGTCACGGGCAGCCTGGACGTTGTTCAGGGCATCGTGCACGTCCCTGAAGGCATTCTGCACGGCCAGGGTGTACTGGGCCAGCGCCTGCTGTTGGCGTGCATTGGCGGCGGCCATCACGGCGTCGATGGCGCCGGCGCGGAACACTGGCTGCGTCAGGTTGCCCAGCAGGCTCCAGAACAGCGACGCCGGGTTGAACAAACTGGACAAATCCTGGCTCTGTTGCCCCAGACCGGCGGTCAGCACCAGACGCGGAAAATAGGCGGTGCGGGCCTGGCCGATGTCGGCATTGGCAGCGATCAGGTTTTGCTCGGCGGCGATCAGGTCAGGGCGCCGGTTCAGCAGGTCAGACGGCAGATTGGCGGGCACAGCCTGGGCACCATACAGCACCGGCAAGGCCGCGCCACGTGCGATCACCGGCTTGACGATCTCCGCAGGCTTGCGCCCCAGCAGCAAAGCCAGGGCCGATTCGGCATTGCTGCGGTTTTGCCGCGTCAACTGCAAGCTGGCTTCGATGCTGGCGGCCTCGGCTTCGGCCTGGCGCAAGTCCAGTTCACCGATCACGCCGCCGTCGAAACGACGTTTTTGCAGGCGCAGGTTCTCCTGGCGTGTGGCCAGGGTCTGCTCAGCCAGTACCACCTGGGCATCGAGCGCGCGCAGCGCAAAGTAGCTTTGTGCCACATTGGCGTACAGGCTGGTCAACACCGTGCCACTGCTGGCCGTCTGGCTCAACAGACGGGCGCGCGCGGCGTCATCGGCGCGGGCAAACCTGCCCCAGAAGTCAATCTCGTAACTGGCGCTCAAGCCCAATTGCAAATCGCTCGAAGCGGTGGGGGCGGCCGGGTTGAAGCTGGCCGAGTTCTGGCTGGCCTGGCGGCGCGACGCCGCCGCGTTCAAATCCACCGTGGGATAAAAGTTGGCGGTATTCTGGTTCAGCGTGGCTCGGGCTTCCGCGATGCGGCCGGTAGCCAGGGCGATGTCCTGGCTGTTGCTGGCGGCCTCCTGCATCAGGGCATCGAGCACCGGGTCTTGAAAGGTCTTCCACCAGGTGGCGGCGTCAAGGGTGACGCCAGCGTCCACAGTACTGGCCGACACATCCAGGTCAGGCCGCTGATAGGGGCTGTAGGCGCCCGGAGCGCAAGCCAATAAAGCGCAAGCAGCTATTGCGCTAATAGCAGTTGTGATCGGCCTAGACATTGCTGCCTCCCTTCGCGGCGACGACTGTCGCACCCTGCCCCGATTCAGAAGGCATGCCGTGCAGGTCACGATGCCGGTCATTCAGGTGGGCAAAATCTTCGGGCTTGCTTCGGAAATGCCAGTCGTTGACCAGCTTGAAAAACAGCGGCACCAAAAACACCGCGAGGAAGGTCGCTGCCAGCATGCCACCCAGCACGCCGGTGCCGATCGACTGGCGTGCCGCTGCGCCCGCGCCGCTTGAAAAAGCCAGCGGCATCACACCCAGAATAAAGGCCAGCGAGGTCATCAAGATGGGCCGAAAACGCAGACGCGAGGCCTCGATGGCCGCCGCCACCGGCGACCATCCCTCATGCACCTTGACAGTGGCAAACTCCACAATCAGGATCGCGTTTTTGGCCGACAGCCCCAGCAGAGTAACCAGTCCAATCTGGAAATAAACGTCATTGGTGAAGTTCCGCAAGTACACCGCCGTCAGGGCGCCAAAAATGCCAAAAGGCAGGGCCAGCAATACCGACAGCGGCAGCGACCATTTCTCATACTGCGCCGCCAGAATCAGGAAGATCATCACAAAGCCCGCGCCCAGTGCCAGTCCACCTGCATTGCTGCTGCGCTTTTGCTGGAAGGCTGAACCACCCCAGTCGTAACCCGCATCAGCCGGCAGCACCTTGGCCGCGACCCGCTCCATGGCCGCAATCGCCTGGCCCGAGCTGAAGCCGGGTTTGGGGTCGCCCAGAATCTGGATCGACGGCAACGCATTGAAGTGCTGCACCGACTCGGGCCCGGCGACAAACTTGACCTCGGCCACAGACCGGATCTGGATCATCTGGCCAGCCCTGGAACGCACATACAGGGCGCCGATGTCGTCCGGCTTGGAACGGAACTGGCCCTCGGCCTGCATCAGCACCTGGTAGATGCGCCCGCTCTTGTTGAAGTCGTTGACGTAGAAGCTGCCCAGGGTGGCGGCCAGGGTGTTGTAGATGTCGGCCACGGCAATGCCCATGGCACGCGCCTTCTCGGTGTCCACACTGACAAACAGCTGGGGCGAATTGGCCTGCCAGATGGTTTTGACGCCTTGCAGCTCAGGTTGCTTGTTGGCTTCTTCCAGCAGGCCCGGCAGCAATTGCGCCAGGCGCCGCACGCCACCATCGCCCTTGTTCTGTAGGTAAAACTCAAAGCCGCCGGTCTGGCCCAGGCCCTGAATCGGCGGAGGCGCAAAGGCCAGCGGCAGGCCTTCCTTGATGCCGCCGGTTTTCATATAGGTTTCCATCACCAACTGTTTGGCGGTCTGGGTGCGTTCGTCCCAGGGCTTGAGGGGGAAAAACATCGTCGCCGCAGACGACTTCAGGCCACCGCCACCCAGAAAATTCAGGCCCACCAGGCTGAACACCGAGTCAATGTTCTTGTTGGGCGACATCGCCGCCTCGACCTGTTTCACCACTGCGTTGGTGCGCTCCAGCGATGCACCTTCGGGCAGGATCACCGCGCCCAGAAAATAACCCTGGTCTTCGTCCGGCACCAGGCCGCCCGGCACCAGCTTGAACATCAGCCCGGTCAACAGGCCCATGCCGATAAACAGCAGCATGCCGATCACGCCGCGCTTGAGGAAAAACGCCACGCCCTGTGTGTAACGGTGCGTCAGCCGTTTGAAGCCGCTATTGAACGCGTCAAAAAATTTGTTCCGGCGCTCCAGCTCGGGTTTGAGCAAGACCGCGCACAGGGCCGGCGTGAGTGTCAGGGCCACAAAGCCCGACAGCACCACGGCAATCGAGATCGTCACCGAAAACTGGCGGTACAACTCGCCCGCCAGCCCGCCCAGAAAGGCCACGGGGATAAAGGCCGCACACAACACCAGCACAATGGCAATGACAGGGCCGGTCACTTCGTGCATGGCCTTGATGGCGGCATCGCGCGGGCTCATGCCTTCCTCGTGCATCAGGCGTTCGGCGTTTTCCAGCACCACAATGGCATCGTCCACCACAATGCCGATGGCCAGCACCATGCCAAACAGGGTCAGCGTGTTGATGCTGTAACCCAGCAGTTGCAGGCCGGCCATGGTGCCGATCAGGGACACCGGCACCGCCAGCGTCGGGATGATGGTGGCGCGCCAGCTTTGCAAAAACATATACACCACCACAAACACCAGGGCCATCGCCTCGGCCAGGGTGATGACGACTTCCTTGATCGACTGCGCCACAAAGGGCGTGGTGTCATAAGGCGTGGAATAGGTCATGCCGGCCGGAAACCTGGACTTGAGTTCAATCAAGGTTTTTTCCACCGCAGCGCGTGTCTCCAGTGCATTGGCGCCGGTTTGCAAAAAGATGCCGATGGGCACGGAAGCATGGCCGTTGATGCGGCCATAAAAGTTGTAGTCCTTGCTGCCCAGCTCGACCCGCGCCACGTCTTTCAAGCGCACCATGGCGCCCTTGTCGGCGCTGCGCACAACGATGTTGGCAAAGTCTTCGGGCTCCAGCAGGCGGCCCTTGGCTGTGACCGTCAACGTCAGCTCTTCCGAGTTGTTGGGCGGCGCGCCAATCTTGCCCGCTGCGTACTGCGCGTTTTGCTCCGTTATGGCGCCGCTGATGTCAGCCACCGTGATGCCGAGTTGCGCCATGCGGTCCGGACGCAGCCAGATGCGCATGGCGTAGTCCTTGGCGCCAAAAATCTGAACGTTGGTGGTGCCGGGCACACGCTTGATCGCGTCCAGCACGTTTTGTGTGGCGTAGTTCGAGATGAACAAGGCGTCGTACCGGTCGTCGGGCGAATACAGCGTGGCCACCACCAGGAAATTGGCCGAGCTTTTGGCCACGGTCAGGCCCTGGCGCTGCACCTCTTGCGGCATCTTGGTCAGCACCGCGTTCACACGGTTGTTGACGTTGACGGCCGCAATGTCCAGGTTGGTGCCCACGTCAAAGGTCACGCTGATCTGCACCACACCGTCGCCCGAAGAGTTCGAGCTCATGTACAGCATGCGCTCCACGCCGTTGATGGACTGCTCCAGCGGCGCGGCTACGGTGGTTTCGAGCACCTCGGCCGACGCGCCGGGGTAGATGGCGGTGACACTGACCACGGGTGGTGAAATATCGGGGTAAGTCGAAATAGGCAAAACGCGCATCGAAGCCAGCCCGGCCAGCACCAGGAACAGGGAGAGCACCGTCGCGAAGATCGGACGGTCAATGAAAAACTTGGAGAACATTTTTAGAATGCTCCCTATTTTATAGCTTGCTTCGAAGTATTCGCGGGGGCTTCAGGCTGATTTTCCGCTGAACTTGCCGCTGAACTTGCCGCTGAAACTGTTGCTGAACTTGTCGGTGCTGCCGCAGTTGGGCCGGCAGGAGCCGATGGCGCTCCCGGTGCGCCGGGAGCCGCAGCAACATAAGGCACCGGCTTGACCGTCATGCCCGGGTCATGTGCCTTGATGAAACCTTCCACCAGCACCCGGTCGCCGGCCTGCAAGCCCTTGGTCACAATCCATTGGCCCAGGCTCCAGCCGTCAAGCTCCACCGGTTGGGGTGCCAGTTTGTTGTCGGGCGTGACCTTGAACACAATCTTGCCAAACGGGCTGTCAATCACCGCACGCTGCGGCACCGTCAGGGTATTGGGACGGCTGGCGCCACCCAGCAAGACGCGCACAAACTGGCCGGGGCGCAAGGCGCCGTCGGGGTTGGGGATCTCGGCGCGCACATCCACACTGCCGGTCTGCGGGTTGACCTTTTCGCTGGCGAAATTGAGTTTGCCGCTCTTCGGGTAGATGCTGCCATCGGCCTGTTTGACCTGCACGCTGAAGCCCAGGCTGCCATTGCCAGAACGTTTACCAGGCACCGTCAACAGCCCGGCTTTGACCTGCGCATTGAGGCGCAGGAAGTCGCTCTCCGCCACGCTGAAGTTCACGTAAATCGGATTGGTTTGCACAATGGTGGTGAGCAGGCTGTCTGCCGCAGTCACCAGGCTGCCGTCGGATTTGCTCACCGTGCCGGTCACCCCGCTGATGGGCGCCACGACTTTGGTGTAGCCCAGGTTCAGGCGCGCCTCAGCGGCCAGCGCTTGCGACTGCTTCAGGGTCGCCTCGGCCAATTCCAGCGCCGACTTGCCGTCATCAAACTCCTTCTGGCTGATGGCGCGGTCGGTGATCAGGGCCGCCAGTCGCGCCTGGTCACGCTGGGTTTGACCAACTCTGGCTTGCGCCACGGCCACTACAGCCTCGGCCGATGCCACCTGGGTCTGAAAATTGGCCGGGTCGATCTGGAACAAGGGCGTGCCTGCCGTCACCGTGCTGCCTTCTTCAAACAGGCGTTTTTGCAAAATGCCGGCCACGCGCGCACGCACTTCCGTTTCACGCGAACCTGCCGTCTGCCCCGCGTACTCCAGTTCAATGGGCCGTGACTCAACCTGCACCGTGATCACCGACACCTCGGGCGGCGGCATGCCGCCTGGGCCGCCGGGGCCACCCGGTGCGCCGGGACCACCGGCGCCCTTGCCGCAGGCTGCCACAGACAGCACCCCGGCCACCATCAACAGCGATGATGTCCAGCGTCGGGTCAAGGAATTGGCAATCAAATCGAGGCGCTTGGCAATGGTTGGCATAGGCTTGAACGGGGTTGAAAAGAAAGCCAGGATCGGATTTGCACTGGCGCCCGTCGGCGCACAGAGCAGAAGAAGATGTCATTTTTGCAGATACCAAAAATCTTGATGGCCCGCCGGGGAAAATAGACCTGCAACTCTGTCCGTAACCTGCGTGTAACTCGGGGCCGACCCGAAAGACGAGCACTATGGAAAACGCCTATTGCTCAATGCGCAGCCTGACCTAGGATGGGTTGGCGAGATCGCCTCGCCCAACGCCGCGTTCAAGGAGGCTCTGACCAAGGCGGGCCTCTACAAATCCGGCAACATCGACTTTGACGTGCGCGACATGGCGCCGGCCGAGCAGGTCAGCCGCCTGGCCACCATCCCGCTCCTGCGCCAGCCGGGCACTGCCTGGGAATACAGCCTGTCCACCGACGTGTTGGGACGCGTGATCGAAGCCGCGTCCGGCAAGCGCCTGGGCGACTTCATGGCCGAACGCATCTTCCGGCCGCTGGGCATGAACGACACGGCCTTTTATGTGCCTGAAACGAAGATGAACCGCCTGGCGGCTTCGTTCGACAAAGACCCTGCGACGGGTGCACCCTTCAAACTCATCGACGTCTCCCGGCTGCCGGGCAACGACTCGGGCGGCGCAGGCGCGGTCTCGACGGCGCCGGACTACCTTCGCTTTGCCCAGATGATGCTCAATGGCGGCACTCTGGACGGCCAGCGCATCCTTTCGCGCACCACGGTGCGCTGGATGACATCCGACCACCTGGGGCCACGCATCCCGATTGCCCAGAGCCCCGGCGGCACCGTGTTGTTCCCCTCGCTCTACACCTTCGGCCTGGGCCTCGCAGTGCGGCCCAGTGACGGCCTGGCATTCACGCCAGGCAGCGCAGGCACAACTGGGGCGGCTACGCAGGCACGGTATTCTGGGTCGACCCCAAAGAGCAGATCGTCGGGGTGATGATGATGCAGTCGCCCGGCGCCATGCGGACCTACCATCGCAACTTGTTGCGCTAGCTGGTTTACCAGGCGGTGGCGGATTGATGTCGCGTACGGGTGGTCAAGCTGACATCTGGTCCCCGTCCAGTATCAATAGTAAGCTATTTATTACGTAGCAACTGCTGCCGCAAGCCTTGCGCCTGCGCTTTGCCCTGGTCGAATTCAAGGCGCTTGCGCCGGATTTCTTCAGGCGTCAGGCGGTCGATATTCGAGTAGTCAACTTTCCAGTCGGGGCTGGCCGCCCATTTGAGGGGCGACTGCTCCGTGGTGCGTGGCCCGGGGGCGTCTTCGAGCAGGCAAAGGGCAAGCGCCAGCGTGACGGCCTGCGACTCTGCGTCGTTCGGCCGCCCCGCCGCATTGCCCAGCGGAAAATCCGAGAACAGCAGGCGCGGAGCGCCCACGTGTTCGACGATGTCGCGGGCGCAACCCATCACCACTGTGGCGATGCCGTTGGCCTCCAGCAGCCGCGCGACCAGGCTCAGGCTCTGGTGGCAGACCGGGCAATTGGCCACCGGGATGGCAGCGTCAACACCATTCTGGCGCTTCGGCGGAACAAGACATTCAACCTGCCTAGTCTCTCCATCAATTTGGTGCTATATTGTGGACGCGGTAACTGTATCCAATATTTTGATATAGATCAGACAAACCGTTTTAACGTTAAATCAGGCTCGATAACATGCTCGCACAAGCCAGCCATTCTGGTGGAGGCGGGCAATAGGAGACACCGATGAAGATGAAACGCATCATGTCGCTGGCTGTTGCCGCGTTTGGCATTGGCCTGCTCGCGCTGCCAGCCCTTGTGCAAGCGCAAAACACGTTCTCGGATTTACCGCGCAACGAGACGCTGATTCTGGAGAACCCCGAAGGCACGGTCAAAAACGCGGGTTGGTTCAATATATGGGCCATCAGCGGGGGTGGGCAATCGACCGGCCTGCACCAGGTGGCGATGGACACCTTCTGGTACATCGACCCGGAAAAGGGCCTTGATGGCGTATGGGACAACTCGCTGGCCAGCGACAAACCCATGTACAACGCGGACTTCACGCAGATGACGGTGAAGCTGCGCAAGGGCATTTTCTGGAGCGACGGCGTCGAGTTCACCGCTGCCGACGTGGTTTACACAGTCGAGACGCAAATCAAGAACCCCGCGATGCGCTGGGGCGCGGTGTTCAACCTCAATGTGGACAGCGTGACGGCGCCAGACGCACAAACGGTGGTCTTCAAGCTCAAGAAGCCGAACTCGCGTTTCCATGCCCTGTTTACCGTGCGCTGGAACGGCGCCTGGATCATGCCCAAGCATGTGTTCGAAAAGCAGGCGGACCCTCTCAAGTTTGACAATGCCAATCCGATTTCGCTCGGGGCCTATGTGCTGAAAAGTTTCGACCCGGACGGCAAGTGGTACATCTGGCAACTGCGCGACGACTGGCAGCGCACCTCGCTCGGACGCTTTGGAAAGCCCGGCCCCAAATACTTGGTCTACATGGATCCGGGCCCACCGGACAAGCGCGTGATTGCGCAGTTGAACCACCAGCTGGATGTGGTGCATGACATCGCACCCGAGGGCATGTTCACGCTGGCCAAACAGTCCAAGACCTCGCAGGGCTGGTTCAAGGGTTTCCCGTATGGGCACCCCGACCCTACCCTGCCCGCGTTGATCTTCAACACCCAGAATGAGATGTTCAAGAACAAGGACGTCCGCTGGGCGCTGGCCTTGCTGATCGACATCAAGGCGGTGTCGATGGCCTCCTACCGTGGCGCCGCCACCATTTCTGCGATTGGTGTTCCACCTACAGGCACGCACCCCAGTGTTTACCACGGCCCCTTGCAGGACTGGCTCAAGGCCTTTGAGATTGACACCGGCAAACGCAAGATCAAGCCCTACGACGCCAACATGGGCAAAGAGATCGCCGACTCGCTGCGCCCGTCCATGGGCGCGCAAATCCCGACCGACCGCAAACAGATCGACGCGGCTTTTGGCATGGGCTGGTGGAAGGCCAACCCGGCGGCCGCCAAAGAACTGCTTGAAAAAGCCGGCTACAAAAAAGTCGGCGCGCAGTGGATGACACCCGACGGCAAACCTTTTGCCATCCGTGTGATGGTGGAGGGCGACGCACGCCCCATCATGACCCGTGCGGGCTCGATGATCGTACAGAACTGGCGCCAGTTCGGCATTGACGCCAAGGTCGACGTGGCCCAGGGCACCCTGCCCACCCGTCGCGCTGCGGGCGATTTCGACACCTTCATTGGCTGGAGCGTCGAGACCTGGGGCGGCCACCCGGACTTGTCCTACTTCCTGGATAGCTGGCACAGCCAGTTTGTGGCGGAAGTTGGCAAACCCCAGCCGGCACGCAACTGGCAGCGCTGGGCCAACCCCGAGCTGGACAAGATCATCGAGACTGTGCGGAAGGTTGGTTTTGACGACCCGCGCGGCATTGAATTGGGCAAGGACTACGTGAAGCTGGTCACGCGCGAGATGCCGACCATTCCGCTGATGGCCTACAACGTCTTCACGGTGATGGACGAGACTTACTGGACGGGCTGGCCCACAGCGGCCAACCCCTACACCAACCCAGTGCCCAACTGGGGCAATTCGCGCTACATGCTGGTCAGGCTGAAACCGACGAAGTGACAGACTTCTGACAGCGCCCCGCTAAAGTTCAATGCGCGCATTTGCCGTCTACGGGCTCAAACGCCTGGGCCAGTTCGTGCTGGTGGTGTTTATAGGCGTCAACATCGCCTACATCATCACGCACGCCACGCCGATTGACCCGGTGGAGCAGTCCATCGCTGCCGTCACGGCTTATGGCAACACCAGCCCCGAAGCCATTGAGTTGATGCGCGAGTCGCTGCGCGAGCTGTATGGCTTGAAGGGCGGGCCGCTGGAGCAGTACGTCAACTTCTGGCGGCGCATTGTGACAGCCGACTTTGGGCCTTCGCTCTCCAGCTTTCCCACCCCGGTGATGACCCTGATCGGCCGCGCCCTGCCCTGGACCGCAGGCCTGCTGCTGACCTCTACCGTGTTGACCTGGTTGCTCGGCAACCTGCTCGGTGGCCTGGCCGGTTACTACCGAAACAACCGCGGCCTGAAGCTCATGGGTGTGATCGCCATGGGCCTGCACCCGGTGCCTTATTACATCTCCGGCTTTGTGCTGCTGGTGATTTTTGGCTACGTCTGGCCGGTGTTGCCCATCACGGGCGGCAGCGACGTGAATTTGAACCGGGCGATGGACTTCAACCACGTGCTGAGCATCCTCAAACACTCGATTTTGCCGGCCGCAAGCCTGATGGTCATCGGCATGGGTGGATGGTTTCTGGGCATGCGCTCGCTGGTGTCCAACGTGGTGACTGAAGACTACGTGACTTATGCGGAACTGGGAGGCGTGGCACACAAACGCATCCTGTTCTCGTATGTGATGCGCAACGCCCTGGTGCCACAGGTAACGGGCCTGGCCATGACCCTGGGAACGATTTTCAATGGCGCCATCATCACCGAGCAGATTTTTGGCTACCCCGGCGTGGGCGCCTTGCTGGTGGGTGCGGTTTACGCGGGTGACTATGGCCTGGTGCTGGGGGTGACCACCATTTCCATCATCGGTGTCTCGGCAGCCGTGTTGTTGATCGACCTGATTTACCCGTTGCTCGACCCGCGCGTTGAGGCACGTTGAGGCACGTTGAGGCGCGTTGAAATCCAATCCCATCCAGCCATGTTCAAAACCCTGCGCGACCTGCTGAAAACCAATGTCGAGTTTGCGATAGGCGCGGCCCTGACCGGCACAGTCGTGGTGATCGCCCTGCTATCTTTCGTCTCGCCCTACCCGCCCATGGACATGTATGTGGTGCCCCTGGACCTGCCGCCTGGCTGGCCGCACATCTTCGGCACCACCAGCCGTGGCCAGGACATGTTCTGGCTGCTCAGTGACGCCATCCGCAACACCCTGCTGTTTGGCCTCTGCGTGGCCCTCATGAGCCGCATCATGGCGCTGGTCGTCGGGCTGGTGTCGGGTTATGTGGGCGGCTGGGTGGACCGGCTGCTGATGTCGATCAACGACACATTCATCGTCATCCCGCTGCTGCCAATCCTGGTGCTGTTTTATTTTGTGATGCGCGACAAGCTGACCTGGGGCTGGCTGGCCGTGATCATGGCCATGCTGGGCTGGGCCTATGACGCACGCCTGATACGTTCGATTGCCATCAGCCTGCGCAACCGCGATTTCACCCGCACCAGTCTGTTCTCAGGCATGAGCACGCGCGAGGTATTGCAGCGCGAACATCTGCCCTATGTGCTGCCGGTTGTGTTTTCAACCACACTCAACAACATCAACTGGTCGATTGGCCTGGAGGTCACGCTGGCCGTGCTGGGTTTTACCGACATCAACACCCCCTCCATTGGCGGCATGATTTACTGGGCCAACCAGCACACGGCCATGGTGGCCGGCATCTGGTGGTGGATCGCCTTTCCGGTGTTGCTGTTGATGATGCTGTTCATTGGCCTGTACCTGCTGGCCGTTTCGATGAATGAATACATAGACCCGCGCAGCCGATTGAGCCGCATGGGGGCCGCATCATGAGCGCAGGCGCGGGTGGGGCGCCGGTGCTGGCTGTGCAGGGCCTGAAGGCCTATTACCGCACCACCCACTTCGGCATCAACCGCGAAGTCAAAGCCGTTGATGGGGTCGATTTTGAGGTGCAGCGCAATGAAATTTATGGCCTGGCAGGCGAATCAAGTTCCGGCAAAACCACGCTGATCAAGACCATCGCGGCGGCCCTGAAACCACCGCTTGAGATCGTCGCGGGCCGGGTTGACTTTGCCTTTGCGCCCGACATCCTCAAAATGAAGTCTGACGAACTGGACGCCCTGCGCTGGCGGCATCTGTCCTACATCGTGCAGGGCTCCATGAGCGTCTTCAACCCGGTGCGGCGCATCCGGCAGTCCTTTGTTGATTTCGCTTTTCGCCACATCAACCAACCGCGCGCCGAGTTTGACAAACTGGTGGATGCCCATCTGGCGCGGGTCCAGCTCGAACCCAGCGTCCTGAATGCCTACCCGCATGAGCTGTCGGGCGGCATGCGCCAGCGTGTCACGATTGCGCTGGCCACCATCTGCCGGCCCGACTTCATCATTGCCGACGAACCGACCACCGCCCTGGACGTGATCGTACAAAAAAACGTGCTCGACATGATCCGCGAGATCCAGCGCGAGATGGGCTCTTCAGTGCTGCTGGTCACGCACGACCTGGGCGTGCATGCGCACCTGGCCGACCGCCTGGGCATCATGTACGCGGGGCGAATCGTTGAGGAAGGGCCAACGCAGGAGCTCTTCCGCAACCCGCGCCACCCCTACACCGCGCATCTGGTGTCCAGCTTGCCGCGCATTGGCGATGCCGCGCCGCGCAAGGGCCTGGAGGGCAGCCCGCCCAATCTGGCAGCCCCACCCATTGGTTGCCGTTTTCACCCGCGCTGCCCGCTGGCCATGGAGCGTTGCCGCAGCGAAGCGCCACCCATGACCACCATAACGCCGGGCCATCGTGCCGCCTGTTTCGCGATCACATCATGACGGCACAGAACACTGCCTTGCTGGAACTCGACCACGTCAGCAAGGACTATGTCCGGGGCGGCCTGTTGTCGCGCCAGCGCATTCGGGCGGTGGACGATGTGAGCTTCCGGCTCGAATCAGGCAAACCCGAAATCTTCGCGATCATTGGCGAATCGGGCAGCGGCAAATCAACGCTGGCCAGCATGATCCTGAACCTGGTGCAGCCCAGCATGGGGCAGTTGCGTTTTGCCGGCACTGATCTGGCCGCCATTCGCGGCAAATCAGGGCGCCTCAAGTTCATGGCGCAAGTGCAGCCGATTTTCCAGAACCCGTTTGAGGCCTTCAACCCCTTGAAGCAGCTCGACCACTATCTGTTCATGACAGCACGCCGCTTTACAGCCGCCAAAGATGACGCGGCGGCCATGCATTGCGCTGACGAGGCCCTGGGCAAGGTCGGCCTGTCCCTGGCCGAGGTGCGCGGGCGCTTCCCGCATGAATTGTCAGGCGGCCAGCTGCAACGCATTGCCGTGGCCCGCGCTTTGATCCCCTCGCCCAGACTCATCGTCGCCGACGAGCCGGTGTCGATGGTCGATGCCTCGCTGCGCATGTCCATCGTCAACCTGTTCAAGACCCTGCGCGATGGGCTGGGCATTTCCATCATCTACATCACCCACGACCTGGCTACGGCCTATTACATCTCTGACCGCATCATCATCATGCAGCGCGGCAAGGTGGTCGAGGCAGGCGACGCCAAAACCGTGCTGGCCAACCCGCAACACCCCTATTCGCAGCAACTCAAAAGCGCGGTGCTGCTGCCGGACACCACGTCAAACGTTGTCACGCCCCTTCAACCCCCACACCTAACCACTTCAGGAGAGACCGCCCATGTCTAACAACCGCAAAGCCAAAATCATGATAGACCGCGATTTCGCGATTGGCGAAACCGATCCCCGCCTGTTTGGCGCCTTTGTTGAGCACCTGGGGCGCTGTGTTTATGGTGGCATTTACGAGCCGGGCCATGCCACCGCCGACAAGAAGGGCTTCCGGCAGGACGTGCTGGACCTGGTGCGTGAACTGGGCACCACCATCATGCGTTACCCCGGCGGCAATTTTGTCTCGGGCTACAACTGGGAGGACGGTGTTGGCCCCGTCGAAAAACGCCCCGAACGGCTGGACCTAGCCTGGTTCTCCACCGAGCCCAACACCTTTGGCACCAATGAATTTGTCGATTGGTGCAGGGCCGCAGAAGTCGAACCCATGTTCGCGGTCAACCTGGGGACGCGCAACGCCGATGCGGCCCGCAACATGCTCGAGTACTGCAACCACCCCGGCGGCACGGCTTGGTCTGACCTGCGCCGCGCCCATGGCTGGGAAAAGCCTCACGATATCAAGTTCTGGTGCCTGGGCAACGAGATGGACGGGCCCTGGCAGATGGAGATGAAAACCGCCACCGAATACGGCCGCATAGCCACCGAAACCGCAAAGATGATGCGCTGGATTGACCCCCGCATTGAACTTGCTGCCTGTGGCTCTTCAAGCCGCAACATGGCGACTTACGGCGCCTGGGAAGACACCGTACTGGAGCACACCTTCGACCACGTGGACTACGTCTCGCTGCACACTTACCTGAACAACTACAAGGGCGATACCGCCGCCTTTCTGGCCTGCCCCGACCTGATGGACAACTTCATCGAAGAGGTGGTGGCGATTGCCGACGCCGTGGCTGCCAAACGCCGCTCGCCCAAACGCATCATGCTGAGTTTTGACGAATGGAACGTCTGGTACCGCACCCGGCGCGTCCGGGCGGACCGCGTCAAGGAAGGCTGGCCGATAGCGCCGCCGATCCTGGAAGAGATTTACAATATGGAAGATGCGCTGTGTTTTGGCGGCGCCTGCATTTCGCTGTTGAACCATGCAGACCGCGTCAAGTCTGCCTGCCTGGCGCAACTGGTCAACGTGATTGCCCCCATCATGACGGAAACCGGCGGCCCGGCCTGGCGCCAGACCATCTTCCACCCGTTCGCACAAATGAGCAAATTCGGGCGTGGCCGGGTTCTGCGTGCACGGGTTGAATCCGACACCTACGCCACCCGCTACTACGACCCGCGCGGCGCCAATGACCATTTCTACGACATCCCCAATGCGCCCTATCTCAAAGTGGCCACGGTCGCCAATGAGGATGGAGGTCTGAGCATTTTTGCCTTGAACCGTGATTTGACTGGCGAGGTGAGTGTTGAAGTCTCGGCCCGTGGTTTTGCGCCGCTCAAGCCGGGGCTTGCACACCAGTTGCACCATGCCGACCTTGCCGCCGTCAACACCAAGGAATCGCCAGACAAAGTCTCACCGACTGCACTGGCTGGTGTGTCGGTCAAAGGGGAGCAGATTCGCATGACACTGGCCCCCGCTTCCTGGAATGTGATCAAACTGGTTCCGGCCTGACAATGCTGCCTTGAATGGCAAATGGTGACCAAGGGTGCGCAATTTGGACGATCAAGACAACACGCGACGCAATTTTCTCAATGTCGATCCGGAACTGAATTTTGCGGTGATCCGGGGCCTGTCGTCGCCCGTGCGCATCCAGATCCTCAAGCTGCTGCAACGCAAGGGCCCGATGAATGTCACCCAGATCAGCGAGGCGGTTGGCCTGCCGCAATCCACAGTCGCCACCCACATCCAGATTCTGCAGGAGTCGGGCTTGATTGACACCCAGACACTGAAAGCCACCAAGGGCCAGCAGAAAATCTGCTCAGCGCGTTTTGACGAGATCGTGATCCGCTTGGATGAAACGTCCAGCCAGGAGTTCGACAACACGGTCGAGGTCGCGATGCCGTTGGGGCTGTATACCAGTTGCGGTGTCAGCGCACCCTGCGGCATGTGCTCGACCCAGCGCGTGATCGGCATTCTGGATGTGCCTGGCCTGTTTCTCGACCCGGCCCGCATGCAGGCGGCGCTGTTGTGGTTCGGGCGGGGTTATGTCGAATACAAATTTCCCAACAACGCCAAACTGCTGAACGCCGGGATTGAGGCCATCGAGTTCAGCCTGGAGCTGTCGTCGGAGACACCGGGCACCAACAGCAACTGGCCGAGTGACATCAGCCTGTGGGTCAACGACATCCAGGTCGGCACCTGGACCTCACCCGGCGACTATGGCGACAAGCGTGGCATCTACACACCGCACTGGTGGAAGCTGGAGGGCTCGCAGTACGGCGAGCTGACAAGCTGGGTGATTTCAGACCAGGGCACGACGGTGGGCGGCAAAAAGATTTCGAATGTCACGCTGTCGCAGCTTGCCATTGGCGACCATCATTCGATCCGGCTCAAGATCGGCATCGACGATGCTGCCAAAAACCCCGGCGGCATCAACATCTTTGGCAAGGGTTTTGGCAACCACAACCAGGACATCCTGATGCGCCTGCACCTGAAGCATCAAGCCTGAAGCAACTGCCGAAGCACGTAAGGCAGGATGCCACCATTGCGGTAGTAGTCCACCTCGATGGGGGTGTCGATGCGCAAGCTCACGGCCACCTCAATTTTTGAGCCGTCGGCCCGGGCGATGCGAAGGCTGGCATCACTTTGTGGTGTCAGATCCGCGTCCGGAATCACGTCGATCAACTCATCACCCTTGAGCCCAAGCGTCTGCCATGAGTCGTTGCCTTTGAACTGCAGGGGCAGCACGCCCATGCCCACCAGGTTGCTGCGGTGGATTCGCTCAAAACTCTTCGCCACCACGGCCTTGACGCCCAGCAGCTGCGTGCCTTTGGCGGCCCAGTCGCGGCTCGACCCCGTGCCATATTCCTCGCCCGCGAACACCACGGTGGGCACGCCATCGGCGATGTACTGCATGGCGGCATCAAAGATGGCCATCTTGCGTCCCAGGTCGGGGCCATCGTGCTGGTAAAGCGTGACGCCGCCCTCTTCGCGCGACCCTTCGGCGTCGACCGGCAGCATCAGGTTCTTGATGCGCACATTGGCGAAAGTCCCACGCATCATCACCTCGTGGTTGCCCCGGCGTGCGCCGTAGGAGTTGAAGTCCGCTTTTCGCACGCCGTTTTGCAACAGCCACTGGCCGGCTGGTGAACTCTCCTTGATCGACCCGGCAGGGGAAATGTGGTCGGTGGTGATGGAGTCGCCGAACAGGGCCATGATGCGGCCCTGACTCACCTGAAAATCCGAATTTTTGGAGTCATTTTGGCATTTTTCCCTCGTGGAATATGCATAGTTAGCTTCCATTTTAATAGCAAAATCATCGAAGAACGGAGGTTGAGCAATGTAGGTGCTGGCCGGCCAGGTGTAGGCCGTGCCTGCCACGCCTTTGATCTTTTCCCACAAAGGCCCGGGTTCGGTTTTGACCTTGGCGTAGTTCTCGCGGAAGGCCTTGCCGTTCATCGCGAACTTCAGCAACTGGTGGATTTCGCCGCTGGTGGGCCAGACGTCGCCCAGATAAACATCGCGTCCGCCCCTGCTTTTGCCAAGTGGCTCGGTCATCAGGTCGCGGGTGACGGTGCCGGCGATCGCGTAAGCCACGACCAGGGGTGGGCTGGCCAGGAAATTCGCCTTCAAATTCGGGTGGATCCGCGCCTCAAAATTGCGGTTGCCCGACAACACCGCCGCGCAGACCAAATCGTTTTTGGTGATGACCTCATTGAATTCCAGCGCCAAATCCCCCGCGTTGCCGATACAGGTTGTGCAGCCATACCCTGCCAGCGAAAAGCCGAGTTTTTCGAGGTAGGGCAACAGGCCGGTTGCGCTCAGGTACTCGGTCACGATGCGCGAGCCCGGCGCCAGCGACGTCTTGATGTGCGGCTGGACGCGCAAGCCAGCCAAAACCGCCTTCTTGGCCAGCAAGCCCGCCGCCAGCAGCACGCTGGGGTTGGAAGTATTGGTGCAACTGGTGATGGCTGCGATCAGCACGTCGCCGTTGCCGATGGTAATGTCCGTGCTGCCGCCACGATGGGCGCCGGGCGCCACGGACTCGGTATGCGCCGCGGCGAAAGTCGGCTTGCTGCCTTCCATCTCCACCACCTGGCGCGGCGCGCCCAGCGCGGTTGGCGGCGCCTTGGGCAGTTTGGGCGGCAGTTGCAGGCCCGACGCGCGCGCCAGATGGCGGGTGTGGAAGACAGCGGCCGGCTGGTTGAAACCGTTGTCGGCATTGGGTTTGGAAAACAGCGCCTCGAACCGGCGCGCCACGGCGCCCAGTTCAATCCGATCCTGCGGGCGTTTGGGGCCAGCCAGGCTGGGTGTGACGCGGCCCAAGTCCAGCGTCACCACCTGCGAGTAGTCGATGTCGCCGGATTTGGGAATGCCAAACAGGCCCTGGGCTTTGAAGTAAGCCTCAAATGCCTCGATCTCGGCCTTGCTGCGCCCCGTGCCTGTGAAGTAGGCGATGGTCTTCTCGTCCACCGCGAAGAAGCCCATGGTGGCGCCGTATTCGGGCGCCATGTTGGCGATGGTGGCGCGGTCCGGCACGGCCAGCGTGCGGGTGCCCTCGCCATAAAACTCGACAAACTTGCCGACCACCTTGTGGCTGCGCAAGATTTCGGTGACGGTCAGCACCAGGTCCGTCGCGGTGACGCCTTCGCGCAGGCGGCCGGTCAACTCCATGCCCACCACATCGGGCGTCAAAAAATACACCGGCTGGCCCAGCATCGCCGCCTCGGCCTCGATGCCGCCACAGCCCCAGGCGACCACGCCAATGCCGTTGATCATGGTGGTGTGGCTGTCGGTGCCGACCAGGGTGTCGGGGTAATAGACGCCGTCCTTCGTGCGGTGCACGCCGCGCGCCAGGTATTCGAGGTTGACCTGGTGCACGATGCCGAACCCCGGCGGCACCACGCGAAATGTGTCCAAGGCCTGCATGCCCCATTTCATGAACTCATAACGCTCGCGGTTGCGCTGGAACTCCAGCTTCATGTTCAGGTCCAGCGAATCTTTTTTGCCGTAATGGTCAACCATCACCGAGTGGTCCACCACCAGGTCCACCGGCACCAGCGGCTCGATGCGCTTGGGGTCCTTGCCCAGGCGCAGGGCCACGCTGCGCATGGCCGCCAAATCGGCCAGCAGGGGCACGCCGGTGAAGTCTTGCAACACCACACGCGACACCAGAAACGGGATTTCATGGGTGCGATGCGCGCTGGGTTGCCAATTCGCCAGCTGCGCCACGTGCTCCGCCGTGACGCGTTTGCCATCGCAGTTGCGCAACACCGATTCGAGCACGATGCGCATCGATGCCGGCAGGCGCTTGATGTTGGGGAACTGTTTGGTTAGCGCGGGCAGCGAATACAACTTGCCCGACTTGCCACCAGCCGTTTTGAAGGTTTTGAGGGTGGATGCGAAAGCGTGGCTTGGGGCGTGGGGCATGGCGGCCTCCTTAGTGGACATCAATGGGTGCATTCTGGCAGCATGCACTATTGCCATGAAGTTGTCAGTGCTTTGCCCCCAGGCAATGAACATTGGCAGACTGGCCGAACTCAAAATGCGGCACTGCGGTGCCCCGCTTCACTTGAGCATCTTGCCCACGATCAAATCCCAATGCGCCCTGCTGACCGGGGTGATTGACAGGCGGTTTCCTTTTTTAAGCAACAACATGTCGGCCAATGCAGGTGTGGCGCGCAGCTCGGGCAAATTCAGCAGCCGGGTTTTGCGCAGCGCCTGCACATCCACCAGCATCCACCGGGGCTCGGCCGGTTTGGCGCCAGCGTCAAAGTACAGCGACTTCGCATCAAACTGGCTTGGATCCGGTTTCGGAACCGAGGCGACGCGGGCAATGCCCGCAATGCCGGGCTCGGCACAACTGGAGTGGTAGAACAACACGCCGTCGCCCACCTGCATGGCATCGCGCATGAAGTTGCGCGCCTGGTAGTTGCGCACGCCGATCCAGGGCACGGTCTGTTGGGGCGCGGCCAGCGCATCGTCGATCGAGCACTCGTTGGGCTCGGATTTCATCAGCCAAAAGTGGCTTGGGATGGAGGGCATTTCAGGCTCCTTACGGTGACGGCAAGTATGCCACTGGCGCCAAAACTGGGCCCCGCAAACTGCGCCATTCTCACCACAGGGCTTGGTATTCCCCTAGTGAGCAATCAGCCAACCGGCCCAATACTCAAGGCGTCAATCGAGCTTGGGTTGGTCTCCACTGAAACTGCCTTTTACAGGAACACACCATGTCTAGAGTCGCCATTGGTATTCTGGGAGTTTTTTGGCCCGTGTTTTCATGGGCCTACAGCATTCCCACCGTTGCCCAGTGGATTGACCTGTTCCAGGAGGTTCGCCAGCACGCGCTGTTTGCCGACCTCAACATCAGCTACGCCAAGACTGCTGCGAAAAACGTTGCCTATTCGCCTGTCGGTGTCGTTCCTCGTGAAGGCCTCGATTGCGTGGTGGTGATTTCAGAGGGCGCCAACCCCAAGATGGAGCAGATCATGAAGCTCACCTCCACGCCCGGGAACACACGGGCATTTTTGCTGACCATCGCGGCCCATGAACTGGGGCACTGCTTCCGTATTCGAAGCCGGCATCTGTCGCTGGCAATGTGGGAAAGTGTCGCGGCCGCCGCTGAAGGTTCTGTTGAACGCCAGGCGCTGGAGAAAAAACTCTCCATCGAAGAGGCCTATGCGGATGCCTACGCGTTTGCCTACATCCGCAACACACGCCCCGAGGTCTACACCGATGTGTTTGAGGCCATGCACAAGCTGCGGGTGGAACCGGCCTTTGCGACGCCTTTTTACCAGGTTGAGCCCTTGTATGCACTGCTGGGCAGCAAGGGGCTTGATGCCAGCCTGTCGCTGCAAAACCAGGTCGAGGCCGCGATGCGGCAGTCAAATTTCTAATGGGTGGGCAGATCACCGGGCCCGCAGGCTGATTTGATCGGCTTGGGCCGGGTACTGGTAAAAGCTGTCATTCAGATAGCGCGTGACGCTGAGAATTTCGTCTTCTTTCCAGCCCAGTCCGGTGGTGGCCTGCCAGCGCTGCACCTGGGCCTTCAGGCTGTTCCAGTCGACGGCCAGCTTTTTTTCGCGCCAATGCATTTGCGTTGTGTGGCAGGCAATGCAATGGGTGGAATACAGCAACTCGCCACCGGTTTGGGCTTGCACCGACGGGGCCAGCGCCAGTGCAGCCATGACCGTGCCAATAACTTGCAAACGGGTTCGTGAATGGATGTTCATGGTGAGTCCTCGTGAAGTGTTGCCTCAGGCCCGCAAGCTGGACCAGAGCGCCGGCTCAATGGACGCCGCCGCAAGCAGGCCGCCCATGAAAGCGCCCTGCACGCCCGGGCTGGTGACGTCCTGGCCAGCGAGCAGTAGGCCCGGTAGCGGGGTACGAACGTGCAGCGCAGGGCTGGTCAACCGGTCAGCTGTCATCTCAATCCCATACATGGCGCCCAGGGGCGAGCGCACGTAACGGCGCTGCGTCACCGGTGTTGAAAGCTCATGAAAACGCAGCAGCGGCCGCATCAGCGGGAAGTGGCGCAGAAACTGGGCCAGCAGCCGCTCCTCTATCCTGCCCTTGAACGCCAGATATTCCTGCGGGCGCGCGCCGCCGGGCAGCGCCAGCCACTGGGTGAAGGCGGCGGAATCAACTACGGCGACCACCTCGGCCGTGGGCTTGTCGTGGTTGGCTGGGTCTTTCATCGATGGGAACGACACGAAGATGCCGGGCGCGTCCTCATCCGCCGGTTTTCGCCACAAACGGCCAACGTCAAAATCCTCATAAATCCAGTGGTTGGCGCTGCTGGCGCCGGCAGCTTCGACATCTCCTTCCAGGCCGATGAAGAGCGACAGGTAGGACAGGCCAGGCGACATGCCACGGATGGTTTGTTGCCACAGTGGCGCCGCGCCGGGATCCAGGCAGGCCACTGTGTTGGCCACGCCCATGGCGGAGACCAAGTGGCCTGTTTGCTCATGATGGCGTGCACCACCCAGCTCGAAATCAACGCCGCTGACACGCCCGGCGCCGGTCAAGATGTGCTTGACATCACAACCGAGGCGCAATTCGCCGCCGGCCGCTTCGATCACCGGCAGCAGAGTTTGGGCAAATCGTGCAGGCCCGCCCACCGGGTAATAGGCACCGGCGTTGTAAGAGCCCGTCACCAGAGCATGTTCGGCGAACGGCGCCTGGGCGGGCGGCGCGCCGTAGTCGGCCCAACGCGCGCCCAAAATCGCCCACAAGGCCGGGTTTTCGATGCGCGCCAACTCTTCAGCCAGCGTGTGTTGCGTCCAGTGTTCCACGTCGCTGCCGTGCCACTGGCGCAAACCCCAGGCCAGCCAGGCGGGCATGCTGTGCAGCGCGAACAGCGCATAGGCGCTGGTGCGCGCCTCGTCGCACGCGAGAAACCAGCTCCGGATAGCGGATTTGTCCTTCGGAAAACGCGCCATCAAGGCGTCACAATAAGCGCTCTCTGGGTGTGGGATGCCGAATTCCAGCCCTGGTGCACGCACAATGTCATATGGGTTGGCGCAGGGTGCAAACTTCAGCGCACCATCACTGAGCCAGGCCAGCAGGCGTCCGAACTGGCCCTGTGCCCCCGGCTGCGGCCCCACGCCGCCGATGTAATGCACACCCGGCGCAAAGACCCAGCCGTTACGGCGAAAGGTCTGCGTCAGGCCGCCCGGCGCGTTGTGTTGCTCCAGCAGCAAAACCCGGCGCTGGCGCTTGGCCAGCGCCGCCGCTGCTGCCAGACCGCCTATGCCGGATCCGATCACGATTGCATCCCACACCATGGCTTCCTCCGGACTCAGAGCGAGCCCTGCTGATGCTCAGCATATCGGCCAAAGCCTGATGCAGGTTTGATCCAGGACAAGGTTCTGTCAGGGCGCGCCGGGAAATCGGCGGCTATCGGACCCGTACAGGTTCGATGGTTTTCGTCCATTGCCCACCCTGCATGGCATCTTCGGTGAACCCAAGGCACGCGTCATCACCCTTGTGCGACGCTCAAAAAAACAGTCTGCCGGTGCATGCGGTTGCCGCAAGAAAAATATAGGCACGCGCGGCACCAACAGGCAGCCACCTTCTACCGCAACCATTGCGTCAACTGGTTTCAAAGGCAATCAGGCAATCAGCCCATCGCCGCCAGCATCCGCCCCATCACCTCATGCAGTTTGTTCACGCCTTTGAGCGGCCGCACCAACACCTTGAAATCAGTGATCTTGTTGGCGCTGTTCCAGGTGATGATGTCCACACCGTTCACCAGCACGCCTTCGACCGCAGATTCAAACTCCAGCACCGCTGAATCTGCGGCGTACCACTCGCGCTTGTAGACGAAGGTCTCGTTGCCCAGCACGTGCATGGCGGCGGCAAGGTATTTGGTGGTGATGGCGCGGCCTTGTTGCGGGGTAAAAACCACCGGGGACTGGAAGCTACAGTGTTCGTCGAGCAAGCCAACCAGTGCGCCGGTGTTGCGGGACTTGACGTAGGCGTGCCATTGCACGATGGCGGGTGGGGTCATGATGGGGTTCCCTCAGGTAGAGTTTTCAAGCATCACCATTCAGAAGTCTGGCGCGGCAATCGTCGCGGGCAAATCTCCCAAATGAGGCAATTGCCCAAAATATACCTTGTCCCTTCTGCCCCTGCCTGCTCTGCCCCTGCCTGCTCACTGACCCTGCCTGCTCTTGCGCAATTGCCTCATCTTTCTAAAATGACAAGGCGGAATTCGCCGCGCTTCGCATCGGAGAAAAATATGCCTTTATTCATGATCCAGGCGTCGTACAGCACGTCTGCAACGGCCTCCATGGTCAAGACACCACAGGACCGTGCGGCTGCGGTGGGCCCCATGATTGAAAAAGCAGGGGGAAAACTGGAGGGCCTGTGGCTGGCATTTGGCGAGTACGACATTGTTGTCATTGCCGAAATGCCCGACAACATCAGTGCCGCCGCCATGGCGATGGCCATCGGCTCCAGCGGAGCGATGAGCGCCTACCGAACAACGCCGTTGCTGACGCCCGCCGAATCCGTCAAGGCCATGAAAAAAGCGGGCGGAGTTGGCTACCAGCCACCAAAATGAGCGAAATGGCCAGGGTCAGGCCCGCTCCAATTGAGCCCTGCCCGCCTGCACGGCAAAGCTGGCGAGCGTCGCAATCCTGGTGTCCTTGTGGGCCACGTCATCGACCACGCGCAGGGTCGTCGTAAGTTTGGCTGGCGTGAATTCGCAGACACCGTAACCTTTGGCCTTGTTGTCGGCAAAAACAAAGTGCGGGTTCTCGGCCAGCCAGCCGTCCACAACCTTGCGTGACTGGTTGCCAGAGCGCGACGTGATGCCGGTGCCGCAAAACTCGACACCGACATTGGCGCTGCGGTTGTCGGCATAGTCGGCCTTGACGTGGCCCACCCAGTTCTCATGCACATCGCCGCCGAGCATGACGGCGTTGGTCACCCGGCTCTTGCGCAATGAATCGGTGACGCGCTGGCGGGCCGCCGGGTAGCCGTCCCAGCCGTCGTTCCACATCAGTTGCTCCGGGCGGGGTTTGAAGCCGCGCTGGCCAAAAAGCGTTTGCTGGCCCAGCACGTTCCAGGACGGGCCGCTGCGGCTGAAGCTGCCTTCCAGCCAGGCTTCTTGCCGTGCGCCCAACAGGCTTCGTTTCGGGTCGCGCCAGTCGGCACAAGACGCAGGATCGAAGGTGTTGGAGCCCAGTTTTCCGTCTTTGGCGCAGGGCTGCGGGTCGCGGTATTGCCGGTCGTCCAGCAGGTAAAAAGACGCGAGCCGGCCGTAGTCGACACGGCTGTAGATGCGCATTTCGGCGCCGCCGGCAAGGCCTTGAATCGCCTGCGTCAACGCCGAAGCGCGAATCGGCATGTGTTCGTAATAGGCCTGGTAAGCCGCCGCACGGCGTGCGGCAAAGTTGGCGGGAGAGGACGGGTCAAGCGCGCTGCTGAAACCCGCTTGCACACCCGCGTAGTCGTTTTGCACCTCGTGGTCGTCCCAGGTCATCAGCCAGGGGCAGGCGGCGTGCATGGCTTGCAAATCAGCATCACTTTTATACAGGGCGTGACGCTGGCGGTAGTCATCGAGCGATGTCACCCAGCCGCCGGACGCCGACGCGGGCGGCGTGCGCACCGCGTTGGCGGCGCCCGGGTATTCGTAAAGGTAGTCGCCCAGGAACATCACAAAGTCGAGCCGCTCCTGCGCCATGTGGCGCCAGGCGCTGAAGTAGCCATGCTCCCAGCGCTGGCAGGAGGCGAAGGCCAGGCGCAGCTTGGCAACCACGGCGTCGGGCGCGGGGAAGGTGCGGGTGCGCCCCACCGGACTGATGGCATCACCCGCCATGAAGCGGTAGAAGTACCAGCGGTCGGCTTGCAGGCCCGCCACTTCGGCATGGACGCTGTGCGCCAGTTCGGGTGACGCGATGCTTTGGCCGCTTTGCGCGATGCGAATAAATTGGTCGTCATGGGCGACTTCCCAGCGCACGGTGATCGCTTCCTTGCCAAGGCTGGCGCCAGATGCACCCGGCAACGATTGATGTGATTCCCCCTGTAGCAGAAGGCGCGTCCACAACACCACCGAGTCATGCGTTGGCGAACCGCTGGCAACACCCAGGGCGAACGGGTTGCTGGTGAATTTGGGCTGACCCCTGGCACTGCCCGGCAACCACAGCGCCGAAGTGGCTGCGGTGATGGCAGCCAGCTTCAACAGGTTTCGGCGGTCTGGTGGGGAAGCTGTTTTTGATTTCAAAATACTACACTTTAGATAGCTAACTATCTATATCCCACGAGGGAAAACGCCACGATTTCTTCCAATCTTAGGTGGAAACAGCAGATTCGGCGGTTTTCAGTTGCGATTTCAAAAGCTTCAACCGGTAGAGCAAAAACAAAACGATGCTGATGTTGAGCAGGTTGAATGCAATGCCGTTGACAAAGGCCGCCTTGTAGGAGCCGGTCCAGTCGAAGATCACGCCCGACATCCAGCCGCCCAGCGCCATGCCAAACAGCGTAGCCATCAGCACCGTGCCAACACGTGCACCGGCTTCTTTGGGCGTGAAATATTCGCGCACGATCAACGCGTAACTGGGCACGATGCCGCCCTGGAACAGGCCAAACATGCCACTGACAACATACAGCGGCACCATGCCGTCAAACGGCAAAAACAACAGCAGCGCGATGCCCTGCAACACCGAGCCCAGCAGCAGCGTGCGCAGGCCGCCAATGTGATCCGAGATCCAGCCCGAGGCCAGGCGGCTGACGATGCCCATGCCCAGCATCAGCGACAGCATTTCAGCGCCGCGCGCCGCGCCAAAGCCCAGGTCGCTGCAATAGGCCACGATGTGCACCTGCGGCATCGACATCGCCACGCAGCACGACACACCGGCCACACACAGCAGGCCTTGCAGCGCGGCAGGCGGCAGGCCCAGGGGTTGTGACGACTGCAGGTTGGCCAGGCTCTGCACAGGGCTTGATGTGGGCAACTCGACCAGTGGCGGGCGACGGCGCAGCGCCAGGCCCAGCAGCAACATCGACACGCCGCAAAACACGCCGATGCCGATGTAGGTCTGGCGCCAGCCGACGCTGTCGACAAAGTGCTGGATGATGGGTGGCCACACGGCGCCAGCCAGGTAATTGCCACTCATGCAGATCGCCAGCGCGATGCCGCGCCTGCGCGTGAACCATTGCGAGGTGTCGGCCACCAGGGGCGCAAAGGTGGCCGAGGTACCCAGGAGGCCCATCAAGAGGCCCTGTGCCAGGCTGAACTGCCAAAGGCTGCCCGCCGACCCCGCTCCGACAAAACCCAGGCCCAGCCCGACCGCGCCAATCAGCACCACCCACATCACGCCAAAACGGTCCGACAGTTTGCCCATCAGGATGCCGCCCAGGCCAAAGCCCACCATGGTGAGCGTGTAGGGCAGCGACGCGTCGGCGCGCGCCACGCCAAACTCGGCCTGGATGCGCGGCAGCACCACGGTGACCGAATACATGCCGGCCCCGCCAATCGTCATCAGAGCCAGCGAGACCATCAGGCGCATCCAGGCATAGGCGGATTCAACCCCCTGCGTGGCCGCGCGGGCGGTGTTCAAGGCTGTAGCACGACGCGCCCGACCACGCGGCCTTTGGCCAGGTCGTCAAGCGACTGGTTCACCGTGCTCATGGGACGCAGCTCGATCGGTATGGTCGGCAGCTTGACGGTTTGCGCCAGCGCGACCAATTCGCGCAGCACCGGAATGCCGGCCGTATAGGAGCCGCTGACGTTGAGCGACTTGAAGACAAACATCGGCAGCGCCAGCTTGAACTCGCCGCCAAACAGCCCGACGATCACCACTTGGCCGGTGCGGCGCACGATGTTGACGGCAAACGATGAGCTGGATTCAGCGCCGACAAAATCCACCACGCCGGCAATGTTGCCACCGCAGGCGACGGCGATTTCCTTGAGCACGCCCTTGGCATTCGGGTCAAAGGCCAGGCTGGCGCCGTGTTGAAGCGCTGCCTCACGCTTGGCAGGATCCGGGTCGATCGCCACGATGCGGGCCTTTTGTGTGGCCGACAACAGGGCCACCGCCGTCATGCCCACTCCGCCGCAACCGACCACGCCGACCCAGTCTTGCTCCGTAGTGGCGGGCAGTTTTTTGATGGCGCCAAAGGCCGTGATGCCGGCGCAGGCAAAAGTGGCCGCACGCGCCGGGTCCAGCTTGCCAAAGGGCACCAGATAACGCTCATGGCGCATGCGCACCATGTCGCCGAAACCGCCGGGCAGCTTGATGCCCATGCTCATGTTCGCCTTGTTGCACAACTGTTCCTCACCACTCCGGCAGATGGCGCATTCTCCGCAGCCCAGCCAGGGGTAGACGATGACGTTTTCACCCACCGTGACGCCCTTCACGTCCGGCCCCATGTCCACCACTTCACCCACAATCTCGTGGCCCATGGTCAGGGGCAATTTGTTGCCGGCCGCTTCCAGCGACGACAGGCGCCCGCCGCCCATGTCAAAACCACCGGCCTGGATGTGCAGGTCCGAATGGCAAATGCCGCAGTGCGTGATGCGCACCGTGACCTCGTGGCCGCTGATGGGTGGCAGTTCCTCTTCTATCGGCTCCAGCGCCCCACCCCAGGTTTTGAAGGCCCAGCGGTGGGCACATTGGTATTTCACGCTTGTTTCGGTCATTGTTGTTCCTCTTGGTTCTCTTGGTTCTCTTGGTTGACTTTCGAATCTGCTTGAAGCGGCTTCAAACCCATCTTAGCCCGTCTGCGACGGCCGCAGCCCTGGCGCCAGGTCAGGCCTGCCATACGCCGTACCCGCGGGCCCGCAACGCGATGCCCAGTTCGATCTCCATGTCCTGCGCGGCCTTATAGGGCATGGGGTTGTAGCGCTCATAAATTTGCGGCAATAAATGCAGGCCGTACTTCAGCACGTAGAGGTTGTGCTGAATGCCGGCCTTGTGTTTGTCAAAACGCACGTCCGGGTCCAGACCGGTCATGCCGACGTAGACAAACGGTTGGCCTGATACATAAGCGGGGTTGGCCTTGCGAAAACGTGCAATGTTCCAGACTTCGTCTGACAACTGAACCACGTAGACATGGTAGTGCGCCTTGCCCGGCCTGGCGGGCTTGGTGGACGTGGCAGGCTTGGAGTCGGCGCGTTTGGGCGCCGGGACCTTTGCAGCGGCAAGCACCTGACGTCTGGCCGTTGCCCCGGCTGCGCTCAGGCTTTGGCCGTGGCCGCCTTGCGGTCTGCCAGCACCTTTTGCGCCGACGGCCGCTCCCCCACCAGCTTCATATAGGCCTTGTAGTCCACCCCGCCGACCAGCAGCAGGTCTTCACCGTAGACCGCCTGGCTTGCCCGGCCCACCAGGGGCAGGCTGACAAAGGCGGCGCAATCGGCCTGGGTGAAGCTGTCGCCCGCAATGTAGGGCGAGAATTTGGCCAGGCGCTTGAAGGCGGCAATGTTTTTTACAAGCTGCTTGCGGATCTCGGCCTTGCTCTCGTCGCTTAAAGCCGCGCCGCTAAAGAAGGCCTGCCCATAAAGCTGGCGTGCGGCGATTTCAAGGTGCCAGTCGATGTAAGTGATGAGCTCATGCACCTTGGCCTTGCCAAAAGCGTCAGCGGGCATCAGGGCCGGGGTGGGCCAGGTGGCTTCGATGTAATCCAGAATGGCCTGGCTTTCGCAAATGCCGCCGTGCTCGGTGCGGATAAAGGGGATTTTGCCCAGCGGCGAGGCGCTCAACACCGCTTCGTCGGTGCTCTTGGTCATCACGACCTCTTCGTTGAAGGGCACGCCTTTTTCAAGCAAGGCCATTTTGACCTTGTTGTAGTAGTTTGAGATGGGAAAGCCGCAAAGGGTCAGCATGGTTGAAGTCTCCTGAAATGATTGGCATTAGTTTATGCGCTCGCGGCCACCCCGGCTGGCACGAAGGAGACTGTTCCGGCAGATCCTGCTTCAAAAGGGCCTGGTCAAACGGGAACCTATTGGCCGGGCAATGAATCCACCGCTGGCGAACCTGCCACCCAATAGACACCCGCCATGAAAATCAATCCCGTTTTGAGTCCTTCGGTCAGACGCTGCTGCGCAGGGCTTCTCTTGAGCCTGTTTGTATCGTTTGCCTTCGCCCAGACACCGCCCGCTCAAACCGTGCGCATGCGCGGCGTGGTGCAGGACCTTGAAAAATCACTGCAAGTGACATCTGATGCGCCTGTGGTGACATCGCGCCCCCGTGACCGCAGCTTGCTGATGCCCGGTGCCAGCGTGTCGTTGTTCGCCCAGGTGATAGACGGCAAACCGACTGCGCTGCGCGTCAGCGCGGGCAAGAACGGTTTTGCCTTGCCGTATTGACCTGACACCAAGGGTCCACCTTGACAGCGAAAGTCAAGGCAAGCTCCCTTCGGCGACCCGCTGGTAACGCACCTCGCGCCTGCGCAGGTTGTCGACGCCGACGAATTCGCGGTTTGACTCAAACCTGATTTCAAACGTGGCAAATGGAACCGTCGGCGCAGACGGTTTGATGCCATCCATAAGGGTGTATTTGCGCTTGAGATTGGTGCCGTCAAACAGCCAGTCACCCTCGTGGACATGTTGTGTGGCGGCCCCGGCCGCATCAACGACGCGGGCGGTTTCCTGAAAATGGCCGTCTGTCTTCAAGACCAGAAGGCGGCGTATCTTGCTGCCTTCCTGCTCGTATTCGCGCATCCAGCTTCCGGCCAGGCGCTGCTGTACCGCCTCAGTCGATGACTCACTGGGCGCACTGTCGCACCCCGTCAGCACAAGTATGACCACGCCCAGCGCAGCGACAAGGCCGCGACGGCCAAGTCGCCGGTGGCCTGTCACACCCCCCCGCGCACACGCCCATTGAGCGGATAGGCCGGGTCGGTATAACCGGGTGTGGACGGATGGCCGGGCCTCACCAGACTGTCCACCAGGGCTTCATCTTCCGTAGTCACGACGTAATCCAGCGCCGGCCGGTAGTCTTGCCACTGGTTCAGCGTTCGCGGCCCGGCGATGACTGAACTGACGACAGGGTTGGCCAGCACCCATGCGGTGGCGAACTGCGCCAGGCTGATGCCTTTTGCTTCGGCATGAACTTTCAGTTTTTGCGCGATCACCAGCGACTCCTCGCGAAACTCGGTGTCCATCATGCGTTTGTCGGCGCGGCCGGCACGGGTGCCTTCAGGCGCGGCTTGTCCGGGCGGGTATTTGCCAGTCAAGACACCACGCGCCACCGGGCTGTAAGGCGTCAGGCCGATGCCGTAATGGGCACAGGCCGGCAGGACTTCCACCTCGGGCATGCGGTTCAGCAAGTTGTAATACGGCTGGCAGACGACGGGGGCCGGCATGCCCAGACGCGCCGCCATGTGCACCGCTTCGGCAATGCGCCAGCCGCGAAAATTGCTGATGCCCCAATAACGGATCTTGCCTGCGCGAAGCATGTCGTCGAGGGCGCGAAGGGGCTCCTCCAGGTTCATGCCGTTGTAGTCCACGTGCATGTAGAGGATGTCAACAAAGTCGGTTTGCAGACGCGCCAGAGACGCATCGATCTCACGCATCATCCAACTGCGGGAATAGTGGCTCTCGTTGACCCGGTCTGACATTTTGTTGCCGAGTTTGGTCGCCAGCACCCAGTCATGGCGCTGGCCCTTGAGCAACTCGCCCAGCATGGTTTCAGACGCGCCCTTGGTGTACACATCGGCCGTGTCGATGTAGTTCACGCCGTTGGCGTGCGCGTCAGCGACGATCAAGGCCGCTTCGTCGCGCGCCGTCTGGTCGCCGAACATCATGGTGCCCAGGCACAGGGCCGAGACTTTGAGGTTGCTTTTGCCGAGATGTCGATATTGCATTGAGTGCCCTGAAAATTGATTTGGAAATTGATTTGGAAATTGAATTTGAACCTCAGCCCTGGTACTCTAAAACATGCATGCCGGCATTCCAGTCGCTGACATACATCAGGCCTTCTTTGGTCACATAAATGTCGGCCGTCTTGGCGTCCAATGCGATGTTGGGGCGCGGGTCGATGAGTTTCTTCGGAATCGGCGGCATCCAGCTGGCGACCTCCTTTGGCGCAAAGGCATCCTTGATGTCAAACACACGCCCGCCGGCGTTGTTCCAGGTGGCGAAAATCAGCTCTTCGCTCTGGAAAGAATTAGGCCGGTTCTCGTGCAGATTGTGCGGGCCAAAGGTGCCGGGCGCCGCGCAATAGTCGCGGTCTTTGGGCGACAGCAGGGTAGAAATGGACACTGGGTTTTCTGGTGAGCGCATGTCCAGCACAAAGGTCTGGAACAGGCCCTTGGCGCA
>JANMVT010000053.1:0-14745 GCA_031392945.1 Rhodoferax sp. | reverse complement strand
GCGTGGTGCGAGCCGACTTTGTCCAGACCCTTTTGACGCAGCGTTTGCCCGAGCATCCAGGCTACTTTGGCGAGATGGTCTGGATTTTGATGATGCTGGAGCAGTGGCTGCGAGGGCATGCACCAGCCTTCACGATTCAACGCTAGGCAGTTTGACGCGTGCACAAATTGCCGAGAAGGCGCGCGCCAAACCGAAACCGCGTGTGATCCCAGGGTGTAAAGCGCGGAATCTGAAATATGTCTGTGTTGCTGCTAGACGCCGCCCAATGCGTGCTTACAGCGGCATCGAACCCCAATGAACGGACAATATCGACCGTTTCAGAGTTGTAATCTGTTGCTGGTTTGCCATTGGGATACGCAAACAGGCCAACGCGCTCGCCAAGCAAAGTTTCAAGCGTCTTTTTGCTCTGCAAAATCTCATCGCGTGCGGAATCGCCGTCAAGTGTTGCAAGGATGGGATGCGACACGGTATGGGCCCCAATTTGCATGCCAGCGTGCCGTAACCCCCGCACTTCTGACGATGCCATCATCAGATCAGTGGGCGGCTGCACTTTAGCCGCCTTCGCCACTTGCCCTGCTAGCGCTGCGCGTTCAGACATGGGCAGGTATTTGAGCCGGTTGATGATGCTCTGAATCGCCAAACTTTTTTCTGCAGTTGTGCCAACACGCACGCTTGAGAAACCATCGCCCAACATACTTCCCAGATCCAATACATTCAGTGGAGTTAAACGGACCGCCTCAATCACGGTGTCGTTCCACATGCGGCCGCCGTCCAGAAACCCTGTCGCAATGAAGAAGGTCGCCGTCAATCCACGCCGTACAAGAATGGGCATTGCAACGTGGTAATTGTCTGCGTACCCATCGTCAAAGGTGATGCAGACCGCCCTGGCGGGCAGTGTGCCAGCCTTCAGACATGCCACGGCCTGATCCAGTGGAAGTATATTGAACCAGCCACTGAGCCAGGCACAAATTTCATCGAAACGACGTGCGTCGATTTCGTCTGGAAACAATGGATCTGGCGCAGGCAGAACGCGGTGGAATATGAGCACTGACAGGCGGGCTTTCTTGCCCGCTGGCGACATCCAACCTAGAAGCTGTTTCAACATCGGTCAAGCTGATTTTTGTATCTTTGCCAACCCAGGGATGGTTGTCCACCGCAGCGCATAAACAGGCTCAGTTAACCAACTCTTCTTTTCGGCCCAAACCCTTGTTAGCACGATGAGCGCCATGATGTCGTAAGGTAGGTCGAAGTAGGCAAGGCTCAAAAAAGCCCCACCGACCAAATAACCTGCCAGCGACACCTGGCACATGGCGCCCAGTTCATTGCACCAACTCGCTTCGGGTGACGAGAATTTCTGGCGTCTGAGCCAGCTCGCCGACTGCCAGGTGGCGAAGAAAAAGCCAAAAAATATAAAAAGCCCCGCAAAACCATGGTTGCCCAGCACCTGAAAATAGATGCTGTGAGCGGCATGAACATCCGTGGGGTTTGGTGAATACAGGGCAAACAGCTCCGGCCTGGCCGAGTTGAAGCCAACGCCCAAAGGGTAATGGAAAGCACTGTTCCAGGCGCTCCACCAGGCATTGATGCGCCCCATGGCCGATGTATCTTCTTCATAAGTCCCTATGGAGGACATGCGCGCAACCCATGACTCGGGCATGAACATGAGCAACGGAATGGCTGCGACCATGATGGCCAGACCAAAACCAAACTTATTCTTGCTGTTCCACCACAAATAGATTGCCATGGTTGCAATGGCCAACAGGGCGCCACGGGATTGGGACCCCAAAGCCGCAGCAGCGCACAGCACCATGGTGCCTGTTATGGCGTGACGGGCCCACGCTTTTGAAAGTTGCATTTGCAAAAACCTGAGCAGAGGAATTGTGACGACCAGTGCCAAAGCAAACTCGTTGTTGTCTTCAATGAACGAATCAGGCGGTCCCCACACACGAAAGCCACCACCTGACGTGAGGGTGAAAATGCCCCCTTTCAGCCCCAACAAAGCCAGAGAGCCCGTGGTGACCCAGGCCAACGCAAATATGTGCTGTTTACTGTGAAGGACCATCAAAGCCAACATAATCATGAGGTCAATCTTCATGACCTTCTTCCATTGTTCATAATCGTCACTTGGGTTCAGGCCCCCCAGCCAGGATATGGTCATCCAGAGCATGAACAATGCGAACCAGACGGCAGGGCTCCCTTTGAAAGGTGATTCGCGCTGTTTGGTCATCAGCAAACCCAGTATGACGCTGCCCGCCGCCGCCGCCGCCACTGGTGCGCCGTAGGCCAGGCCGTAGGCGTAGCGGTGCGGATTCATGATGCTGAGCCAGGTCCACAGCATGATGCCGACCCAAGGCTTGCGGAGCGATACGGCACACCCACCAAAGACGATGGCCAAGATAAGGAGGTCACGCATGGCTGATGATGTACCTGAATTTGCCAGATTTCTCGGCAGGGATGGTATCTACGATGCTGACATCGACCGCCACCTCGGCACCCAGCCGTTGCTTGAACCCACTCACGATTTGCAACACCGAGCCCGGATCAAAAGCGGCATCAGTCACTAACAGTACTTTGGTGAGCAAGCGCGTTTCCTGAACCACCTTGAAAGACTTTACACCCGGGAGATCACGCAGGATGTAGATCAGTGACAGGCCGTGCATGACCGTGCCATCTGCCGCCACTACAAAGTCGGTGCTGCGGCCCTGGATGTCCTGCAGCAGCGGCAGGCCCCTTCCGCAGGAGCACGGCGTTGCACCCAGCACACCAATGTCACCGGTGCGGTAGCGGATGAAGGGGAAGTCGTTGGTGGAGAGATGGGTCACGACGATTTCACCGGCCACGCCTGGCGCCTGCACTTGCCCGTCTTCATGGACAATTTCGACGACGATATCGTCTGCCGTGAGATGCATGCCACCGGCCGGGCATTCGTGGGCAATGAAACCTGCATCGCGTCCGCCATATCCGTTGGCCACCCGGCATCCAAACACCTGGCTGATCGTGGCGCGCTGGTCGTCATACAGACGCTCGGACGTGACAAAGGCGACTTTGATTCCGAGATCGTCCATGCCAACGCCGCGCTTTTGCGCATGCTTGGCAATGTGCGTCAGGGCAGAGGGGTAGCCAAACAGCATCCGGGGTTTGACCGCACGAATGGTGGCGATGAACTGGTCGAGTTTTGCCTCGGACATTTCAAACGCAGGCAGCAATTGGGTGCGCAAGAGTTTGTCGCGCCAGTGTTTGATGCGGTCCTGCTTGCCCAACTCAATGGGCGAACCCCAAACCACAATTTCAGGGTCTCCGATGTCCACACCCCACCAGCGGGTGGCCCGCCACTTGGCCGCCACGTCATGGCTCACGCGTTTGTTTGCTATGAAAAAAATCAGCGGTTCACCCGAAGAGCCCCCGGTGTTGAAGCGGGTCAGGCCTTGCGCATGCTCATGTTTGAGCCGCTCAGTATTGGCACGGATGACCGCCTTGGTCAGAAATGGCAGGCGCTGCAGGTCGTCCGCACTTTGGATGTGGGCCGGATCAAACCCGATTTGCTTGAACATGTCGCGGTAGTAGGGCACATGCAAAGCGACATCCTGCAAGAGCTCACGCAGACGTTGAAGTTGAATGGCAGCCACTTCTGCGGGCGGCAACCACTGAACCTGCTCCATTCTGCGCCGCACCGCAACGGTGTCATGCCGTTTAAGGCGTTCGTGAACTGGAAACACCACTGACGAAACAAGAGATGTGTACAAACCCATAATGCTTCTCAGGGGCTAATGCAGGGGTGCTGCATTGGTAGCGCCAGCGCCAGCCGGTAAACGTCAGCCAGCACTGGCTGCACGCGGGGCCAAGTGTAGCGTTGCGCCTCCTGAAGGCCCGCGTGGGCCCGTTGCCGCCAGGTTACGTCATCGGACAGCAGCGTCAGGCAGGCTTGGGCCATGGCCAGCGGGTCGGAGGGGGGGACCAGGGAGGCTGTAACACCATCCTGCGCAAGATAGGGAATGCCGCCGACATTGGTGCTCACCACGGGCACACCGCTGGACCAGGCCTCCAGCAATGAGTTGGGCATGTTGTCAGCCAGGCTGGGGTTGAGCAGAATATCGGCGGTACGGTACAGGGCAGCCATGGCATCTCGCTCCAGGCGACCCGTGAATTTCACGGCATCGCCCAAACCCAAGGTCAGAACAAGTTGCCTCAAGCGCTGTTCTTCAGGTCCAGTTCCGGCAATGGTCAGTCTGGCCTGCGGAAATTTGGCGCACACAGCCTGAAATGCGCGAATTGCAGTTTCGTTGTCATACAGGGGCTCGAGGTTGCGCGCTACGATCAAGTGCGGCGCACCCATGCGCACCGGGCTGCGTGGATGGAATCTGCCCAGGTCAATGATGTTGGGGACGATGTCGGCCCGCATGCCAAATCCAGAAAAAACGCTCTGCAAGAATCCTGAGGGCACGACCAAGGCGCCTGTTCTGCGCATGCTGAACCGCACCACATGTGCCGATCGTTGAAGAAATGCAAATGCTTCGCCGCCGCGGTAGTTGACAACAACCGCCACACCCCTTAAACGCCCCACCCAGATGGCCGGTGCAGCGAAAAGGTGCCAGGACCAGCCTGAGTTGGCCATGACATGAAAAATATCACAACGACCGGCGGCTCTCCAAAGGGCTGCCAGGTAGGGCACGAGCCGGCACGTTGAACGCAGCACAGGCAGGTTTGAGACCCAGCCTGGCCAATAAGGCGCATTCACCTGCACCACCGTTACGATGGCGCCGCCAGCAGCCAACAATTCGGCAAGTTGACGGGTTTGATTTGCCATGCCACCTGATGGAGGTGGCAGTGGCCCAATCAGGCCGATGCGCAGTTGGGGCAAGCCGGCAATTGTCATGGCTTTGGGGACGCCAAAGCGTACGCACTTGCATAATTTGACACGCTGGCCTGCCAGCTTCGTTCGGATTCGACAAAATGCCGGCCGGCCTTGCGCATCAAAGGCCAATTGTGCTGGTCAGCCAGCAGGCTGACAATCGCCTGCGCCAGTGCCTCCGCACTGCCGGCCTTGAAGAGCATCCCGGTTTCCCCATGGCGAATCAATTCCTTGTGGCCACCGACGTCGGAGGCAACAAGGACCCGTCCCTGAGCCATTGCCTCAAGCGGTTTGAGGGGCGTCACCAGTTCGGTCAGGCGCATGGAGTGACGCGGATAGGCCAGCACATCAATCAGGTCGTAGTAGCGCTGCACTTGGTCGTGCGGCACTCGGCCTGTGAAAATGACTTTGTCGGCGACTCCCAGGCGCTCGGCCTGCGCCTTGAGGGCTGCGTCCTGCGGGCCGCCTCCCACCAACAGCACCCTGACATCCGGGCGGCGGGTCAAAATGGCCGGCAGCGCGTCAAGCAGAAGGTCCAGCCCCTCGTAAGCGTAAAACGATCCAATGAATCCAACAACGCTGAAACCATTCAGACCGAGTTTTACCTTGAGCGCAGCGTCCGGCTGGCCCCCGGGCTCAAAGGATTCGATATCGACCGCATTCGGTATGACAGTGACCTTGCTGGAAGAGATGCCACGGGCCACGATGTCGCTGCGCAAGCCCTCGCAAATGGTAAACACGTGGTGGGCGCGGCGTAGCGCCCGCGTTTCAGCCCGACGGGTCAGGTGGTAGCGCAAGCTGCCTTCAGTGGTGCTGCCGTGGTCCACTGCTGCATCCTCCCAGAAAGCGCGTACTTCGTACACCACAGGGATACCCAGGCGTTGCCCCACTCGCAGGGCGGGCAATGCATTGAGAACCGGTGAATGCGCGTGGAGGATATCCGGGCGAACTTGTTTAACGACTTCCGCCAACCGGTTTTCCAGCCGCTTCATGAGTGCCCAATGACCTACACCCGGCAAATTGCCCAGTCGTCCGCGGATGGCTGCCGTGCGATAGAAATGCCACCCGTCCACATCTTCCTCCGGCATTTCGCAATTGATTTGTTTGGGGCTGGTCAGGTGAAAGGTTTCCCAACCCAGTTTGCGTTGCTCACGCAGGATGGAAAGCGTACGGAAGGTATACCCGCTGTGCAGCGGAATGGAGTGATCAAGCACATGAAGGATGCGGAGGCTCATACCATAGACGCAGCCTGCTCAGTCTGCTCAGTCTGATCAGCATTGAAGGGACGGGCATGGTCACCGTCGACCACCGTGCGCATAAACGCCTCGAACATCAGCAATGTCCAGAGCGGCGCACTGTAATCACGCGCGCCTGACTGGTGTGCTTCCACCAAATGATTCAGATATACCGGGTTGAACCAGCCGGTCGCCTGCAGCCGTTCTCCAAGAATGGCGTCGCGCACGCGCTGGCGCAGTGGGCCTCGAAACCATTGTGCAAGCGGCACGGAAAACCCCATTTTTGGGCGGTACAACACGTCCTGCGGCAGGTAGGGCTCCATCGACTTCTTGAACAGGTATTTACCTTCCTGGCCTTTGATCTTGTGCGAAGAAGGCAAGGTTGCCAGCCATTCGACAAGTTCGTGGTCCATCAAGGGTTCACGAACCTCCAGCGAGTGGGCCATGCTGGCGCGGTCCACTTTGGTGTTGATGTCTCCGACCAGATAAGTTTTGAGATCCAGATACTGGATGAGAGCCAGCGGGTCGTCAGTGTTCGCCTGACTGGCGTGGCGGTCAAACACGGCCCGCGCGTTGTAGCCTGCGAGCTCGGTTTTGAAGCGGTGGCTGAACAATTCCTGGCGCATCGGTTCGCGCAGGATGGAGACCGAGTGGAAATAGGCGTCGACCGAACTGCGGGCCAGGCCCTCAAACGTGGTCTTTGCACGGAACACCCGAGGAGCCCAGTCAGCCTTGGGATAGAGGCGGCCCAACATGCCAAATAGCGGGCGTCTAACGCCCAGTGGCATGGCCGAACGCATGCGCTCTTCCATGGTGTGCAGGCGGTACCGTCGATACCCCCCAAAGGATTCATCGCCCCCATCCCCGGAAAGTGCCACAGTGACATGCTTGCGGGCCAGTTGGCAAACTCGGTAGGTGGGAATCGCCGAGCTGTCGGCATACGGCTCGTCATACAGTCGGGCCAGCGTGTCAATGAGGTCAAAGTCGTCGCTCTTGACGGTTTCCACCCGGTGATTGGTGTGGTAACGGTCTGCCACCTTTTGCGCGAACTCGGATTCGTTGAATGCTGGATCGTCAAAAGCCATGGAGCAGGTGTTGACAGGCGCCGCGCTCAGTCCAGCCATCATCGCCACCACGGCGCTGCTGTCTACCCCGCCGGAAAGGAATGCGCCGAGGGGCACCTCGGCAATCATGCGCAGGCGCACAGACTCTTTCAGGCGCTGGACCAACTCGGCCTGGGCATCGGCCTCTGAAATCGGGTTGTCCAGGCTGAAACGTACATCCCAGTAGGCCACGGGTTGTCCCATGGGTTTGCCACGCTGGATCAACAGCGAGTGCGCAGGCGGAAGTTTTTTGGCCTGTTTGAATATGGTGCGTGGCTCAGCTACGTACCCTAAAGCAAAATACTCTTCAACAGCCAAAGGATCGATCTCGCGGCGCAGGCCACCGTGGGCCAGGACCGACTTCAATTCTGAGCCAAACAGCAGGGTGCCGTCATCCAGCAAGGCGTAGTACATGGGTTTGACGCCCAGCCGGTCGCGCGCCATAAAAAGGGTTTGCTGGTTGCGATCCCACAAAGCAAAGGCGAACATGCCACGGAAGCGCTTGACGCAGTCTGCTCCCCAGGACTCCCACGCGTGGACAATGACCTCGGTGTCGCTCTTGGTGTGAAATACATGGCCCAGCGCCTGCAGCTCGGGTATTAGTTGCTGGTAGTTGTAGATTTCGCCGTTGAAGATCACCACCACGGAGCCGTCTTCATTGAACAGCGGCTGCTGGCCGGTGGCAATGTCGATGATGGACAGGCGCCGGTGGCCAAGGCCCACGCCAGGCTCTATATGCAGGCTGCCTTCGTCCGGGCCACGGTGCAACTGCGAGTCGTTCATGCGCTGGAGCACGGCACGGTTGATGGCGCCGCCACCGCGAGTGTCAAAAATACCGGTAATTCCGCACATGGTGTCTAGTGGTGGTGTTGGGCGGCGCGATTGCGCTGCAACTGTTGATCGTACACAGACTGGTAAGTAGACACCATGGCCTGCATGCTGAATTTGGCCAGCACACGCTCGCGGCCTGCCTCGCCCAGCCTGCGCGCCTGAGCTGGATTCAAAGCCAGCGCCACGAGTTGACGAGCCATGGCCTGCGGATCGGCAGCCGGGACAATGAAACCAGTCTGCCCATGCGCAACCAGGTCGGAGTTGCCCCCCACGGCAGTGGCAACGACCGGCAAGGCGCTGGCCATGGCCTCCAAAATGGTGTTGGAGATGCCTTCGGCCAGGGAAGGCAAAGCAAAAACGTGCAAGCCGCGCATGATCTGGGCGACGTCGCTCCGCCCCCCAGGCAACCAGGCCAGATGCGCCACGCCTGCGGACTCCAGCACATCCACCGCTTGTGCGCGCAAAGGCCCATCACCCACCATGACCAGCCGCAGCCGGGACTTGAGTTGGGGGTCGAGCTCCAGCGCTTGCACAAACGCCTGAGCCAGCATGAGCTGGTCTTTGACGGTTTGCATGCGGCCCACGGTGCCGACCAGGCAATGTTCATCAGGATTGAAAGGGCAGCCCGCTATTGGCGCCGGCCCACTGGCTGACGGGCTGAACCGCTGCGTATCCACCCCGTTGTAGGCTTGCGTGATTTTTGCCTTTGGCACGCGCACTTTGTCTACCAGATAGTCGTCCAGGTCACGCGACAAGGCCACATAGTGGCTGACAAACGGCTTGTAGACCCGCCGCACCCGCTGGTAGGTGACATTGCTGCCATCAAAATCACCCACATCGCGGCCATGCTCACCGTGAACGCGAACGGGCACGCCAGCAAGCCGGGCAGGCAATTGCACTTCAAGCGCGGCAAGATTGCGGCTGTGGACAATGGCGGGACGCAGTTGATTGAAGAGCTTGAACAACTTGGCGCACTGCCAAATGCCATGGCCTGGCGGCTTGCGAAGTGAGATGAATTCGACGTCGTTGCGCTGAATTCGCCGGCTGAAATCTGTCACTTCGGTCAAGGCCAGCACTGTGTGCCGATAGGCCTGGGGCGGCATGTTGTTGATCAGGTTGACGACGCCATTCTCCAGGCCACCTGTGTCGAATCGGTACATGACATGAAGCACGAGGGGGCGCTTGTCTATAAGCGCCACAATTTGTAGCCCGCAGCCTGGATCGCATCGCGGTCAAAAGCCGCTTTGACATCGATAAACGCGCCTCCCTTGACCAGTTTTTTCGCGAAATCGTCCATGGTCAACGCCGCAAATTCCTTGTGCGCAACAGCCGCCACAATAGCGTCGGCGCGGGGCAGATCGCCCCAAGAAAGCAGCGGCACGCCGTACTCATGGACGGCCTCTTCAGACTCCGCCTGCGGATCAGTCACGAACACCTCCACACCGTAGGATTTGAGTTCGTTGATGATGTCGATCACCTTGGAGTTGCGCAGATCGCCGCAGTTCTCCTTGAACGTGAGCCCCAGCACATTGACCTTGGCGCCTTTGATATAGCTGCCCGCCGCGATCATGTGTTTGATGGTCTGCTCTGCAATGAATTTGCCCATGCCGTCATTGATGCGCCGCCCTGCCAGAATGACTTGCGGGTTGTAGCCCAGCATCTCGGCCTTGTGAGTCAGGTAATACGGGTCAACGCCAATGCAGTGGCCACCCACAAGCCCTGGCTTGAATTTGAGGAAATTCCATTTGGTGCCGGCGGCTTCAAGCACCTCGGACGTGTCTATGCCAAGTTTGTCAAAAATGATGGCCAGCTCGTTCATCAGCGAGATATTCAGGTCGCGCTGGGTGTTCTCAATGACCTTGGCGGCCTCTGCGGCCTTGATGCTGGAGGCACGGTGAACGCCCGGCACGATGATGGTCTCATACAGCTTGGCGACCTTGTCCAGCGTTTGAGGGGTGTCGCCCGACACAATTTTGAGGATCTTGGTCAGCGTGTGTTCTTTGTCTCCGGGATTGATTCGCTCGGGCGAATAGCCCACAAAAAAGTCCTGTTTCCACTTCAGGCCAGACTCACGCTCCAGAACGGGAATACAAACCTCTTCGGTGGCTCCAGGGTAAACGGTGGATTCATAAACAACAATTGCCCCTTTTTTCATGTGGCGGCCAACGCTGCTGCTGGAGCCAATGAGCGGACGAAAATCGGGTATGTGGGCGTTGTCAACCGGTGTGGGCACCGCCACGATGATGATGTCGGCTTCGGCCAGCAGGCTCGGATCAGCTGTATAGACCGCGTGCGGAGATGCCCGCATGTCGGCATCGGACAATTCACGGGACGGGTCAACACCCTTGAGGCATGACTCCACCTTGGAAACAGCAATATCAAATCCGATGGTTCGAAAATGCTTGCCGAATTCGACCACCAAAGGCAAGCCCACATACCCCAGTCCAATTACAGCCACAACGGTCATTGCGAGGCCCCTTGATCATTTAAAAAAAACTTGTTCATCACTTCCTTTGCTGGACATTTGCCAATATTTTATTGATGGCCGAATAGTTATTCGACAAAAATGAATCCAAAACCGCTTCTCCGCCGCCGGGTTGATCCTTTGCGGTGTAGGCAATGACCACTGCCGAATCGTCCCCGCGTCCCGTCAACCGGTACCAGGCACTATAAACTTTTGCCAGGTAATCGCTGGTTGTCAAAGTTCCGTTTATCCAGAAAATTTGGTACACGACCAGCCTGTCTACCTTGGCGTGGCCGGCAAGAGGAACTCGACGCAATTCTGCCGCACGGACATTGCGGGCGACATCTCCCAATTTGATATCGCGCTCCGAGCGGCCCACCAGCGCCCACTGTGGGTCTTTGCTGGTGACGAGGATGTTCTCGGAACTTACAAGTTTGCTGCTGTAATTCTGGTCGCGATAATATCCAACATACAGCCCAACATTTCGCCCCTCGCCAAAGTAGTTTTTGTTGATCTCCACTGTTGGATTCTGGAATGCGGGTTTGAATCCGATTTCCCCAGTCGCCGCCAATCGCCAATTTGTGGACAAAACCTCGGGCGCGTCGAGTCCCACCGCGCCGAATTGTTTTCCATGGTCAAGACCCGCCATCCAAATGTAAGGCAAGGCCACCACAAGGGCATAAATGGTTGAGATGCCCCAAAGCCTCCAACGGCTCACGCCCTGTTGTTGGCGACTCCCCTGCGCGCCGCGATCAACAAAGGGCAATTCAGGTTCTGCCCAGCGTGCGCCGACGACGAACATGAGCATAATAACCACGCCAAAGAAAAGCCAGCCATATATCAGGTGATCGACTCCAGCCGCGAGTTTGTTTCCTGAAAGATGCCCCAACATGACTATCAAGTAAGCACGCAGCCAATTGGCGACGACCGGCACCAGCGCCGAGACGAATATAAAAAGCACGCGCCGCTTCAATGAGTGATAGTTCAGATATGCGAAAAGCGTGCCGACGGTCAGCGAGGCAATCAGGTAGCGAACCCCGCTGCATGCCTCGACAACAGACCAGTTTCCGGAGGGAATGACGAACTGCAAGCCTTCGCGGTAAACGGGGATGCCGCTGAGCCGCAGCGCGAGCACGGTGAAATTCGCGGTTCCCTCCATCAAATGAGGCATCAAAAACTCGCCGATCGGCACGGAAAAAAATAAAAACCCCAAAGGAAAAACGATGTGGCGCGTCACCGCGAGGCCCAGCGTGGCGGGTACAACCAGCACCAGAATGGCAACAAATGCCAATTGCGTCACGGAATTGACTGCGACCGATTCGCCTATAAGCCAAACAAGCGCTGCGCCCGCAGCAAAAATCAGTGCCGGGCCCATCGGTTGAGGCATGGTGGCAGCAATTTCGCCGCGCCGTCTCCAAATCAGCCAAAAGACTATAGGGGGCACCAAAAAACCATGGGTAAAGGTTTCAGACCGCGCCCAGATCGCTACCATGCCGGTGGCGGTTTCACGGTACAGAAATAGAACCCAGCCGAGCAGCAACAGCAGCATCAACAATGACTGCCGCCAAGCTTGTTTGGGATTGAGACTATTTACGGGCACGGAGGGAATCGGCGAAAAGCTTTACGCAAGTTTCAAGAAATTTGATTCGGACTCAACAGGCCGTCAATACGGCTCAAGTGGGCAGTCCAACTGTAGCTGTTTATCACTCGCCGCCGTCCTTCCAGCCCCATCTCGGCAGCTCTTTCAGGCCCACGAATGATTGTGTCAATTTTGCTTGCAAAGTCATTGGCATCGGTTGCGGAAATCAGCTCTTGGCCATCCCGGGCATCGATGGCTTCCACGCAAGACCGCGACGCAACCACCGGCCGGGCCATGGACATGGCCTCCAGAATTTTGTTTTGAATCCCGCGCGCCACCCTTAGCGGCGCCACGATCAAGGCGGCGTGTTGCAGGTACGGCCTGACGTCCGGAACGGTGCCGGTCACCACGACGGCTTCGCAAGCCAGAGCCATGACAGCAGGCGAAGGGCTTCGCCCCACTATGTAAAACCGGAGCGTCGGCCAGTTTTGCCGCAATTTCGGCAGCACGTCGTTGACAAACCAGGTGACTGCGTCGATGTTCGGCCAGTAATCCATTGCACCAGTGAAGACCACTGGAATTTGGCCCTGCGTTGGCGGCCCTGCGGCAAAGGGTGACGTGCACTCGGGGGCGGGGGAAAAATAATTGGAATCAACCCCGTTGCTCATGGTTTCAGTGACGCCGGCGCATTCCGGGGCAAGCGTTTGAAACAGTGCCGTCTCCTTGTCAGTGACAAAAAAAGAGCGCTGCGAACGCGCGGCCACCCCGCGCTCGTACGCCAGCAGCCGTTCCCCTTCGCGGCGGTACAGCCAGGACATGGGCCATTGATGGTCGCCTGAATATTGTGCCCACTTGGCAGAATCGACATCGACAAAATCCACAAACATGGGCGGGCTGGAAACACCAGGATCTTCGCCCACATATTGCGCCATGGTTGAGGAAAAGACCACGGCTGCGTCTATCTTTTTTGTGGCCAAAGTTTGCTTGACCCAGGATTGCATCCGCGCGTCCTTGTAGTACTGCAAACTCAAAGACTGGTTTGTCAACAGTCCAACCAGGCTTCGGATTTTGGCCAGGCGAGGGTTGAGTCGGGCAACGAACAGGTCGGCGCACAAGTCCCTGACCCTGCCTACGTAAATCTCATCGTCCGGGTCATCAACAAAGGTCGCCAAAAAAACCCGGTGGCGTGCAGCCAAATGTTTGAGCAAATGATAGGAGCGCACCTTGTCACCCTTGTTGGGCGGGTACGGCAGCCTGTGCACCAGGTAGAGCAGATTGGCCATCGCGGTCGGTCAACCGAGGTTACGGACGATGAACGGACCCAGCCAGTTGGCTAGGCCAATCGGCATTCGGCGCCAAGTCTCAATCAGCAACCTGTATTTGGCATTGGCTGGATTGTTTTGCGGGATGGCATCGCGTTTATAGAGGCAAAATTCGTAGTGAAGCTGCCTGGGCTCAAAGCCCCAGTTTTTCTTGAAAGCGTATGAACCAGTGCCCTTCTTGCTGCGGCCATAGTCAAACACCTTCAGGCCGCGCGCGCACGCGCGTCGCATGAGTTCCCAATATTTGAAATCATTGGCAGCCAGGTGGCGCGCCGACTCGTCGTCACCCGCGTAGTAAGGGAGCACCTCATCGCGAAAATAGAAACTCATCACGCTGCTCAGCACTTGCCCATCCGGCCCGGCAACGGTCATCACTTCACAGTCAGCGCCAACCTCACTTTGCAAGGCTTTGAAGTAGCGCTGGGGCATGGCGGGGGTGCCGTGGCGGTGGACATTGTCGGCATACAGTGCAAAAAACCGGTCGACTCCGGTGTCAATGTCGCTGGTCAGACCGTTCTTGATCCCTTTTCGAACCATGGCTCGCTGCTTGCGGGGGATTGCCAGCATATTGGCCTCGTCATCGGCTGCTATGCCTTTGCGGAATGTGACGTAAAGATCTTGCGCAGGCCAGTCCGCGTGGCGCTGATTTATGTTGCGCAGCTCAAGATGTGCCACGCCAAGACGGGTTGCTATGGACTGCGCTGCGCGCTCTAGCGCGTCTGCCGCGTGACTGCTGGAGGCGGCGACCCCGCCATAAACGGCAAAAGGCAGGCTGACGAGCGAATTGCCAAACAGCCAGCTATTGACATGCGCAAGCGGCAAAACTCCCTGGATTTCGCCACCTGTTTCGGCATACAGAAAGTACGTTTCATGGCGAAAAACATCACGCACGATTTTCTGCCAGCCCGCGCGGTGAAAAAAAGTCGCTGCGGGACACTGCACAACAAACTGGTCCCAAAGTGAGGCAATTTCAGTGTCTTGACGGCGAAGGCGCTTGACGGTCAGCAAATCAGATTCAGGCAACCGCCGCCCCACCTGCAATACTGTGCCGAAAAACCTCGTCCATGCGGCCCCATTTAAAGTCTCCAAGCAATTGAGACAGTCGCCCCTCCATGCGGGAAATATTGACGTAATGCCGAAAACGGGTCTTGCTGCTGATGCCTTCAATGCGGGGCTGCGCGACGTCGATCTCCCACGGGTGAAAGTAAAAAATGCCAGGCTGTTGATCTCCGATATTGACCCGCCTCAGCATCCAGCGGGACAGCGCATAAGGGAGCAACCGGAAATAGCCGCCGCCACTCGAAGGCAGATTGCGACCCAGAGCGCGCAAGGTCGTCACGGGGATTTCAACCAAGCCAGGAC
>JANMVT010000047.1:0-9878 GCA_031392945.1 Rhodoferax sp. | reverse complement strand
TCGACGTCAATGGCGCGGGCGCGCACCCGCTGTTCCAGTGGCTGACCACCGAGGCGCCCGGTCTGCTGGGCAGCACGGCGATCAAGTGGAACTTCACCAAGTTCCTGGTCGGCAAGGACGGCAGCGTCGTCAAGCGTTACGCCCCGACCGACACGCCGGCCAGCATGGCCAGGGACATTGAGGCGGCGCTGGCGGGTTAATTGCAGATTAGTGACGGGTTAAAGTGCCGCCCCCACCTGGCGCAGCAGTTGCGCCAGGGATTTGTCGGGCTCGTCGCGAAAGCGGTCTTCCAGAACCAGGGTCTGTTCGATCCGGTCAACACGAAAACTGCGGAAGTCCTGCCGTGACTCGCACCACGCGGCCAGCGTCCAGACCTTGCCCCAGAAAAAACAGCCCAGAGGGCGCACCACGCGCTGGCTGAGCTGGCCTGAAAGATCGCGGTAGTCCAGTTGCAGCTTGCGTCTGGCGTGGATCGCCTCACGCGAGGTCTGCAAGGTTTGCTGGGTCGGTTGCGTCAAGGCGCTCATGCCCGCCGCAGGCGCATATAGGGCCAGGCTCTCGGCTGCGCTGCGCACAGGGGCGGGCAACACCGACAGGATCTTGCCCAAAGCGGTTTCTGCCTCGCGCGCCAGCGCCGGGTCCAGCCAGGCCTGCGCCAGGCGCACGGCGGCCACCAGGGACTTGGCTTCGTCCTGCGTGAACATCAGCGGTGGCAATTCAAAGCCGGCACCCAGGCGATACCCCACACCGGCTTCGCCCTCGATCGGCACACCCTGGTGCTGCAAGACGGCCACGTCGCGGTAGACCGTGCGCTGGGACACCTCAAGGCGCCGCGCCAGAAACGCAGCGGTCGAGAGCCGGCGCCCACGGATGAGCTGGACCAGTTGAAACAGGCGATCTGCACGGCGCATGGGATGGAAATTGGTCTATAGCCCTCGTGGAATATATATAGTTAGCTATTTTAATAATAGCATTTTCAAATCGGCCTGCATTGCGCCGGCAATCAGGCGCATGTCGGCGTCGCTGACATTGAACAGGCCAAACCGGAACTTGTAGCCCCAGCGGCTGCGGTCTTCGACAAACTCAAACGCATCGAGCCGGGGCGCGATGGCGGCCTCGCGCGAAGGCAGGTAAAGCACATCGCGGCGATAGGGCAAAAAGCCACCCATGTCGACCTGATAGGGCTCGCCAGGCTGCACGAGGCCAATCGAGACAAAACTCTGGAATTTGTCCTGAACGCCGAAAACGACCGTCGGCGAGTAGTAGGCCACACGGTCGCCAGCTTGCACCCGCTTGAGCGGCGCGAGTTTGCCATGCCCGACCTGCATGAAGCCGGGGCTTGTTTCATCACGGCCGCGGCGCGCATGTTCCGCGCTGGCAACGGCAATCCAGTTTTTGGGCACGGGCTGACTTTATCCAAAAAGCCTCAGGCCAGCGCGTGCAGGCCGACCCGGTTGCCGTCCAGGTCGGTGATATGGGCAAAGAAGCCCATGCCCGGCGGCAGGGCCTGGCGTGGCAGTGCGACTTTGCCTCCGGCGGCCGTGACCCGTGCCAGCGCGGCATCGAGGGACGGTGTCGCATCCAGGTAAACCAGGGCGCCACCCGCACCGGCTTGGGGGGCGCTTGGCCCGCACATCAGGGCGCCGCCGACACCTTCGCCCTGATAGGGAAAGACGGCGCCCTGCGACGGGCCCATGGCTTCAAGGCGCATGGTGCAAGCCAGTACGGTTTCATAAAAGGCCTGTGAGCGGGACAGATTGGTTGCGCCAATTTCGAACCAGCTGATGGCGTTGCGGGATGTGGTGTTTGCGGGGTTGGTCATGAAAGCTCTCCGTTAAAAGTTGAGGAGCCCGCATGGTGCGCCATGGCTGCTGACAGCGTGGTGTCAGGAGTCAATTGCTGGCTTTCCCGAAACTCCCAACACTGTTTTGACCTGTGTTGGCCGAAGACGCTGAAATGAGTGGCTACGCGAATGTCCCCCGCCTTCGGCTCTTCCTTGACTTCGCTGCGCCACCCATCTCAGCGTCTTCGGCAGGCACCGCCGTTGGTTTGCGAAAGTCGGCTTAATTCCGCAAGCAGGCATTGGGCTGATGCGCGGTTCCAACATAACTGACCAAGGTTCAGTTATTATCTGACCCGCAGTCAGTTAAATGGGCGCTTTGCAGCGCGTCAGCCGATCCCCACCCTTTTGGAGACTTCATGGAACTCAATCTCAACGGCAAAGAGGTGCAGCTTGACGCCGACCCCAATATGCCCCTGCTGTGGGCGCTGCGGGACAGCCTCAACATGACGGGCACTAAATTTGGCTGCGGCATTGCGGCTTGCGGCGCCTGTACGGTGCATGTGGATGGCCAGGCCGTGCGCTCGTGTGTGACGCCGCTGTCAGCCGTGACGGGCAAAAAAATCCAGACGATTGAGGCCTTGGGAACAGCGGACAAACCCCACGCCGTGCAACTGGCCTGGATTGCCGAGCAGGTGCCGCAATGCGGTTATTGCCAGAGCGGCATGCTGATGGCGGCCGCCGCCCTGCTGGCCAAAAACCCCAAACCGACCGATGCCGACATTGACGAAGCCATGACCAATATCTGCCGCTGTGGCACCTACCAGCGTGTGCGCAAGGCCATCCACCGCGCGGCCGGGGCAGCGGCGACTGCGGGCACACCGGGAGCAGCAGCATGAAGCGCCGCACCTGGATTTTGGGTGGCCTGGGCGCCACTGGGGCCCTGATCGTCGGTTGGGGCGTTATGCCGATGCGCTCGCGCCTGGGCAAGCCCGAGCACATGTTGCCGCCCGCACAGGGTGAGGTGGCGCTCAATGGCTGGATCAAGATCGCGCAGGACGGCACGGTGGTGCTGGCCATGGCGCGGGCAGAGATGGGCCAGGGCGTCCACAGTTCACTGGCGATGCTGGTGGCCGAAGAGCTTGACGTTCCCCTGGCCAAAGTGCGGCTGGAGCCGTCCGGCGCCGACTCGGTCTATGGCAATGTGCGCATGATGCACGCGGCCTTGCCCTTTCACCCGCTCGACATGGAAGGTCCCGAGCTGCCTGCCAAGATCAAAGTGACCCATTGGTTGGTAGACAAAGCCGTGCGGGAACTGGGCCTGAATGCCACCGGTGGTTCGAGCAGCATGGCCGACGCATGGGATCACCTGCGCATGGCCGCTGCGGTGGCGCGCGCGGGCCTGGTCGGTGCGGCAGCCGAAGCCTGGAAAGTGCCTGCCCCCGAATTGAAAGTTGTCGATGGCGTGATCCAGCATGCTTCGGGCAAGCAGGGCCACTACGGCGAGTTTGCCAAGGCGGCGCTGGCGCTCAACATCACAGAGGCCCCGCTCAAGGACCGCAAGGACTGGCGCTTGATCGGCACGGCTGCGCCGCGCACCGACATTCCAGCCAAGGTGGACGGCAGCGCCCGCTTTGGCCTGGACGCGCGGCCAGAAGGACTGATCTATGCCACGGTGCGTCAGTCCCCCATGCTGGGGGGCTCATTGGCCCGCCTGGACGACAAGGCGGTGATGACCATCGCCGGAGTTGAGCGAATTGTTCTGCTGCCTGGTTATGCGGGTGGCAGCGCCGGGTTTGCCGTGGTGGGCAAAACCACCTGGCATGCCCTGCAGGGGGCCGCAGCCGCGCAGGCCAGTTGGCAGCAACGCCCGCTGGGTGCGCTCAACAGCCGCGATATCGAGGCGCATCTGCACCAGATGGCGCGCACCGAAGACGGTTTCAGCTTTCACAAGCAGGGCGATGCCGCAGCCGCCCTCGCCAAAACCAGCCGCGTCATAACAGCCACCTACACAGCCCCATTTTTGGCGCATGCCACGATGGAGCCCATGAACTGCACGGCGCAGGTCAAGGGCGGCCAGGTCACCCTCTGGACCGGCACCCAGGTGCCCGAGGTGGCCCGGGCCATCGCGGCCAAGGTGGCCGGTGTGCCGCTTGACAAGGTCACGCTGCACGCCCTGCTGCTGGGTGGCGGTTTTGGCCGGCGCCTGGAAGTGGACTACGTGGCGCAGGCCGTGCGGGTGGCAATGGACTGCGGCGGCAGACCGGTGCAACTGGTGTGGTCGCGTGAAGAAGACATGACCCACGACATGTACCGCCCCATGCAGGTGGCCCACCTGAAAGCCTCGGTCGATGTGCCGGGCGTCTTCAGCGCCCTGTCGATCAAGTCGGCAGGGGATGCGCTCACGCCGCGCTTCCTGGAGCGCATCATGCCGTCTCTGGCCGGGCCGGTGGATACGCCTGACAAGTCCAGCGCAGAAGGACTGTTCGATTTGCCCTACGGTTTTGCACACCAGCACATGGCCCACGTGGCCACCAAAACGGGCGTGCCCATCGGCAACTGGCGCTCGGTGGGGCATTCGCACAACGCCTTCATCGCCGAGAGCTTCATGGACGAGATCGCGTTTGAAACCGAACAGGATCCGCTGGCGCTGCGCCGCGCCCTGCTCAAAGACGCGCCGCGTTATCTGGCGGTGCTGAACCTGGCGGCAGACAAGGCGGGCTGGGGCAGCAAGCTGCCCGAAGGCCGGGCGCGTGGCATCGCCCTACACGAATCCTTTGGCTCCATCGTTGCCGAGGTGGCCGAGGTCTCGCTGCAAAACGGCAAGCCGCGTGTCCACCGTGTGGTGTGTGCGATTGACTGCGGCACCGTGGTCAACCCCAACATCGTGGCGCAACAGATGGAAAGCTCGGTCATCTTCGCCCTGACGGCCGCACTGTACGGCAGGATAGACATCCAGGACGGCGTGGTGCAGCAGACCAATTTCAACAACTACCCCATGGTGAAACTGGCCGAGGCGCCCGTGGTCGAGACCCACATCATGCCCAGCACGCGCCACCCTGGCGGCGTGGGTGAACCGGGTGTGCCACCGCTGGCGCCGGCGGTGGCCAACGCGCTGTTTGTGCTCTCGGGCAAGCGCCACCGTGCTCTGCCGTTGACGGTCTGACGTGTCTGCTCCCCCTGTGCAAGCCATCACCCGCCAGCGCGCCCGCAGCGCCGAGGACAAGGACCTGCGGCGCGCCCACTTGATAGCGGCTGCCACGCGCCTGTTTGCCGATGCGGATTTTGACGCCGTCACCATCGCGCGGGTGGCCGCAGCGGCCGGTGTGGCCAAAGGCACGGCCTACCTTTATTTCGCAACCAAGGAGACGCTGTTTTTGGAACTGGTGCACGACGAGCTGACGCAGTGGCTGAAGGCCCTGGCCGGCAAACTCCAGCGCCTGCGGTCCACCCGGCCCGCGACGGCCGTGCCCGTGGCCCTGGCCCGCAGCCTGGCGGAACGGCCGGTATTGCGCCGTCTGCTGGTAATGCTGCACACCGTGATTGAACCCAAACTTGACGAGGCCTCAGCACGCAAATTCAAGCAGTTTTTGCGCGACTTGCTGACCCAGGCCAGCCAACTGATCGCCGACAAAATCCCGGGCCTCACACCCGCTGATGCGGCCACGCTGGTGCTGCAGACACATGCGCTGGTGATCAGCATTACCCAATTGGCCAACCCGCCGCCAGTAATTGCCCGCGTGATGGCCAATGACGCCAGTCTGCAATCCATGCAAATCGATTTTGAGGGTTTTCTGGCGCTGACACTGACAACCCTGGTGCGCGGCATGCTCAGCCAGCGCGTCACCCCAGCTATCACACCAGCTTGACCACGGCGGGCTCCGTAAGGAGAATCTGGCATGGCCCATCTTTTCGTTGCCACCGATGCCACGCAAACGCGTGTCGAGTACCGCGACCGCAAACGCTGGGCCTGGCTGCTGTCAGTCGTTTTCCCCCTGCTGCCGTTTCTGGGCATGGCCGCGCACGCCGCCAGCGGCTGGCAGATCGCCCTGGGCCTGCCCCTGCTTATCAGTTACGGCTTGATGCCCTTGCTGGATTTTCTGATTGGCGAAGACCTGAGCAATCCGCCCGAGGCGGTGGTGCCGCAACTCGAAGAGGCGCGTTATTACCGCTGGTTGACCTGGGTGATAGTGCCGATGCATTTTGTCGCGCTGATCGGCTGCGCCTGGTGGGTTGGCACCCACGATCTGTCCTGGTGGGCGGTGGTGTTGATGGCTTATGTGGCGGGCACCGACTCGGGTTTGGGCATCAACACCGGGCATGAGCTGGGGCACAAAAACACGCCCGTCGAGCAATGGCTGGCGCGCCTGGTGCTGGCTGTGCCGGCCTACGGCCATTTCACCGTGGAGCACGGGCGCGGCCACCACCGCCAGGTCTCGACGCCCGAAGACTGCGCCAGCGCCCGCATGGGTGAAAACATCTACCGCTTTGCCTGGCGCGAATTGCCCGGCGGCATCGCACGCGGCTGGCGCCTTGAGTCCGAGCGGCTGGCCAGGCAGGGCAAATCGGCCTGGAGCGTGCACAACATCATGCTGCAGTCGTATGCCATCAGCGCCGTTTTGCAAGTCGGTCTGGCGCTGGCCTTTGGCTGGGCCATGATCCCCTTCCTGGCGCTGCACAACCTGATCGCCTGGTGGCAACTGACCTCAGCCAACTACGTGGAGCATTACGGCCTGCTGCGTGAGCGCCTGCCCAATGGGCACTATGAAACGCCCAAGCCGCACCACTCCTGGAACACCAACCATTTGGTCACGAATCTGGCGCTGTTCCACCTGCAACGGCATTCCGACCACCACGCCTACCCGTTGCGGCGCTACCAGTCGCTGCGCCACTTTGACGATGTGCCACAGCTGCCCAGCGGCTACTTCGGCATGTTTCCGCTGGCTTATGTGCCGGCCCTGTGGTTCGGGGTGATGGACCCGCGCCTGATGGCCTTGCCGCATGTGCAGGGGCGGCTGGACCGGGTCAACATCGACCCCCGCAGCCGCGACAAAATCTATAAGCAGTGGGGGAAAATGGCCTGAGCCCTTGTGGGTATTGCGTAGTTAGCTACTATTTTAGTAGCAATAATAAGCCGTCAAGCGACCGGGGCCTGATCCAGCAACTCGACCCAGTGCTTCACCGGCGTCGCCGTGCCGCTTTGCAGATGGGTGATACGCAACGTCACCCGACGTCCCGTTTGGAATCCAGTATATTTTCTTCGCCGAAGCGACACAGCCATTGCAGAAGACTGTAAACTCATACAGTGGCAGCAGTTTCAGTCAACCTCAATTCGTTGGCCCTTTCAACTTACCGAATCAATCCATCGTGAACTCCATCGAAATTTGTGCTGGTGCAGGTGGCCAGGCCCTTGGCCTGGAAGCGGCGGGCTTTGAGCATGTGAGCCTGGTTGAGATCGAAGCCCCTGCCGTGCAAACACTGCGCGTCAACCGGCCCGCCTGGAATGTGGTTCATGGCGATGTGCACCACTACAGCGCTGAGCCACACAAGGGCGTCGAGCTGCTTGCCGGCGGAGTCCCCTGCCCGCCGTTTTCAAAAGCCGGCAAACAGTTGGGGCACGACGACGAACGCGACCTGTTTCCGCAGGCCATCCGCTTGGCCGACGAGTGCCGTCCGCAGGCCATCCTGCTCGAAAACGTGCGCGGCCTGCTCGATGGCGTATTTGCGGACTACCGGGCCCGCATTCTGGCCGACCTCAAAAAACTGGGCTATGTCGGCGACTGGCGGCTGCTTCAGGCCAGCGATTACGGCGTGCCGCAACTGCGGCCACGGGCCATTCTGGTGGCGCTGCGGCAGAATGTCGCCAACCACTTCACCTGGCCAGAGCCGCTTCCAAAAAACGCCCCCACCGTGGGCGAGGTATTGCATGATCTGATGGCCTCCAAAGGTTGGCATGGCGCTGCGGCCTGGCGTGCCCAGGCCAATCAAATCGCCCCCACCCTGGTCGGTGGCAGCAAAAAACACGGCGGGCCAGACCTTGGCCCCACGCGCGCGCGCGCGGCCTGGGCCTTGCGCGGCGTCGATGGCCGGGGATTGGCCGACGACGTTCCGGCGCCGGGCTTTGAAGGCATGCCACGCCTGACAGTTCGCATGACCGCCCGGTTGCAGGGCTTTCCCGACGCTTGGCAGTTCGCCGGCAAAAAAACCGCCGCCTACCGCCAGATCGGCAACGCTTTTCCGCCACCGGTCGCGCAAGCGGTGGGCAGCCAAATTTGGGCCGCGTTGAACGAGGCCGCCAAGCCGAAGTTGAAACGGGCTTGAGCATGGCACCGCCCGCCAGCAAGCCAGCCCGCAGCCAAAGCGCCAAAGCCAAATTGCGTAGCCATTTCCTGGCCAATCTGGGCCGCGTGATGGACAGCGACGAGTTGCGCCGAGTAGCTGGCAACCAAAGCGAATGGGCGCGGCGGGTACGCGAATTGCGCACAGAGGAGGGCTACCAAATCCTCACCCACAATGACCGAAGCGAACTGCACCCGGGGCAGTACCTGCTTGAATCGCCCAAGCCGCTGCCCGCGTTTTCACGCGCCATCAGCAAAGAGACAAGGGCGTTTGTGTTGGACCGCAACGGCTTCACATGCCAGATGTGCGGCGCAGTCGCAGGCGAGCCGCATCCGTATGACCCTAGCCGCACAACCCGGCTGCACTTGGGCCACGTCATTGACAAGAGCCTGGGCGGCGCCGACGACGCGGCCAACCTGCGGGCCGTCTGCTCGATATGCAACGAGGGCGCTTCGAACGCCACTCTGACCCGGCCAGATTTGCAAAAACTGCTGGTGCAAGTCCGGCGCGCCACGGCGCAAGACCAATTGGCGGTGTTGCAATGGTTGGTGAAAAAATTCCCGAAACGTTGAATGGCGTCCATCGCGCTGCCCCACGTACGCGGCAATCTGACCTCTGACAACTTGCAGTCCGGTTTTACGCCCGTAGCATCGCTTTTTCCAGTGATATTGGCCTGTAACCCTCGTGGGTATTGCGTAGTTAGCTACTATTTTAGAATCAAACAAAGGCCGTCAAGCGCCCAGGGCCTGATCCAGCAACTCGACCCAGTGCTTTACCGGCGTTGTCGTGCCGCTTTGCAGATGGGTGATGCACCCGATGTTGGCGCTGATGATGGTTTGCGGCTTTGCCTCATGCAAGTTCGCCAGCTTGCGGTCACGCAGTTGGCAGGCCAAATCCGCCTGGAGCACCGAGTAAGTACCCGCAGAGCCGCAGCACAGATGGGCCTCGTTGTTGGCGACTTTGACATTGAAGCCCATTGCGTTCAAGTGCGCCTCCACCCCGCCGCGAAGTTGTTGGCCGTGTTGCAGCGTGCAAGGCGGGTGGAACACCAATGGCCCCTGGCGGGCCACGGCGGTTGCGCTGATTTTGCCGCGCAGGCCGACGGCCAGGCCGGGCAGCAGCTCGCTCAAGTCTTTGGTCAATTCGCTGACGCGTTTGGCCTTGGCCGCGTAGCGCAGGTCAGCCTGCAAAACGTGGCCGTAGTCCTTGACGCTGACGCCGCAGCCCGACGCATTCATAACGATGGCCTCGACCGGATTCGGCGTGTCGATGTGCGTCCACCAGGCGTCGATGTTGGCGCGCATCTGCGCCTGGGCGCCGTCCTGGTCATTGAGGTGGAACTTGACCGCGCCGCAGCACCCGGCCTTGGCCGCCACGATGGTCTGGATGCCCGCCGCGTCAAGCACGCGCGCGGTGGCGCTGTTGATGTTGGGGCTCATGGCCGGCTGCACACATCCGGCCAGCAGCAGCATTTTGCGGGCGTGCTGGCGCGTCGGCCAAACCCCGGCATCCTGCTTTGCCGGCACCTTGTTTTTGAGCGATGGCGGCAGCAAGGGGCGCAGCATTTGGCCGAGCTTCATGGCCGGGGCGAACAGGGGTGAGGTCAGGCCTTCTTTCAGCGCCCAGCGCAGCGCCTGTTCCGCTGGCGGGCGCGGCACTTTGGCATCGACCAGTTTGCGGCCGATGTCCACCAGGTGGCCATAGTCCACGCCACTGGGGCAGGTGGTTTCGCAGTTGCGGCAGGTCAGGCAGCGGTCCA
>JANMVT010000138.1:0-6735 GCA_031392945.1 Rhodoferax sp. | reverse complement strand
CGATAGGTCTTGCTCACCGTGTCGTGCACGCCATGCAGCCCATCGTGACCCGAAACGCAGAAGCGACTGCCAACCTTGAAGTCGATCAAGATTGTCAGGGCCTTGGCAGCTTCGTCGAACTCAACCGAGGCAACGCGCCATGGATCAGTGATCCCCAGGGCAGATTCAAACAGCTTGGCAGTCATCTATTCACGCTCAAAAGTTGATCAATATGTCCTACAGCTTACCCACTCAAATTTCAAGAGAGCCTAAACAATAGACGCCAGACCATGACAGACGCGGAAAATATCGCCGACCTTGATCCATGTCAAGCTTTGAAAATTCGACCGCTACATTAGTAGTAGCTAATTATTCAATTGGTTCTAGGGCTAGCGGGAATTTTATTTCGCAATAGCGGCAAAAACGCCTGACTTGACGACGCGCCCAAGGCCATGAAAAATAGGGTCCATGCAAAGTCTGGTCGCCCAAGTCCAAGCCCAATTGCAAAGCCTTCCCATTGCCGTGGGCCTGGTCCTGCCCAACGGGCAGCACATTGATTCAGCTGGCGCCCAGTTGCGGCTGCGCTTCAAGCACTGGACTTCGCTGGCGCGCATGGCGGCGGGGCACATCGGCCTGATGGCGGAGGACTATGTCGAGGGCCGCGTTGAACTGGACGGCTCGGTGCGTGAACTCATGACCATGGCTGCGTCCCTACTACCCGGCAACCCGGCGCAAAGCCACATGCCGTGGTGGAACAACGTGCTGCGCCGCGCCAGGTCCCTGGCCGCCCACACACTGGTGCGCGATGCGGCGCAGGTGCAGTTCCATTACGACGTGTCAGACGATTTTTACGCGCTCTGGCTTGATCCGCGCCGCGTGTATTCCTGCGCCTATTACCGCGACAGCGCCATGGATTTGGCAGAGGCCCAGGAGGCCAAGCTGGACCATATCTGCCGAAAACTGATGCTCAGGGCAGGCGAGCGGTTTCTGGACATTGGTGCTGGCTGGGGCGGCTTGCTGCTGTGGGCGGCCGAACATTACGACATTGATGCCACCGGCATCACGCTGTCAAAGAACCAGCATGCGCATGTCAACCGCGTGATCGAGGCCAAGGGCCTGCAGGGCCGGGTGCGCATGCAGCTCTGCGACTACCGCGACATGGACGAGGCGAAGGGCTTTGACAAGATCGCATCTGTCGGCATGTTCGAGCACGTAGGCAGCGCGCAGATGACCGCCTACTGCGCCAAACAGGCGCGCCTGCTGGCGCCCGGTGGCCTGGCCTTGAACCACGGCATCACGGCCGGCGGCGTGCACAACGCGCAACTGGGCTCGGGCATGGGTGATTTCATCGAAAAATACATTTTCCCCGGTGGAGAACTGGTGCATGTGGGTGCCCTGCTCGGGCACATGGCCGACGGCGGCCTGGAGATGCTGGACACCGAAAACCTGCGCCCCCACTATGCACAAACCCTGTGGGCCTGGTCGGACGCGCTTGAGGCGCAGCTGGACGCCGCGCGCACCAGCCTTCTGGCCAGTGCCGGTGCCGAGAAGGCAGAGCGCATCCTGCGGGCTTACCGGCTTTACCTCGCGGGCAGCGCCATGTGTTTCGAACAGGGCTGGATTGCCCTGCACCAAGTGCTGGCGGCCCGCAGCGAAGCCCCCACCGCCCAGGGACCGCAGACTCATTACCCCTTCAACCGGGCCTACATGTACCCGTGAACAAACAGGGGGTGGGTAATACAATTCAGGCAGCCCTGCGAAAAAAACTGTCTGAATGAACTACGTCTCCACCCGCGGCCACGCCGACCGCAAAAAATTCTCCCAAATCCTTCTCGAAGGCCTGGCGCCCGATGGTGGACTCTATCTGCCCGAGCACTACCCGTCCATCGACGCGGTCGGCTTGGTGCGTCTGCGCACGGTGTGGCAGAGCCAGGGCTACGCAGGCCTGGCTTTCGAGATTCTGTCGCTCTACATTGATGACATTCCGGCGGCTCATCTGAAGGCCATTTGCGCCAAAACCTATACCGCCGCCGTGTTCGGCAGCCCCGAAATCGTTCCGCTCAGGCCACTCGAAGACGGTCTTTACCTCGAAGCCCTGTCCAATGGCCCCACGCTGGCCTTCAAGGACATGGCCATGCAGTTGCTGGGCAACCTGTTTGAATACGAACTGGCGCGCCGGGGCGAGCAGCTCAACATCCTGGGCGCCACCAGCGGCGACACCGGCAGCGCCGCCGAATACGCCATGCGCGGCAAAAAAGGTGTGCGCGTGTTCATGACCTCGCCCGCTGGCCGCATGAGCCCGTTTCAGCAGGCCCAGATGTTCAGCCTGATGGACGAGAACATCCACAACATCGCTGTCGAGGGTGTGTTTGACGACTGCCAGGACATGGTCAAGGCGGTGTCGAACGACCTGGATTTCAAACGCAAGTACAAGATCGGCACGGTCAATTCGATCAACTGGGCGCGCTTGATGGCCCAGGTGGTCTATTACTTTGCCGGTTATTTCCAAGCCACTGACAATAATTCACAACAGGTCAGTTTTGCGGTGCCGTCAGGCAACTTCGGCAACATCTGCGCGGGCCACGTCGCGCGCATGATGGGCCTGCCGATTGACCAGCTGGTGCTTGCCACCAATGAGAACGACGTGCTGGACGAGTTCTTCCGCACCGGCGTCTACCGGGTGCGCACCAGCGCCAACACGCACGAGACCTCCAGCCCGTCGATGGACATTTCCAAAGCCTCCAACTTCGAGCGCTTCGTGTTCGACCTGCTGGGCCGTGACGCCGCCAAAAACAAGGCCCTGTTTGACGACGCCCTGTCGGCGTCCGGCCAGTTTGACCTGGGCCAGGACCCGGCCTTTGCGCAGGCCGCCACTCGTTACGGGTTCGCCAGCGGCAAGAGCACCCACGCCGACCGGCTCGCGACCATACGCGACACCTGGCAAAATTTTCAGTTGATGATAGACACCCACACGGCAGACGGCTTGAAGGTGGCGCGCCAGCACCGCAAGGCCGGTGTGCCAATGATCGTGCTCGAAACCGCCTTGCCGATCAAGTTTGCCGAAACCATTGTCGAGGCCCTGGGCCGCGCACCGGACCGCCCGGCCCGGTTTGAAGGCATGGAGGCCTTGCCCAGGCGTGTGGTGACCATGCGTGCGGACGTGAACGCCGTCAAGGCCTACATCACCCAGCATTGTCAATAAAATGGGGTTATAGCCCCCGTCACTTCTATATAGTTTGCTACTGATATAGTAGCGAACAATTTCCAAACAGGTTTTCAATGAATGTCATCGGTTTTGCAGGTTACTCGGGCTCGGGCAAGACCACCCTGGTGGAGCGTCTGATTCCCCTGCTGCGTGCCGCCGGGCAGCGGGTTTCGGTGGTCAAACACGCCCACCACAGTTTTGACATTGACCACCCCGGCAAGGACACCCAGCGCCATCGCGATGCGGGCGCATTTGAAGTGGTCGTGGCGTCGGACCGGCGGCTGGCCCTGATGCGCGAATTCGAGCAAACCGTCCAGGTGACGGTACACCAGCTGATCGCCGAACTGCATGATGGTGTGGACTGGGTGCTGGTCGAAGGCTTCAAGAACAGTGATCTGCAAAAGCTCGAAGTCTGGCGGGCCTCGGAAGGCCAGCCCGTACGTTATGTCAATGACGACTTCATCGTCGCGATAGCCACCGATTCACCCGGCCAGTTGCCTGAAGCAACCCTGCGCCCGGTGTTCGACTTGAACGCCCCGCAGGCGCTGGCGGACTGGCTGCTGGCCAATGCCAAACGCTTTGAATACCATGCCGAGGTCTACGCGTGAACCAAGCCGACCGCGCAAGCCCATCGCCTGGAAAACCGGCGCCGAGGGCGCCCTTGAAATCGCTTGACGACGCGCTGGCCGAACTGCTTGGCCACGCGAGCGCAGGCTTGGGCAATGAGCAGGTCTCAACCTTTGACGCCGATGGGCGTGTGTTGGCGCAAGACGTGGTGTCTGCCTTGCATGTGCCGCCGCAGGACAACAGTTCCATGGACGGTTATGCCTTGCGTTGCGGCGAAGTGGCTGAGCCGGGTGTGGTCTTGCCCATGTCCCAGCGCATTGCCGCTGGCGCCAACGGCAATGCGCTCGCGGTGGGCAGTGTCGCCCGCATATTCACGGGTGCGCCCATTCCGCCGGGCGCCGATGCAGTCGTGATGCAGGAAGACTGCGAGGCCTTGAAAGGCCCCACCGAATGGGGCGACGTGCGCGTCAATGTGGTGCCCAAACCGGGCCAGTGGATACGCCGCGCCGGTGAAGACGTCAAGAAGGGCGCCGTGGTGCTCGCCAGCGGCGAGCGCATGACGCCGGCTTCCCTGGGCCTCGCGGCGAGTATTGGCATGGCTTCTCTGGCCGTGGTTCGCAAGCCCAAAGTGGCCCTGTTTTCCACCGGTGATGAACTGGTCATGCCGGGCGATGTGGCGCCGCAGGACATGAAACCCGGCGCCATTTACAACTCCAACCGTTTCTTTTTGCGCTCGCTGCTGCTGCGCCTAGGCTGCGAAGTCACTGACTTTGGCATCGTGCCCGACCGCCTCGACGCAACCCTCGACGCATTGAAGAAGGCATCCCAACGGCATGACCTGATTCTCACCAGTGGCGGCGTGTCGGTCGGTGAAGAAGACCACATCAAACCCGCCGTGCAGGCATTGGGTGAGCTGAATTTGTGGCAGATCGCCATCAAGCCCGGCAAACCGTTTGCTTACGGACGCATAGGCTCCGCCCACTTCATGGGCCTGCCCGGCAACCCGGTGTCGAGTTTCGTCACCTTCCTGGTCCTGGTTCGCCCCTTCCTGCTGCGCCTGCAGGGCGTGCCGGATGTTGCTTCAAAATCAATAGCTGCCAACGCCCATTTCACGTGGCCCAAGGCCGACAAGCGACGCGAGTTCCTGCGCGTGCGGCGCAATGCAGCGGGCGGGCTGGATCTGTTCCCCAATCAAAGCTCGGGTGTGTTGACCTCTGCGGTATGGGGAGATGGCGTGGTGGACAACCCGCCGGGCCAGACCATAACGCACGGCGACGTGGTGCAGTTCATTTCTTTTGCGGACCTGCTGGCATGAAGATCACCGTCAAATATTTTGCGTCGATCCGCGAAGCCATCGGTCAGGGCAGCGAGCAGCTGGACACCTCGGCCTCAACCCTGGCCGCCTTGCGGGATGAACTGATTGTGCGAGGTGATCCCTATGCCCAGGCACTGGCGCACGGCAAGACCCTGCGCATGGCGCTCAACCAGGTCATGGCAGAGGATGGCGCCGCCTTGAGCGACGGCGCCGAGGTGGCGTTTTTCCCGCCGGTGACGGGCGGCTAGGCTGAAGTTCCTTCCCCAAAAAATGCGTGTTTCCCCTCTGAATCACTCAGATTTTTCTTCTGTTGCCCAGAGTTTGGTCAGTTCTTCTTCGGGCAAGCGGCGTTGCGCGGACGGGCCGCGAGAATTGCAGGGCTGTCGTTGATGGTACTCGCTTGCGCGCTTCTGACCCTCGCCTTACGATTCCCACGGACGCTCAAGTGTAGATTCGCGGTGGTAAGCTAGGTGCATTGCCGAGCGATGGTGGCCTAAAAGGTCGCGGCGCGACGGTCGAAGGAGAAATGCATGAACAGGCGCGACGCAGGACATGCGCTAGTGCTCGGACTGCTGGCAGTCGGCGGCGCGCCATTCGCGCATGCGCAGCCGGCGGGCAAGGTGTACCGCATCGGTTATCTAAGCGCCCCCAGCCGCAAGTCCGTGGAAAAGGCGCTCGACGCATTCCTGCACGCGTTGCGGGATCTTGGTTGGGTCGAGGGCAGGAACCTCGTCATCGAGTATCGGTGGGCCGATGGAAAGATCGAGCTGCTGCCGGGGTTCGCGGCCGAACTGGTCCGGCACAAGGTGGACTTGATCGTCGCGCCGGCCGCGTCGGCCGCCCGGGCGGCGAAGGATGCCTCGAGCAGCATTCCCATTGTGATGATGTTCCCGAACGATCCCGTCGCAGCGGGCCTTATCAGCAGCCTGAGGAGTCCGGGCGGCAACGTCACCGGAACGACTTTCACGCCCGGCCCGGGGATCTACGGCAAGCAGGTGCAGCTTCTGCGGGAGAGCGTTCCTCATGCGTCGCGGATGGCCATCCTCTGGAACCCGGCGGACGCGGCAACGCCGCTCCAGTTAAGCGAGGTGGAAGGCGCCGCTCGATCGCTGGGGATGCGCCTGCAAATCGCGCAAGCGCGGGGACCCGAGGAATTCGACGCCGCGTTCGCCGCGATGACGCGTGAGCGCGCGGAGGCGCTCGTCGTCGCCAACAACCCGATCTTCCTGGTGTACGCGGCCCCCCTTGCCGAACTCGCGCTGAAAGGCCGCCTGTCGACGATGTTCAGCTATCGGGAAAACGTCGAGGCGGGCGGCCTCATGGCCTACGCGATCAACATGTCCGATTTCATCGGGCGCGCCGCAGTGTACGTCGACAAGATTCTCAAGGGCGCCAAGCCTGCCGAACTGGCCGTGGAGCAGCCAACGAAGTTCGAATTCATGATCAATCGGAGAACCGCAAAGGCACTGGGACTCACGATCCCGCTGTCGGTGCTGGTGCGCGCGGATGCTGTGATTGAATGACCTCTCGAAGGGCGCCCGGTCTTGGTCCCAATTCCGGCATCGGATATGCAATCGACAATGACGCCCAACGAATAAGGTCAGATCGTGCCAGCGAAGCGCAGACGCGAGCCTCTGGCGACTGCGCGCTCTGCGCCCACCGCCGTTTG
>JANMVT010000006.1:0-3347 GCA_031392945.1 Rhodoferax sp. | reverse complement strand
CCAGAAACAGCACGGCGCCCCGGCGTTCAGGTATCAGAATGTCACTGGCAGGCCGCTTTGGCAGCTGGTGGCGGCAGCGTCGGCCAGCTTCTGCGCTGCTACGCCGTCGGCGATGGTGGTTTTGAATGGCGCGCCGGATTGCAGCGCGTCAAAAAAATGTGTGATCTCGAGCCGGTAAGCGGCGGCGTAACGTTGCAAAAAGAAGGCTTCCGGCTTGTCGGCGTGGATACCATGGGCATCCCACTGCCGGACTTCGGTGGGGGTGTGGTTGCCGCATTGCAGCAGCCCCTTGGACCCCAGTACCTCAAAGCGCTGGTCGTAGCCGTAGGCGGCGCGCCGGCTGGTGTTGATCTGGCAGAGGCGGCCTTTGGCGGTGCGGATGCTCACGGCAGCGCTGTCTACGTCGCCCAGCGCGGCGATGGCCGGGTCGGTCAAGACCGAGCCGGTGGCGCTGAGCCACACCGCCTCGTCGCCGTCGGCGCAAAGAATCCAGCGGAACACGTCAAAGTCGTGAATCAGCATGTCGCGAAAAACGCCGCCCGAGGCCCGGATGTAATCGGCCGGCGGCGCGCCGGGGTCGCGGCTGGTGATGACCAGCATCTCGGCATTGCCGATCTCACCCTTGTCCATGCGCGTGCGGGCTTCATTGAAGGTGGGGTCAAAACGGCGCTGGAAGCCAATCATGCAGGCCACGCCGGCGGCCTTGACCGCGTCGGCGCAGGCCTGGGCACGTGGCACGGACAAATCGACCGGCTTTTCGCAAAAAATGTGCTTGCCCGCAGCGGCGGCGCGGGTGATCAGATCGCTGTGTGTGGTGGTGGACGAGCAGATGGCCACGGCGTCAATGCTTTTGTCTGCAAACACGTCCTCTGGCGTGGACACCTGGGCGCCAAATTGTTGCGCCAGCTCGCTGGCAGCGGCCGGCACCACATCGCACACCGACTTGAGCTTGACGCCGGGCAAACTGGCCAGGTTGGACGCGTGAATGCGGCCGATGCGGCCGGCGCCAAAAACTGCAACGTTTTTCATGAGGGTTCCAAACTATTAAACCTGAATCACCCCGGTTTGGGGCGGGAAAAGCAGGCCCATATATTAGACACTCAAGGCGTCGCCAGGCTGCGGTGTAGGAGGAAAGGTGTGGGAAGAGAGTTTGACAATCTGCCTACACTTGGAGAAATATTGCACCGGCCCCGTGACATATGAACACTTCGCCCTGAGTTTTACTTTCAACTTGATGCAAATCTCCCATGAATCCCTTCAATTTTCCGCAAAATCGCAAATTTGACCTCGCCTGCCTGGGGCGTCTGGCGGTCGATTTTTACGCCCAGCAGTTTGGCAGCCGGCTTGAAGACGCGCGCAGCATGGCCATGTACTTGGGCGGCAGCTCGGCCAACCTGGCTTTCGGCGTGGCGCGCCTGGGCCTCAAAAGCGCCATGATTTCACGCGTTGGCAACGAGCAGATGGGGCGCTTCCTGCTGGAGACTTTGCAGCGCGAAGCCTGCGACACCAGCCAGGTGCAGGTCGATCCACAACGCCTGACCGCCCTGGTGCTGCTGGGCTTGAAGGACCGCGACACTTTCCCCTTGCTGTTTGTGCGCGAAAACTGCGCCGACATGGCCATCGATGCGGATTTGATCCGCGAAGACTTCATTGCCCAGTGCCGCGCCCTGGCCATCACCGGAACCCATCTGTCCACGCCGGGCACGCGGCGTGCGGCCCTCACGGCGCTCGGGTTCGCCAGGAAGCATGGCGCAGTGCGCGTGCTCGACATCGACTACCGCCCGGTGCTGTGGGGTCTGACCTCGCGCGGCGCTGGCGAAAACCGCTTTGTGCCCGACGCCCGGGTGACACAGCAGTTGCAGGAAGTTTTGCCTGAATTTGACCTGTTGGTTGGCACCGAAGAAGAGTTTTTGATCGCCGGCGGCGTGGCCGACGACGTGATCGCCTGCCTGCGCCAGGTGCGGGCCGTCAGTGCTGCCACGTTGGTGGTCAAGCGCGGCGCATTGGGCTGCTGCGTGATCGAAGGCGACATCCCGGCGGATATCAACAATGCGCCGACTTTTCAGGGCGAGCGTGTCGAGGTTTTGAACGTGCTTGGCGCGGGCGACGCATTCTTGTCGGGCCTGATGGCCAGCCTGTTGCAGGGCAGGGGCTGGGCCGATGCCACCCGGGTTGCCAATGCCTGCGGCGCCATCGTCGTGTCGCGCCACGCCTGCTCGGCGTCCATGCCGACGCCGGCGGAGCTGGCGCACTGGTTTGGCGGCAGCCGCTACCCCAAAGTCGATGCCGACCTGCAACTGGCCCATCTGCACCGCGTGACGGCGCCGCGCCCCAAGTGGGACGAGCTTTGCGTGGTGGCGTTTGACCACCGCAGCCAGTTTTATGAGATGGCGCGCCAGGCGGGCGCGGACGAGGCCAGAATCCCCGCCCTCAAACGCCTGCTGGTACGGGCTACTGAAAAGGTCGAGCAAAGCCGCAATTTGGCGGGCCGGATCGGCGTATTGGTGGACGGCGGGGCTTACGGCGCCGACGCCTTGGCCAGCGTCACCGGCCGGGGTTGGTGGGTTGGCCGCCCGGTCGAGCTGCCCGGTTCGCGTCCGCTGCGGTTTGACGGCACCCGCTCCATTGGGTCGTCCCTGATCCACTGGCCGACCGAACAGGTGGCCAAATGCCTGGTGCATTTCCATCCGGACGATCCGGTCGATTTGCGCCTGGAACAGGAAGCCCGCATCCTGGAGTTGTGGCAGGCCACGCGTGAGACCGGCAATGAGTTGCTGATGGAGCTGCTGCTGCCACGCGACAACCACGACACGGCCAGCGCAGATGCCAATGTGATCCGCGCCATCAAACGCCTGTACAACCTGGGCATCAAGCCGGAATGGTGGAAGCTCGCGCCCATGGGGGTTGAGGGCTGGCGCATGCTTGAAGCCTTGATTGCCGAGCGTGATCCATTCTGCCGGGGCGCGGTCATTTTGGGTTTGAATCAGCCGCTGGCGCGATTGATCGCCAGTTTTGCCAAAGCCTCCAGCCCTGTCGTCAAGGGTTTCATGGTCGGGCGCAGCCTGTGGGCGGACGCCTCCCTGCGCTGGTTGCACAATGCCGTCGGTGATGAAGCTTTTGTGGACGAAGTGGCGGGCAATTTTGCGGCGCTGGTGGATGCCTGGCGACAACGCCACGGTGAGCCACGCCTGGCAACTTGAACGCGATTGAAGGCAGGTGAGTTCTATGAAAACGATCCGATTGACCATGGCCCAGGCGCTGGTGCGCCACCTGGCGGCGCTGCGCATCCAGACCGACGACGGCCCCGTGTTGCCCTATTGCGCGGGCGTGTTTTCTATTTTTGGCCA
>JANMVT010000298.1:0-1824 GCA_031392945.1 Rhodoferax sp. | reverse complement strand
TGTGGTGTTGAGCGGCCCGGCCGGAAGCGCCAGCGTCCCGCCCGTCTGCAGGTAAAGGTTTTTATTGGCGCCAAAGCTCAGCGAAGTGACATTCAATGCGTTGGCGTCAACCACCGAGATATGAGCGCCAGACAAACTGATGGAATTGAAATCGTTGGCTGCGTTGAACAGCGTGACATCGCCCGAACCCGCATTGAACGTTGTCGCGCCCGACACATTGATCAGGCTTGCGGGGCTTTGAAAGATGATGGCGTTTTGCGTTACCAGGCTGAAATTGGTGGCATTGATATTGCCCATGGACACCAACGAGTTGTTGAACAGGTCGACGGTACTGCCCGTAACATCAAGGTTGGTGAAATTGTTGCCTGAAGTGAGCGTGATGTTCCCGCTGGTGGAAGCCGTCAATTGGGTGGCGGTGATGGTGCTTGAGTTTTGCGTGATGTCACCCTTGGCCAGCAAGGAAAGCGCACCCACCACGGTCACTCCGCTAAGAAGCGCCACCGTGCCAGTCCCCGTTGGCTGCTGCAGCGCGCTGGCACCCATTACGCTCGTGCCGTCCCAAGAGGCCATGATCTTCAGGTCGCCAGTGCTTAAGATGGGCGTAGAGACCGGCAGCGTGACGTTGCCGGTGGCATACAAACCCACGCTGCCGTTGTAGGAACCAATCTGCGGAATATTGAAATTGCCGCTCTTGATGCCCAGGTTGGCGCTGCTGATGCTGCTGAACGTGCCTCCTGAGCCAATGTTCAGGCTGGCAAAGAAGGTGTTGCCTGCACCCACATCAATGTTTCCTGACAAGCTTCCGCCAACTGAGAGTTGGGTCAGTCCAGCGCTCACGCCGATGAAGGTGGCTGAAGGCGCGCCACCGACGCTGCCGTCCACATTCAGGAAGCCGGGGCTGGGGAAATTGACGCCGCTAAAGACACCGGCAGGCCCGTGGACCTCGTTGACATTGAGCGTGCCGGGACCGGTCGCGCCAGCAGGCATCAAATCAACTGTGCCTGACACAGTTTGAAGATTCTGCAAATTCAAGTTGACATCTTTGACGGTCAAAATGCCGCTGGCGCCCTGTCTGTAAAGGGCTTCAAATGCTGTCCCCTGAGTGACGTTGATCAGGCCCTGGTTGTTGACTACGCTGGAATCTGTGCCGCTGCTGTAAAAAGCGAAACCGGCGGTGCTGCCCACGTTGAGCACGCCACCGGAAGCGTTGGTGAAAGTCGATGCCCCGGAAGCATTGTTCAAGTGAACCGCCGCATTGCCGGTGATGTTCAGCGTGCCATTGTTGGTCCATGTCCGTGTGGTGTCCAGCGTGGCCAGCGCCTGGCCATTGCCGCCTGCACCATTGAGCGTGACCACGGCCCCGACGTCGGTGGTCGCGCCGGAATTGCCATTCAACTGGATGTTGAGCGAGGAAGTGCTGCCGGGCGACTGGAAGGTGGTGGTTCCGGCTTTGAACCTGACACCGCCGTCAGCCGTGAGTATCAGGCCGCGGGCCGCAATGGACGGGTTGTTGACTACCACGGCACCGCCGACCGAAGGGTCAAAATTAATGTCGCCCGTGCCCCCATTGCCGCTGGCCGTCAAGACCTGCACGTCACCAGAAGCCAGTGCCGAGTTGATGGTGAAATCGGTCAGCGTGGACGCGGAGTTGCCGGCCTGCGACGGCGACATGTTGACGGGGTTGCTGCCACCTATCTGAATGCTGACATCCGCCGGGCCAGCCGCGTGAACAATGTTGATGTCATTCGGGTCCAGCAGCCACAAACCGCCCTTGCCTTGCGGTGCGGCAATGTCGGGGGCGCGCGTGACGGACAGGTATCTCTT
>JANMVT010000301.1:0-32985 GCA_031392945.1 Rhodoferax sp. | reverse complement strand
GGAAAAACACATAGACCACATCCTGGTGCCCGGCGCGCTCGAAGTGCCGCTGGCCTTGCAGGCCATGGCAGAAAAGTCGAAGTACGACGCCTTGATCGCCCTGGGTTGCATCATTCGCGGTGAGACCTACCACTTTGAGCTGGTCGCCAACGAATCGGGCGCAGGGGTGAGCCGCGTGGCACTGGATTACCAATTGCCCATTGCCAATGCCATTTTGACCACGGAGAACCTGGAGCAGGCGATCGCCCGCAAAACTGAAAAAGGCCGCGACGCAGCCCGGGTCGCCGTCGAAATGGCCAATCTACTGGAAGAAATTTAATGAGTGAAACCCCTACCGGCAATGTGAAATCTGGCGCGAATTTACGCCCCCCAAGGCAATCACGCACGGGCCTGACCAGCACCGGGGCGCGCAAGGCCGGCAGCAAGTCCAACCGCAGCCGCTCGCGCGAGTTCGCCCTGCAGGCCCTGTACCAGCACTTGGTTGGCAAAAACACGGTGGGCGACATCGACACCTTCACGCGCGACCTGGCCGGCTTCGGCAAGGCCGATGCGGCGCATTTTGACGCCCTGTTGCGCGGCTGTGTGGCGCAGGCCGCCGAACTTGATGCGCTCATCGTCCCCCTGCTGGACCGCAAACTGGGCGAGATTTCACCAGTGGAGCACAGCGTGATGTGGATTGGCGCCTATGAGTTCAAACATTGCCCGGACGTGCCCTGGCGTGTGGTATTGAACGAATGCATCGAGCTGGCCAAGGAGTTTGGCGGCACCGATGGCCACAAATACGTCAACGCGGTACTCAATGGCCTGGCGCCGGCATTGCGCGCCGCCGAGGTTGAATCAGACCGGCTCAAAGGCAAGAGCAAAGGCAAAGTCGCGGTGTGAACCGGCCATGAAGATTTCCGGGCGCGCGCAGCGCATCGAGCCGTTTTACGTGATGGAAGTCGCCAAGGCGGCCGCCGAATTGGGCCGCCAGGTAGCCCACAGCGACTCGCCCATGGTCTTCCTGAACATTGGCGAGCCCGACTTCACCGCGCCGCCACTGGTGATGGCAGCGGCCAGCAAGGCGATTCACGATGGCACCACCCAGTACACCCAGGCCACTGGCCTGTTGCCCTTGCGCGAACGCATCAGCGACTGGTACCGCAGCCGCTTCGGCGTCAATGTGCCAGCCAGCCGCATCGTGGTCACGGCCGGCGCGTCTGCCGCCCTGCATCTGGCCTGCCTGGCGCTGATCGACGCAGGCGACGAGATTTTGATGCCCGACCCCAGTTACCCCTGCAACCGGCATTTTGTGAGCGCTGCGGGCGGCAACGCAGTCCTGGTGCCGACCACAGCCGACGAGCGGTTTCAACTGAGCGCCGACAAGGTGCAGTCGGCCTGGAAAGCAAACACCCGGGGCAGCGATGGAAACACCCGTGGCGTGTTGCTCGCCTCGCCCTCCAACCCGACCGGCACGTCCATCCACCCCGATGAACTGCGCCGGATCCACGAATTCGTCAGCGCCAAAGGCGGCATCACCCTCGTCGACGAAATCTACCTGGGCTTGAGTTTCGATGCCCGGTATGGCCAGACCGCGCTGGCCATCGACGACCAGATCATCAGCATCAACAGCTTCAGCAAATACTTCAACATGACCGGCTGGCGCCTGGGCTGGCTGGTGGTGCCCGAGGCCCTGGTCGACGTGATTGAACGCCTGGCCCAGAACCTGTTCATCTGCCCCAGCACCGTGGCGCAGCACGCCGCTCTGGCCTGTTTTGAGAATGACAGCCTGCTGGAGTACGAGCGCCGGCGCGCCGAGTTCAAGGCACGGCGCGACTTCTTCATCCCCCAGCTCAATGCCTTGGGGTTGACCGTGCCGGTCATGCCCGACGGCGCTTTCTACGCGTGGGCGGACTGCAGGGCCGCTTGCGCCCGGCTCAATATCAAAGACAGTTGGGATTTCGCCCATGAAGTCATGCATCGCGCCCATGTCGCGGTCACGCCTGGGCGCGATTTCGGCAACTTTGAAACCCGTAACTTTGTGCGTTTTTCAACCGCCAGCTCATTGGCCCAGTTAAAAACAGCCGTTGAGCGCTTGCAATCCCTGCTGGCCTAAGCCTGCTTTTGCCTGCACTTCAAGGCGAAAATGCCCTCTTCTATCCTGGAAACCAAGCGATGAACCAAGACCTGTCAATCCTCCACCTGGTGCTCAACGCGAGCCTGGTGGTTCAACTGGTCATGCTGCTGCTGGTGGTGATTTCAGTGTCCAGCTGGGCGGCGATTTTCCGCAAGCTGTTTGCGCTGAACCGCGTCAAGGCGCTCAATGAAACCTTTGAGCGGGAATTCTGGTCGGGCACCAGCATCAATGACCTGTTTGCCGCCGCCGCCAAAAACGCCCGCAGCTCCGGCCCCATGGAGCGCATTTTTGCCAGCGGCATGCGTGAATTCCAGAAACTCCGCGAGCGCCGCATTGCCGACAGCGCCACCCTGATGGACGGCGCCCGGCGCGCCATGCGGGCGAGTTTCCAGCGCGAGATGGACGTGGTGGAAAGCAGCCTGTCATTTCTGGCTTCGGTCGGTTCAGTGTCGCCCTACGTCGGGCTGTTTGGCACGGTGTGGGGCATCATGCACGCCTTCACGGGCCTGGCGTCCCTGCAGACGGTGACCCTGGCTACGGTGGCCCCTGGCATCGCGGAAGCCCTGGTGGCCACTGCCATCGGCCTGTTTGCCGCCATCCCTGCCGTGGTGGCCTACAACCGCTTTGCGCGCGACATCGACCGCGTGGCGATCAAGCTGGAGACCTTCATTGAAGAGTTCTCCAATATCCTGCAGCGCAACGTGGGCTCACAGCCCGGCAGCGCTTCGGCCACGGGCCACTGAGCCCGAATTCGAAGGGAACCAGCATGCCAGCACTCGTCAGCAGGGGCCGGGGCCGACGCACCATCAACGAGATCAACATGGTGCCCTTCATCGACGTGATGCTGGTGCTGCTGATCATCTTCATGGTGACCGCGCCGCTGATCGCGCCCAGCGTGATCGACCTGCCCAGCGTTGGCAAGGCGGCCAAAACGCCCGATGTCGTGGTCCAGATCATTGTCGGCAAAGACGAGTCGCTGTCGCTGAAAAACCAGGACCAATCCACGCCTGTCCCCATGAAGGATCTGGTGCGCGCAGTCAGGGCCGCGCAGGCTTCGGCTGTGAAGGCCTCGCCGCCCAAACCGGGGGAAAATCCCGGCCCGGCCAATATGGCCGTGGTCATCAGCGCTGACAAAACCGTCAAATACGAAACCGTGGTCAAGGTGATGGACACGCTGCAGCGCGCCGGTGTGCAGCGGGTTGGCCTGTCGGTTCAACTGGTCAACTGAGCGTTTTCAAAAGCCCATGAGCGCCGCGCCGGACCGCCCCAAGCAAGCTCGCACCGCAATGCGAAGCATGGAGGTTTCCCAATGAGCGCCGCAGCACAAAGACTCGAATTCGCCCCGCCGCCCACGCCCGGCATGGTTCGTGCGTTCGGTCTGGCCATCGTGGCACACATCCTGCTGGTGGCCGCCTTGACCTGGGGCGTGAACTGGAAGCGTGATGCCGTGACCCTGACTGCCGAGGCCGAACTCTGGTCCGCCGTGCCGCAGCAGGCGGCGCCCAAGCTGATCGAAGCCCCGCCCGCGCCGCCGGTCGAGAAACCTGCGCCTGTGCCCGTGCCCACGGCCACAGCCAAAATGCCCGATGCCAACATCGTCACTGCGCGCGAAAAGCGTCGCCTCGAAGAAGAAAAACGCGCCGACGACAAGAAGCGCCAAGACGACAAGAAAAAGGCCGAGGCCAAACAGGCTGAGTTGAAACAGGCTGAACTGAAACAGGCCGAGCTCGCCACCAAACGCAAGGATGCGCTGGCCGCCCAGGAAGCCGCGAAGAAGCTGGAAGTTCAGCGCCAGGAAAACATGAAGCGAATGGCGGGCTTGGCCGGTGCAACGGGGCCGGATACTTCAACCGGCAAGGCGCAGCAATCAGCCGGTCCTTCCCCAAGCTACGCTGGCCGCATCAAGGCACGCGTCAAACCCAACATCGTTTTCACCGAAGACATTGCCGGCAACCCAACCGCGGAGGTGGAAGTGCGTACCTCGCCAGACGGCACCATCGTCGGCCGCAAACTGGTCAAATCCAGTGGGGTCGCTTCATGGGATGAAGCGGTGCTCAGGGCCATCGACAAGACTGAGGTTTTGCCGCGCAATGACGATGGCAAAGTCATATCGCCGCTAACGCTTGTCTTTCGGCCAAAAGACTGAATGCTATATATATAGAAGCAAACTATCCATATTCCACGAGGGCAATGTACCGTTTTCATTGGAATAATCCAATGAAAACGCCTCAAACCGCCTCGTAGATGATCTGGGCCTGGCCCGCATCGGCCTGGGCGCGCCAACTTGCGAGGGCTGCATCGCTGGGGAAGAATCTGGCTGATTCGCCCAACTGCAATTCCGCCGACGCGCCGACGACGGCTGAATCGTCCGCAGCACGGTCCCCCAATCGTTTCACCGCCAGGCGCACGGCCAAACCGCGCACCAGTTCGCCCTGCTCTGTCATCTCCCGCCTGGCCGGAAACTCCTTCACCAGGCGCGCCACATCGGGCGCTTTGCCATTCACGGCGACCCGCAGGAACTTGCCAAAGCGGCAACGCGCCTGGCCCAGATCCCAGATTTGATTCACGGTCAATTGCATGCCGCCTGAGAAACGGTCAGGCTGCAGCTTGCCCATGACGATGATGAGTTCGTCTTCCTTGAGCAGGTTTTTGTTCGCGTTCATCAGCGCCTCGTCGACCCGTGCGTCAATCACGCCCGACTTGTCATCCAGCTTGAACAACGCGAGTTTGCCGCGCTGTCCATTGATCACACGAAAGTCACTGACGATGCCCGCCAGCAACTGCGGCTCGCGCGTATCGATCAGCTCTTCAATCTGGCGTTTGGCGAAACGCCTCACTTCGAGGGCAACCTCGTCAAACAGGTGGCCTGACAGATAGAAACCGACTGCTGTTTTTTCAAATGTCAGGCGCTCCTTCACACCCCAGGGCGTGGCCTCAACCAGGTCAGGCTCCTGCGTGCTGGAGCCGTGGTCGTCCTCGCCGCCCATGTCGAACAGGCCACCCTGGTTGGCGTTGGCCACTGCGGCTGCGCCAAAATCAAACGCCCGGTCCACCGAGGCCATCAAGGCCGCCCGGTTGAGCTGGATCGAATCAAAGGCGCCAGCCTTGATCAGCGCTTCCACGGTGCGCTTGTTGATGCGGCTGCGATCCACCCGCGCACAAAAATTGAACAGGCTGGCAAAAGGCCCCACATCACCCGCCAGCGGGCCCGCGCCGCGCCCTTCACGTGCCGCAACAATCGCGTCAATCGCCTGTTTGCCGGTGCCCTTGATGGCGCTCAACCCATAACGAACCATCTTGTCGGAGATCGGCTCAAACCGGTCAAAGCCCCGGTTCACATCGGGCGCCTCAAACGTCAGGCCCATCTTCAAGGCATCTTCATGCAGGACCTTGAGTTTGTCGGTGTCGTCCATTTCCACCGTCATGTTGGCGCAGAAGAACTCGGCGGTGTAATGCACCTTGAGCCAGCCGGTGTGGTACGCCAACAATGAATAGGCGGCGGCATGTGACTTGTTGAAGCCATAACCTGCAAACTTTTCCATAAGGTCAAACACCTCATCGGCCTTGGCCTCGTCGATGTTGTTTTTGGCCGCGCCGGCCCTGAAGATGCTGCGGTGCTCGGCCATTTCTTCGGCCTTCTTTTTGCCCATGGCCCGGCGCAGCATGTCGGCGCCACCCAGCGAGTAACCGCCCAGGATCTGCGCGGTCTGCATCACCTGTTCCTGGTAGACCATGATGCCGTAGGTTTCGCTCAGCATTTCTGCCACCAGCGGGTGCGGGTACTCGACCGGCTCACGCCCATGTTTGCGCGCCACAAAGCTGGGAATCAGGTCCATGGGGCCGGGCCGGTACAGGGCATTGAGTGCGATCAGGTCTTCCAGCCGCGTCGGCTTGGCGTCGCGCAACATGCCCTGCATGCCGCGGCTTTCAAACTGGAACACAGCCTCGGTCTTGCCATCGGCAAACAGCCTGTAGGTGGCGGCATCATCGAGCGCAATGTTTTCAAAGGCAAAGTTCTCCTGGCCTTTGTGCCGCGCCACGATGAAGTCCTTGGCAATCTCCAGAATCGTCAGCGTGGCCAGACCCAAAAAGTCGAACTTCACCAGGCCAATCGACTCAACATCGTCCTTGTCAAACTGGCTCACGGCCGACTCGCTGCCCGGCTGTTGGTACAGGGGGCAAAAGTCGGTGAGTTTGCCCGGTGCGATCAACACGCCACCGGCGTGCATGCCGACGTTGCGCGTCATGCCTTCCAGCTTTTGCGCCAGCTCCAGCAGGGTTTTGACGTCGTCTTCCTTGGCCAGGCGTTCGGCCAGAATCGGCTCGGCCTTGATGGCGCCGTCAATGGTGATCTGCACGCCGGGTTTGTTGGGGATCAGCTTGCTGATGCCATCGCAAAAGGCATAACTCATGTCCAGCACGCGGCCAACGTCGCGGATGGCTGCCCTTGCGGCCATGGTGCCAAAGGTGACGATCTGGCTGACCGCCTCCCTGCCATATTTGAGCTTGACGTAATCAATCACGCGGTCCCGGTTGGCCTGGCAGAAATCGATGTCAAAGTCGGGCATCGACACCCGCTCAGGGTTCAAAAACCGCTCGAACAGCAGGTTGTACTGGAGCGGGTCCAGGTCCGTGATCTTCAGCGAATAAGCCACCAGCGAACCTGCACCCGAGCCCCGGCCCGGCCCCACCGGGCAGCCGTTGTTCTTGGCCCAGTTGATGAAGTCGCCCACGATCAGGAAGTAACCGGGGAAACCCATCTTGAGGATGGTGTCTATCTCGAATTCAAGACGCGCCACATAACGCGGCCGCTCGGCCCCGCGTTGCCCCTCGTTGGGGTAAAGATGCATCAGCCGCTGGTTCAGGCCTTCATGCGAGGCGTGGCGGAAGTAGTCATCCGGCGTCATGCGCACGCCGTTAACCTCGGGTGTGGGGAACTCCGGCAGTTGCGGCTTGCCCAGCACCAGGCTCAGGTTGCAGCGTTTGGCGATTTCAAGCGTGTTGGCCAGGGCCGATGGCACATCGGCAAACAACGCCTGCATTTGCGCCGAGGTCTTGAAATACTGCTCGCGGGTGAACCTGCGCACGCGTTTGGGATTGCCCAGGATTTCGCCTTCGGCAATGCACACGCGGGCCTCGTGAGCCTCGTAATCGTCGGGTTTTTCAAACTGCACCGGGTGGGTGGCCACCACCGGCAACTTCATGCGCGCAGCCAATTGCACGGCAGCCGCAACATGGGCCTCATCGTCAACGCGGCCGGCGCGTTGCAACTCCACGTAGAAGCGATGCGGGAACAGGGTTGACAGTTGCAACGCCGCCTCATGCGCGCGCGGCGCATCACCTTGCATCAGGGCCTGCCCCACCGGCCCGGCCTGCGCGCCAGAAAGCGCGATCAGGCCCTCGTTGAGCTCATGCAGCCAGGCCCACTTCACGACCGGCTGCGCCTTGACGATGTTCTGCGTGTAGGCGCGCGCCAGCAGCTCCGACAGGTTGAGGTAGCCCCGCGTGTTTTGCACCAGCACCACGATGCGCGACAGGCTGGCCAGGTCCTTGCCCAGGCCTTCGAGCATGATCTCGGCGCCGATCAGGGGCTTGACGCCTTTGCCGCGCGCGTCCTTGTAGAACTTGATCGCGCCAAACAGGTTGGAGAGGTCGGTGATGGCCAGGGCGCCCTGGTCGTCGGCGGCGCCAGCGCGGACAATTTCGTCGATGCGGCAGGTCGAGTCAACGACGGAAAATTCAGTGTGAAGGCGCAGGTGGACATACATGGCCTGCATTGTAGGAAACTGCCTGGGTTCAACGCCTGCAGGCGACGAATAAAGACGCGACATGGCTGCCTGGGAGCCTCAGCCGCTACGTTTCCGAGCGGGTCAAGGCCCTGACCAAGGGATCGCAGTCGCCGGTCACCATCGTGCCACAGGGCATTTCGGATTTTCCGGTGGCAATTTCGCGCTAGTTGGCGGCCGCGCCCAGCCCCGCTTCGCCACGTTCAGGCGCGGAATTTCGCCGCCACATCCGCCACGCGTTGGCCAAACAGGCGCGCTGTTTCCAGGTCGCCCGCGCTCATCTCGGCCGGCGATGAATCAGCCGGTGATGCCGCCATCGCGCCGCTGTAAGACACCAGGTTGTTCACGTCATTTCGCGTGGATGCCTTCTTGTTGCTCGGCATCAGCCCCTGGCTGACCCAGATCATCGAATGCTGCATCGCCAATGCGAAGATCGTGTTCAAGCTTGACAATTTGTCGCCACTGAGTCCGCCGCTGTTGGTGAAACCGGCGGCCAATTTATCTTTCCAGGCCTGCACGAACCAGGGTTTGCTTGACGCGTCGGCAAACTTCTTGAACTGCCAGCTCACATTGCCCATGTAGGTTGGCGAACCAAAGATGATGGCGTCAGCAGCGGCCAGGGCCTCCCAGCCGCCGGCAGGCAAATTGCCATCCGCGTCGATGGCCAGCAGCTCGGCGTCGGCCCCGTTTGCCACCGCCTGCGCCATGCGCTGGGTATGGCCGTAACCCGAGTGAAAAACCACCACTATTTTTGACATGTCAATTCAATGCGTGGGCAAGGCGGTTGATGATGGCTTCAGGCGCCGCGTTTGGCGTCCACACTCCACTGGCCCGCGCCGTGCGCGGCCAACACCAGCAGGCCGCCGACCACGGCGATGTTCTTGTAAAACATCAGTTGCTGCACCATGGCCTGATCGGCGGGCATGGCCCAGAAGTTGTGGAAGAAGTAGGTGGCTGCCAATGTGAAGACCGACAGGACGAGTGCCGCCCAGCGTGTGCAGAATCCAAAAATCAGCGCCAAACCACCGACAACCTCCACTGCGATGGCAATCGCCACGCCCACTTCGGGAAGCGGCAGCCCTTTGGAGGCGATGTAGCCTGCCGTGCCGGCAAAACGGGCGATCTTGCTGATGCCCGCTGGCAAAAAAAGCATGGCCAGCAACAGGCGGCCAACCAGTGCCAAGGGGTTTTGAAGCGAATTGAACATGAAGAAATTCCTGAAATAAAAAGTGGATGAAAGAGAACGAAAGAGAACGAAAAAATCAAAAACCCAGTAGCAATCAAGGCGCCAGGTCAAACACCAGCACCTCGGCGTCTTTGCCTTGCGCCAGTTCAAGCTGACTCTCGCCGGTCAGCAGCGCCGCGTCGCCAGCGGCCAGCATTTGACCATTGACTGCCAGCGCGCCGCGCACCAGATGCACGTAACCCTTGCGAGTGGAATCCAGCACCAGGCTGGCCGTCTGTGCGCCATCGAACAGGCCGGCATACAAACGCGCGTCGGCATGGATCGTCACCGAACCATGGGCGCCGTCGGGCGAGGCGACCAGGCGCAGCACACCCTGCTTCTCGGCAGCAGCAAAAGTCTTTTGCTCATAACTGGGCGCAATGCCCGTGACGTTGGGCTCGATCCAGATTTGCAAGAAATGCGTGGTCTCGTTGGGCGCATGGTTGAACTCGCTGTGTTGCACGCCAGTGCCCGCGCTCATGCGCTGCACGTCGCCGGGCGGAATGCCCTTGACGTTGCCCAGCGTGTCCTTGTGTGCGATATTGCCCGATAACACGTAGCTGATGATTTCCATGTCGCGGTGGCCATGCGTGCCAAAACCGGTGCCCGGCGCGATGCGGTCCTCATTGATGACACGCAGGTTGCCAAACCCCATGTGTTGGGGGTCGTAATAACCGGCGAACGAGAAACTGTGAAACGACTTCAGCCAGCCATGGTCGGCGTAGCCGCGTTCACTGGAGTTGCGAAGGGTCAACATGGTTTGCTTTCCGGTGTGTTTGTGCGAAGGCTGAACTTTAGACCAGACCGGCCGCTTCCCGCTGCATGCCGTTTGATGGCATCATTCAATTTTTTTGAATCAATCAGGATGCTGAATGCAAACTACCCGATCTGTTCTGACGCCTGACGCCTTGCAGATGCTGCACGCCATCGCCAGCGAAGGCAGTTTCGCGGGCGCCGCCCGCAAGCTCGGGCTGGTGCCCAGCGCCCTGACCTACCGGGTGCGGCAGATCGAGGACGGGCTGGATGTCCTGCTGTTCGACCGCAGCTCGCGCCAGGCTGTGGCCACGGCGGCCGGCCAGGAGTTGCTGCGTGAGGGCGCGCGCCTGCTGGCCGACATGGACGCTGTGGCCAACCGCGTCAAACGCGTCGCCACGGGCTGGGAGAGCCAGTTCACCGTGGCAGTGGATGGCATCATTTCACGGTCCGTGGTGATGGAGTTGTGCGAGGCTTTTTTCGCCCTGAAATCGCCCACCCGAATCCGCCTGCGCGATGAATCGGTCTCGGGCACCCTGGCCGCGCTGACCACTGGCCAGGTCGATCTGGCCATTGGTGTAGGGCAGGAGCTTGGCAGCACCGCAGGCATCCACGCCAAGCCGCTGGGCGGCGTCCGCTTTGTGTATGTGGTGGCGCCGCACCACGCGCTGGCTGCGTTGCCCGAGCCGCTGAAAGACGAATTGATAAGCCTGCATCGTGCTGTGGCGGTGGCTGACTCGGTGCAGAGCGGCGCCGGCATCAGCCTGGGCTTGCTGCAGGGCCAGGACGTCTTCACCGTGCCCACCATGCACGCCAAACTCGACGCGCAGTTGCGCGGCCTGGGCGGCGGTTTTGTGCCCGAGAGCATGGCGCGAAGCTTCGTCGACGCGGGCCGCCTGGTGGTCAAGCGGGTGGAGCGCCCGGAGCGGCTGGTGCGCGCAAGTTACGCCTGGCGCAGCGCCGTCAAAACCGGCCTTGGGCGCAGCCTGCAGTGGTGGCTCAAACAGCTTGACAGGCCGGCCACCCGGCTCGCATTGCTCGAACAACACCGGGGCGTGTAAAGTGCAAGATATACAACATTGACTGGAGAAACCGCAAATGCCCAATTCAAAACGCGCAAAACCTGCGAAACCAGAAAAACGCCACCGAGCTGGCCCGGATGTCCGCCATTTTGCCGTGGTGGGCGCAGGGCTGGCAGGCATCACCTGCGCCCGCACTTTGGTGCAGGCCGGCCACCGCGTGACTTTGCTGGACAAGAACGCCGGGGTCGGCGGGCGCATGGCCACGCGCGACAGCGCCTTTGGCGGTTTTGACGCTGGCGCGCAGTACTTCACCGTGCGCGACGCGCGTTTCTCCCTGGCGCTGGAGACCGTGCCCGGCCTGTGCAAACGCTGGAGCGCCAACACGGTTCAGGTGCTCGATGAGGCAGGCCGCGTGGCCGCCGCCGGCCTGCCCGCACGCGAAGCCCATTGGGTGCCCGTGCCCGGCATGGACGCACTGGCCCGGGCCTGGGCCGCGCCCTTGCTGGACGCGCAATGTGTCGAATTGCAAACCCGCGTCACCCTGATCGAGCCCGACGCGCTGGACCCCAAACGCTGGCAGCTGCGCAGCACCGGCGCTGACGACTCACAACATGTTTTCTCCGGATTTGATGGTGTTTTATTGGCTTTGCCCTCACCGCACATCACTAGTTTGCTATTAATATCAAAGCAATCGGCATCCATTTCCAATCCGGTGTCCAAAGTGGGAGTCGCCCCTTGCTGGACGCTGATGCTGGCTTTTCCGCAAGCCATGCAGCCCAATCTGTCCGCCCTGGGCCCGCAGTGGAACGCCGCGCGCAGCACCCACCACCGCATTGCCTGGCTGGCGCGCGAATCCAGCAAACCGGGGCGCGGCGGGGTCGAACGCTGGACGGTGCAGGCCAGCGCCGCCTGGTCGGCCGAGCATCTGCAAGACGACGCCGCACGGGTGCAGGCCAAGCTCATCAAGGCGTTTTCGGAGATCACCGGCATCCGGGCCGAACCCAGCCACACCGACACCCAACGCTGGCTGTATGCGCAGACCACGCAGCCGCTGGGCAAGAGCCACCTGTGGGACGCCAAAGCCGGCATCGGCGCCTGTGGCGACTGGTGCATCGGCCACCGCGTCGAGGACGCCTTTGTGTCCGGGCTGGAGCTGGCGCTGGCGGTGATTTGAAGTGGCCGGCGTGGGGGCCAGACAATTTTTCGACGGACCGCCCCTAGAAAATTAGCCCCCTTGGGGCTGAGCGCTGCGGCTCCAATCCTGCCTGCGCAGGATTGGACAGCGCGAAGAAGTGCTGCTTCTGGCAGCACTGCGCCCTGCAAGGGCAGAGAGGACACGCCAGTGCCGAACGTGGGGGCCACATACATCGGCCGCTTCGCCCCCTCCCCCACCGGCCCTTTGCACGCCGGGTCCTTGGTCGCTGCCCTGGCCAGTTGGCTCGACGCCAGGGCGCACCAGGGCCAATGGCTGGTCCGCATCGAGGACGTTGACGCGCCGCGCTGTGTGGCGGGCATGGACCGGGTTATTCTTGGGCAACTCCAGCAGTTCGGTTTGTTGCCGGATGCGCCACCTGCATATCAGTCTCAACGCACCGACCTGTACCAGCAGGCGTTGGATCAACTGACCGGCCACGGCCTGGCCTACCCCTGCCACTGCTCCCGCAAAACGATTGAGGCGGCGCTGATGGCCCTGGGCAAGCCTCGCGCACGGCATGGCGAGCTGGTCTACCCCGGCACCTGCCGCCATGCCGCTTCCCAGCCCACCGGCGAAAACTGCCAGGCAACACCCGCCTGGCGGCTGCGCACCGACATTGGGTGGTCAAATCGGCCGATTTCCCTCGTGGATAGTTCGTGTATAGCTCCTTTTATTGTAGCAAAAGAAAAATTTGAAACGATTGACTGGATTGACCGCCGCCTCGGCACGCAGAGCCAGCAGGTCGAAAAAACCGTCGGCGACTTCCCGCTCCAACGCCCGGACGGCTGCTTCACCTACCAGCTGGCCGTGGTCGTCGATGACGCGGCCCAAGGCATCACCCACGTGGTGCGCGGCGAGGATTTGGCTGACAACACGGCGCGCCAGATTTTGCTGCAACGCGCGCTGGGCCTGCCGACGCCGACCTACCTTCACACGCCCTTGGTGCTGGGCGCCAATGGCGAGAAACTGTCCAAACAGAATGGCGCCCAGGCGCTGGACACCGCCAACCCGCTGGCCGTGATGTCAGCGCTGAATGCGGCGGCAGTCGTGTTGGGCTTGCCGGGCTTGGACCCGGTTCGGCACCCAGGTGAGCTGTCAGGTGATCATGCCCAAGACGATGCCCTGGCCGCGTGGGTCAATGCGTGGCGTCATCTTTACCGCGACTCATAGCCTGCAAAACACCGCTCAATCAGCGCGAATGCCGTCCTCCCACAAGGGAGATGAAAGATGGCTGGATAGCCAAGCCTGATGATGCGGCGCAAGCTGTATGACCGGGCCGCAGCCGAAGCTGGGGTGTCACTTGCGCCGATGAGGGCAGAGAAGGGCTGACGCTGTGCCCGGGTTGTCACCCGTTCGTTTGCACCCGCGCAAGCAGCGCGTGAAGCGCTGTGGCGCAAAATGGAGTGTCAACAACGTTTGTATGGCGTACTCTGCAATGCCATGCCATTGGAAATTTAGCCTATGTCCACCGGTAAAAAAACACTCAATGTTCACCTGCCAGTCGAACTGCATGGTCAGCTTGAACAACTGGTGCAAGCCACGGGCCGCAGCGAAAACCTCCTTACGGTGGAAGCACTTAAAAGCTACGCCAGCCAGGAGCAATGGCAGGTTGCAGACATACAGGCTGGTCTGGAAAAAGCTGATCAGGGTAAGTTCGCGACCGCCAAAGAGGTGCGTGCCGTGTGCGCCAAATACGGGCATTGAGCGTGGCGTTTCGCTGGACGCGCAAGCCGCTTGTCCGGCACGCGTGACCTGGTGGTGCACGACAACTACGTGGTGCCTTACCGCGTGAACGACAACACCGTGCAGATCATTCGCGTGCAGCACGTTGCCCGGCTGTGGCCCAAGCAGTTCAAATCACGAACTTCACGCGACTGTGGGCGCACTTGATTCGCGAGTTCGCCCAGTTGCGCCGGCAGTCTGCAGGTGGCGGCGTTGTAGTGCCCCGTAATCTGCGCGACCCCTCCGTGCCAGAATGACCTGCTACACCCACCCCTGATAGTTTAGAGAGCAAACAGGTAGGCATGAAGATCAATCATCAACCCGAGGCACAGATGCATGCAGCCAGGAATTCTTCCGATACAGGCGCATCGCAAGGAGCCCGAAGGGCGACTGAAGATGCGCCTGTGTCGGCGGCAGTACATCCCTACAATGCGCAGCGTGAATCCAATACCCTCTCATGACACGCCAGTGGATGCCTTGAACGGCGCCGCCAGCGGCCAGCCGCCCTTTGATGTGGCCCATCCCAAAAACATCAAGAGTTTTGTGCGCCGCGCGGGCCGCACCACGGCCGGGCAGACCAAGGCGCTGGCAGCCCAGGGCCCACAGTTTTTGCTGCCTTACTCCGGGAAGGCTATTGATTTAGTAGCTATCTACGCAGATTCCACGAGGGCTACAGGTCAAAATGAGCAGATAAATGACCCTGATAGTCGCCCCACGGTGCTGGAAATCGGCTTTGGCATGGGTGAGGCCACGGCAGCCATTGCTGCCACGCTGCCAGGCACCAATTTCCTCTGCTGCGAAGTGCATGAGCCGGGCGTGGGTGCCCTGCTCAAACGCATTGGCGAGCAGGGTTTGAGCAACATCCGCATCATCGCGCATGATGCGGTCGAGGTGATCGACAACATGCTGGCGCCCGCCTCACTGGACGGCGCGCACGTCTTCTTTCCCGACCCCTGGCACAAGAAGCGCCACAACAAACGCCGCCTGATCCAGGCGCCCCTGATCGCCAAACTCGCCGCCCGCCTGAAGCCCGGCGCCTACCTGCATTGCGCGACCGACTGGCAGCCTTATGCCGAGCAGATTCTGGAAGTCTTGAGCGCCGAGCCCCTGCTGAAAAACACCGTGGCGCCCGGTGATGGCCCCAACAGCGGCTACGCACCCAAACCCTTTTACCGCCCGCTGACCAAGTTTGAAAACCGCGGCATCAAGCTTGGGCACGGCGTATGGGACATTGTGTTCACCCGGGTCGAAAAATGATTTCGTTTCCAATTCAGCGCGAGGCTAGGCGCACCGCCGCTGACAGTGCTTCAGCACGGCAGCGGAGCAACGACAAATCAAGTTAGGGCTCTTAATTGGGAACGAAATGGCTCTTTTTAGACCCAACCCGCCGCCAGACCGCAACGGCGTCAGCCCAAGCTGCGTCGTCACCCCCGAAGGCCCCTGGGCCACGGTCGCCGAATTCCTGATCCAGCGCTTCCCAGGCGTGCCCGCGCCGCTCTGGGGGCAACGTCTGCGGGCCGGCGACGTGATCGATGACGCGGGCCGCGTCGCCACAGCGGCAGACGCATTCGAGGCCAAGCGCCGCCTCTATTACTTCCGCGCGGTCGAAGCCGAAGCGCCCATCCCGTTTGAAGAGGTAGTGCTATGGCAAGACGCGCATCTGCTGGTGGTGGACAAGCCGCATTTTCTGCCCGTATTGCCTTCGGGCAAATACCTGCAGGAGACCGTGCTGACGCGTCTGAAAAACAAACTGCATCTGCCCGGCCTGTCGCCCATCCACCGCATTGACCGCGACACCGCCGGCCTGGTTTTGTTCTCGGTGCAAAGCGCGACACGCGACGCCTACCAGGCCTTGTTTCGCCGCCGCCTGGTGGACAAGACCTATGAGGCCATCGCGCCCTGGAACCCTCATCTTCCCTGGCCCCAGCGCCGCGAAACCCGCATCGTGCCTTCCACCCACTTCATGCAGCAGACCGAAGTGGCGGGCACACCCAATTCGCTCACCGTCATCACGCCGCTGGCGGTGCGGGGGGCATTTGCAAAATATGGGCTCAAACCTGTCACCGGCCTGCGCCACCAGTTGCGAGTGCACTTGGCCGCGCTGGGCCTGCCGATCGTGGGCGACGGGATCTACCCCGTCCTTACGCCTGAAGGCCATAAGGACTATGGGAGACCACTGCAACTGCTGGCCAAGTCGATTGCGTTTGCCGATCCATTGAGCGGCGAACTCAAGCGTTTTGAGAGCCGGCGGGTGCTGCGCGATTTGGCCGATGTCGCAGGCTGATGTTCGGGCGGCAAGCCCCGCTTTGCGTCATTTTCCTGCATTTTCCCGAATCTTCCAGAAGAAATGGCCAATTGCCCTCATGGCATATGGATAGTCAGCTATTTATTTTATAGTATTTGAAAACCAGATCTCATAGGTGTCGGTCTTGGGGTTGGCGTTGTGCAGGCTGCTGGTGACAGGCGCTTCGCCGACGATCTCGCCCACCACCTTGCCAAGCCAACGCGCATAACTGCGGTCGCTCTTGCCCTGCACGCGGATCTGGGTGGTGCCAGGCGCCCTGTCGCCCACCAACTCAATGGCGGGCGCTTCGTAACCAAAACTGCGCAGGCGTCTGGACAGCGCGTCGGCCATCGGGCGCTGGCCTTCATTGGCGATCTGGAGATAGGCCACGGGCTTGTGCAGAAGCGCCGCTTTGAGCAGGTCACGCACCTTGCCCGCCTGCTTGGCGGTGTAGTCGCCCAGCGGCTCGGCGGCGTCGAGCAGGTGCCCAATCTCGATGCGGTTGAGCGTGAGTGTTCCCGGCAGGGCGTTTTGCAGCAAGACCAGGGTGTTGACCACACCCGAGGACGCGCTTTGGCCCAATGCGCCCACGCCCGGCTTCAACGCAGCAATAGCGCGGGCCACCGCAATGGGCACCGCGTCGCCCAGCGCCTGCGGGTCCAGCACCAGGCTGGTGGTGGCATTGATGCGGCGCTCTTTGTTGTCGTCAAACATGCCCTCCACACTTTGCGCCAGGCGCGCGGCCTCATCCGCAGGCGGCGGGATCATGGGTGGCTGGCGCGTTTGCGCCACGTTCGCAGAGCGCGGCGTCACCCCGCCCCCGGCACCCGCACTCTTGCCGGTGTCCGCTGCAGCCACCGTGGTTGGCGTTGGTGGCCTTGGTGGCGTTGGCGTCGTTGGCAACGCTTGCAGCTTGGCATCGGCGCGCGACACGGCCAGGGCTTCGCCGTCAACCAAGGCCAAGGTCTTGATCTGTTTCGCGGCGTCGGCGCGCTGGCTGTGATCCAGCGGCGCATCCACCCCGCTCAGCGCGAGCTTGAAGGAATCCAGCGCGTCAAGCAGCTTGCCGGTCTGGGCATAGACGTGGCCCAGGTAATACCGCGCCCGCGCGTGCTGCGGGCGGCGGTCCAGCGCGCTCAGGTACTCATTGAGCGCAGTCTCCAGTTGCGGCACGGCGGCGTATTGCTGGTCAAGCCCCGCGCGAAAGTGGCGGTTGGCGTCGTCCAGCGCCTCTTTGTCGTCATGCTGCTGGTCTTGCGCATACCAGGCCGCCCCGCCGCCCAGCGCCAGCGCAATGCAGACGGCTGCGATGACGTTGGTGCGGCGCGGCCACTTGAAACCTGGCCGCACCGGGTCTGGCTGCGGCGTGGGCGGGATCTGCAAGCGGCCGCGCACTTCCATCAGCAACTGCTGGTAGGCCTCATCGTCGCGGTCGCCATCCCAGCCGAGCAAATCCAGCGTGTGGAGCTGGCCAAAACCAAGCGGCAGCTCGATGTCTTCAATGCGCACGGGCATGAGCTTGCCGGCTTTGAAGGCGCGCGAGGACTCGTCGCGCACAAAGGCCGACAGCACAGACTCGCCCGACCACAACACGACGACGACTTGCGCGCTTTGCAGCCGGGCGGAAATTTCGGCGGCGAAATCGGTGCCCACGAGCAGGCCGCGATCCCACCAGACGGCCAGGGCGTCGGCCGTCAGCGCGTCAGCCAGTTGCGCGGCTTCGGCGCGGTTTTCGCGCGCATAACTGATGAAGACATGCAGGGGCGCTTGTGGCCCAGGGCTCATGTCGCTGCCAGTTCTGAGAGGCATTTCAGGATGTTGGCGGCGGCGCGTTTTTCAGCCACGTTGGCAAAAGCCTGATAGGGCTCCAGCGTGAAGCGCGCTTCGGTGTAGACCGAGTCCCAACTGGCCACAGCGGCCACGCGCGCCTTGATCTCGCGGAAAGACTCCATCAAATCCGGCGCAAAAATCGCCAGCCGGCCCTGCGCCAGGGCTTCCAGCAGTCCCAGCTCGGTGATGCCGACGACGGACCAGAAGTCAGGCCGCTCGGAAGCCGCGCGGGCCAGCGAATCGCGCACCGCTGTAAGCCGGCTTTCATTGAGCATGGGCATTTTCTTGCTCAAAAATGCCAGGCGCAATTCGGCGCTGATGCCGTTCTTGGCCGGGTAATACAGGTTGTCGGCCCGCACCTGGGCCACCAGGGCCTCGGCATTGAGGTAATGCATGACCATGTTTTTAAGCGCTTTGAGCGATTGCGCCGGCTGGCCCGCGCGCTCTTCCAGCAGGACCAGGCGCTTGTAGGCCGAGCCCAGCAGGCTTTCGCGGTCCACCGTGGCGTGCAGGCCGACCAGCAGGCCCAGTTGGCGGATCGCCTGGTTGATCATCTCGCGCGCCAGGCGCACGTCGGGCAGCTTTTCGCCGCAACGCGCAAGCTGGTTGCCCAGTTGCTCAGCCGCCCGGAACGATGCGCTGCCGTCGGGCGCCTGCACGGCGATGCGGTACCAGTGGACGGATTTTTCGCTGTCCTGGGCCTCGGCATAGGCGATGGCGAAGGCTTCGGCCACAGCCCCCATCGAACCCCAAAGGGCTGCGAACTTGGACTCCAGAAAGCGGATGCGGTCGCGCTGCAACTCGGGCGCCGGCGTGCCAAAGCGGCTGCGGATGGCGAGGGTCTCCAGCGTCAACTGCAGCACCACGGGGGACGAGACGCCGCTGAACATCTCGCCGGCCGTGAGCGCCGGGCGGTGCACGTCGTTGCCGCCCCGGCGCCAGGTCCAGCCGGGGTCGCCGTAACACTGGTAGGCGGCCCAGGTGTTGCCTTGCGGGCTGTCGCGCCAGGCGGCCTCGCGCGCGGCGGCCACGGCGTCGATGAAACGCTCGCCGCGCATCAGCACCGAATAGAAAGTGGTGGCGAATGTCTCGGCCGGCCCGTCTTCCACCGCCCAGCCCGCCGCGATCACACAGCGCACGCCCACCTCGATCAGCGCCTGCGCGATGTTGGCGGCGAAGGTGGCGCGGTCATAGGCCTTGAGCGTCAAAGACGCGTCATGCCCGCCCAGGTGGCAGCAGTTCAGGAACACCAGTTCGGGCACGGTGCGCATGGCCTTGATCTCGGTCGCGCCCAAAAACGTCCGCCCCGACAGCACCACACCGCCGTTGCCGCCCATTTCGCCGTGGCCCGCCACGTGCACCACGCGGTACGGCCGCTCGAACAGCGCGTTGATGACGCTGCGCGCGTCCTCCCCATTGACCAGGGCGCGCACCTTGTCGGCCTGGATGCCGTCGTGGCAGCCGGTCAATTGGGCCACCACCGCGATGGCCTCGGCGCGCGCGCCGGGCAGGGGCGGGTACATCGTCAGGTCGCATTCGGGCTCGCCGATCACCAGCACGCTGTCATCCGAGGAGGCGTCGTCCACGCGGGCGCGGAAATCCTCGGTGCGCAGCTTGCGCAGCAGCTTCGCGCGGATCGCCCAGGGCCTGCGGTCGCCGCCGGTTTGCTGGGGCATGTCGGTGTCGAGCAGTTCCCAGGGGATGCAGGCGGAGCCGCCGTCAAGCTCGATCAGCATCTCGGAGGTGCCGCCCAGAAACGGCTCCATCTCGACCGGCACCAGCAGCTTGAACAGGGTGCGGCCAATCTGTGAATCGCGGTTGGAATCGTTCGACGCCTTGGCCACCAGTTCATTGAGCAGACGCCCCTGGGCCTGCTGGGCGCGTACCTCGGTGCGGGCGCGCTGGGTGTCCAGGACGTATTCGATGGACGGCTGGTTGTCTTTGTCGCCCGGGCGCGACAGCGCGCTGATCAGGTCGTAATTGGCGCCACGGTAGCTCGACGTGAGCGGCCGGCGCAGCGCGCCCGTGCCCGAGCCGACCATGCCGACCAGTTCGATCTGGTTGGGCGCGGCGATCGCCTGCACCTGCAGCGAGCGCCAGGCGTCGCTGGCGCGGTCATGGTAGATCTCGACCAGGATCAGGCGCGACAGCTGGGGCCAGCCGTTTTGCTGGAGTTTCTGGTTGGCCTCGTACGCGCCCTGGGCGATCAGCTGGGCCGAGCTGCCCGCGCTGATGCCGGTGCCGCCGCTGCCGATCAGGGTCGCTGCCAGTTCGAACTCGGCCGTGTCGTCGTGCGGCTGCTCGGCCAGGCGCTGGGCGTAGGCCAGCACGGCCTGGCGCACGGTGTAGGCCAGCTCATTGGCGCGCAGCTTGCCCTCGGCGCCCAGCCCGGCCACCACCACCGCAAAGGGGCGCGCCATGGCGTAGCTGTTGTCCGGGTCTTCGCGCTGGTTGCCAAAGATCTGGTGCGTGCCGGGGCCTTCCGGGTACAGGCCGGCCGTGAGCGATTTGCTCATCGCGCAACCCACCAGGGCGTCCACCACCCATTCGGTGCCGGTCAGCACCATCGAGCCGTAGTGCCCCACCATCAGCGGCTGGTTGATGAATTTGAGGTCGCTGTTGAGCACGGACACGCGCAAGGCCGTGCCTTTGCCCTGGGCGTGGCGCGCACTGGCGGCGCTGCGCGCCTGGCCCATGACGTCGCCTTCGCTGGAAGGCGGGCGCGAGGACTGCAGCCCGCGCGAGGGCCGGTTGCGCACCAAGGCCGCCGCAGCCTGCGCATCGGCCTTGGCGCCGCGTACCGGCGCCAGGGGGGGCTCGACGGTTTCAAGCTGGCTGGTGCTGCCGGTGGTCAGCAACTCGATGTAGGCGGTGAAGGCGCCGGCGGCATCAGGCAGCTTGCCGTGCTCGGCGTCCACCTTCCAGGTGCGCACGCCCGGCAGCATGGCGCTTTGGCGGGTGACGCGGCCGTCGCCTTCGTCGGGCGCGTCAAGGTACTCCAGGCCGTCCGAAGTCTGCACGATGCCTGCGGGCGTGAACGCCGCATGGCCCACCACCAGCAGCATTTTTTGCGCGTCGGCGCCAAGCGTTTCAACCTGCTCGTCCAGCCGGCGGCGCAGCTTGACGGCCTGGTCGAGCACGTCCTGCGGCGGCGCGCCCCATTCGTAAATGGTGAACTGCTGCTCGACCGAATGCCAGAAGCTGCGCGCACGCAGCGCCGCCATGTCGTCGTCGGCAAGCTTTTGCCAGGTGGCGGCCTTGTCCAGCGCCAGCGCGGGGTCAAGCAGGCTGGCCTGCAACTGGATGAAGCCAGGCATGCCCGCCATCATCTTGCGCGCGCCCGAGGTGTCGAACAGCGCGCCAAAGGCCACCAGGGCGTTGCCGAAGGTGTCATCGCCCGAGAGTGTCTGCATCGGCGCCCAGGAGCCGCCATTGGGCGTGCCGAGCATGAGGATGCGCGCGCCATCACGCGCCATCAGGCGCGCCCAGGTCTCGGGCTTCTCGAAGCGCATGGCGCGCGCCACCAGGCCGCCCATGGAATGCGCCAGGATGCGAACCGGTTGGCGGCTGCGGTTGCGCGCGGCCAGGGCGGTGTCCACCGCGTCGGCCAGGCGGCGGGCTTCGTCTTCAATCGGGCGGCGCCAGTCGAAGGCGAAGGGGATGACTTCGTGCGTGTCGGCCAGGCGCTCGATCAGGTCGTCGTAGACGCTGCCGATCGGGCCGTCGGGCTCGACACTGGCGACCGTGGCCGGGTCCCACGTGAGTTTTTTGAGGCCATTGACAAATCGAAAACCGAGCCAGATGCGCTGGCCGTTGAGTTTGAGGTTGGAGCCCAGGATGCCGGGGATCACAAACACCGCCGGGCGCAGCGCCGCGCTGCTGCCGGGGTCGGCGCTGTCCGGCCCGCGCGAGCAGGCCACGGCGCGGGCGGCTCGCGTGCCGCTGGCGTCCTGGCCGGCCCATGACAGCGGCCCGATGGTGGCGAAGCCGTCCGGCGTGTTCTCCATCAAGGCGCTGGTGATGGCCTTGACCGTGCTGTCGTTTGCGAAGTAGTTGAAGTGCGAGACCTTGGCGCCGCGGTCCAGCATGAAACTGGCGCCCGCCCCGCTGGCACTGGCCTTACGCGGCGCGCCGCCATACATCGAGCGGGTCTGCACCACCATGTCGTTGTCGGTCCAGTAGAAGGCGTCGGACAGCAGGGTCTTGACCCAGGAGCCGATCGAGTCGCCTTCCATGTCGCCGGCCACCACGCGCAAGTCGCCGGGGATGGCGTCGCCGCCGCCGTTGAGCCACTTCACCACAGGGCTGTCGGGCATCATGGCTTCGATGCCTGGCAACTCGGCCGGGTTGGCGCGCCGACGCGCGACCTCATGCAAAAAGTCGACCAGTTGCGGCGCGACCGGCACACCGCCCAGCTCCAGGCCCCACTTCAGCACCGACAGGTAAGCGTCGAACCGTTTGGAGGCCAGCAAGGTGCCGCGCGCGGGACAGGCCACACGCACCACACGTTCGATCTTCAGGCCCTTGGCATTGGCCTCTTTCGACAAGGCCTGCAGGTCGCTGCGCTGCTGGCTGTAATCGGCCCCGGCGAACAGAGCCAGCTCGTCGGCACTGGGCGGTTTGCCGCCGCAGGCGCGCGCCAGCACTTCGGCCACCAGGCCGCCGCGCGAATGTGTCACCAGGTGCAGGCGCGCCCCGGCCGGCATGGCGCGCACCAGGGTCAGCGCATTGGTGATCGGGCTTTGGCCCATGGTCGGATGGTCCAGCGCGTAGACCCGGCCGCCGTAATGCGCGAACAGCTCGCGCACCGTCTGCGGGTGCTGCGTCCACAACTTGCCGAAGGTGCTGACGGTGTCGACAAAGGTGCCGTGGACCAGCACCAGCAAGGCCCCGGCGTCCGCCGCCGCAGCGACCTTGTCGCGCTTTTTGCCGCTGCCTTTGAGCGGCAGCAGGGTGTCTGCCGACAGTTCATACACGCCCGCCTCCACCCCGCCATCGACCTTTTTGGTCACCGCCGCAGCAGCCAGCCTGGCCGGGTCGCCCGCCAGCCCCGTGATCACATCAAAGGCGCTGAGCACGGCCTGGCCCATCCAGCCGCGCGTCGCGCTGCGGGTGGCGCCAGCCTCCAGGCCGGGCCAGCCGAGCTGGGGTGAAATCGTCACGACGTTCTCATCGGCAGGTGTGCTGGCGCTGCGCGAGGCGTTGACGCTTTGCGCGCGCATGAGTTCCAGGGCGTCCTGCGGGTGCAGGTAGAGCGTGGGCCCGTTGGCGATGCTCAAAACGACGATGTCTTCACCGGGGCGCGCCGTGACGCGCACTGCGTCGCCACCGGCGCGCTGCGAGCCGACCCGCACCGACGATTTCAGGCTGCCGCGTGTGGCAGCGCCCGCCGCCTGGGCCTGTCCGGGCACGATGAAGGTGATGTCCTCTGTCAAACTAGCCATCCGATGCTCCTGTTGATAGGGCCTGCGCCAGCCCGCCCTGGTTCAAACCTGCCCGGGCGCCAGCCCTCAAACCATGAAGGGTTTTTGCGCCAGAAAAGCGGTGGCGTCGCCCAGCACGAACAGGTTGGGCGATTGCGTCGGCGGCAAGCCCGCGCGCACCCGGGCGTGAAAGCTGGTGTAGTTGCCGGTGAAGGCGCCATTGGCCCAGACCTTGAGCACGGACTCGGTGAAAGCGCCGTTGTGGTCGCCGTCCATCGAGGTCTGGTTGTCCTGGCAGCCCGAGATCAGCACCACAGCTGGTTTGAAGGCACCGACCACGGCCGTGGCGTGCGCCGCCGCACCCACCTGGGCCAGGGCAGCGTCCGGGTCCACCATGACCTTGGCAGCAGCAGTTGCCACGTCTTCCTGCAGCTTGTCGTAAAACGCCTTGTGCTCCAGGTAGACGCGCCGCGCTACCGCATCGGGCATGAGTTTGGCGCGTTGCCCCGGTGGCGGCGGAGGTGGAGGCAGCTCGCGGGTGATGGTGCCGCTGTGGCAACTGTCAGACAACACCAGCACGCGCACACCGGCCCTGAACTTGCTCAGCTCGAAGTACAACTCGTCGTCGATCAACTGGCCGTCGTACAGGCACATGGTCTCGTCCTTGTGATCGGGCTCATCACCATTGACGTCGGTGACCTGGCCACCATGGCCGGAATAGGTCAGCAGAAAGAAGTCGCCTGCCTTGAGCGCGCTTGAGGCGCTGCGCAACCCGGCCAGAGCGGCAGCGCGGGTGGCCTTTTTGGACAGCAGCACGCTGGCCTTCATGCCCATGGACTTGGCGACGGCCGCCATGTCATTGGCGTCAAACTCGCAGGCCGCCAGCGGGCCGGTCCAGCCGCCGTACGCCGCGCCGTTGACGCTGTTGAGCCCCAGGTGCAGGGAGCGCCCCTGCTTCTTCGGGCTGGCGCTTGCAGCGGCGGGGCTGGTTTTGTAGTTTGACATCTCGTCCTCCTGGGGTGATTGGTTTGACAGCGGGTTGATGAAATGGATGGCGGAGAAACGGGTCTGCGCCGGCGCGGGGCCTCAGGCGAGATTGGCCTCGACGGCGTTCAGTGCCAGCAGCCGGTCCTGGATGCCCACCGTGCCGCCATTGATGCGCCGCGTGATCTCGGTGAAGTCTTCCAGGTCGTTGTCGCCGGTCATGTCGTCGGCCAGGGCGTTGAGGCCGCGGCTGTTCCAGAACCAGGCCGCCGCCATGGCGGCGACCGGCTGCTTGAGCAATTGATCCGGGTTGGCCACCAGGTCCACTTTGATAGCCCGCCCAGCATCGCTGTAGTTGGTGCGCCCGGTGATCTGGATGATGCCCCGGCCCCGGAAGCGAAAACCGTCGCCGCTGGCCGCGTTGCCATTGCCAAGCCGGTTCGCGTAGACGAAGTTGGCCAGCTTCTGCTCGTTGGCGACATAGGGTGCGGCAGACGCTTCGGTGGGGAAGCGCCGGGGCCAGACCTTGCTCAGGCGCAGCGCGGTGCGGTAGAACAGGCTTTCAACCAGGCGGTTGAACTGGGCTGACTCGTGCCCGGTCTGGGCCAGAAAACTGGCCAGGCGCGACTTGGTGTTGATCTGGTATTTGTCCAGCGCGGGTTGCAGCGCCAGCGCCCAGCCCGCAGGGTCGGTGCAGAGCGGAAAGACAACTTTGAGCAGGTCGGCTGTCAGCATGGTGGCTCCCTTATTGGAAGCAAAGTATCTGCCCCTGCGCTATGTTGTCAAGAGCAGCAACAGGCTGTTACTTTCTTTTACGCCTTCGGGAAAAACGCACACGGCGCGAATCCCGGCTTGCACGCCATTTTTTCTGCCTATTCCGGAAAGTTCGCCGAATTTCCAAAGAAAATGGCCGTTTACCCTTGTGGAATAAACATAGTTAGCTTCTTATTTAGTAGCGCCCATGATTCTCCCAATGCCTTGAACTGCGAGCTGGCGACGCGGCCGCAGGAACTTGGCCCGGTTTGCGCAACTGTTGACTGGTGGGCCACTGCATGCCGTTTCGCACCGTGGCCGGCCAGCCCCAACTGTCGGAAGGCCGGGCCGTTGTCATCCGCCCCGAAGGCACGCGCTGGACCGTATTGGCGCGTGTGCTGGCGCAAGACTGGGCGGGCTTGCGTTAGCATGGCGGATCCATTGCTTGTTGTTCCAAGGACGCGCCATGCCTGATATCGCCACGGTTCAAAAAATGCTCGATCCGGTGTTCCCCGGCCTGATGGGGGTTCGCCTCATTGAACTTGCGCCCGACCGGGTGGTGGCCGAGCTGCTGGTGCGCCCCGACCTGTGCACCGGCGGCGGCATTTTGCATGGCGGCGCCAGCATGGCCTTTGCCGACACGCTGGGCGCGGTGGGCACAGTTGTGAACCTGCCGGCCGGCAAACGCACCACCACGACCGATTCCAGCACCAAGTTCATCGCCGGCGCGCGGGTTGGTTCCACCGTCACCGGCACCTGCGTGGCCCTGCACCGTGGCCGCACCACGATGGTCTGGCAGACCTCCATCACCACCGCCGAGGGCAAACTCTGCGCCATGGTGACGCAGACCCAGCTGGTGCTGGATCCGGCGGGTTGATTTGGGGCGCTTTGCCTGGATGACGCTGCACGGGTTCCAAGTGCCGCGCGGCGGTGAACATTGCCAAGGCAGCTATGCAGATGCGCACCTTCGGCGATTGCGCCAGACCACCTTTGCCAAAGGCCTCTGCAATGGTTTTCCGGCAAGAGAATGCATTGCACCTGGTGGCCGAATTTGCTTGGCGCGAGTGACTTGGGTGAGTGGTTATATGGCATCATTCCAAAGCGATTTCCATCGTGTGCTTACAAACTGTCATGGTCTGTGCGATAGTTGCTGTCAGGAGGTGTCCGTGTGAGTAGTGAAGAATTCGACAGCGCCGTTGTGGCTGCTTGGCTGGTTCCGTTGAGCGACGGCTCCGCGCCTTGCGGCGAAGATCTGGAATACGACAATGAGTTTCTTGAGCTGAACAATGCCGCGCAGGGCAAGCCAGAAACACAGTTTGGCCCCGGCGAACCGCCGAATTGGCGCAATGTACGTGAAATGTCGGCGGCGCTTCTGGACAAAACACGGGATCTGCGTGTTGCCCTGCTCTGGGTCCGTGCCGTGGTCAATCTCGAAGGTTTTCCAGCATTGCCGTCCGCTCTGCGTCTGCTTGAAGGCCTGTTGTCCAATTTCTGGGAACATTTGCACCCCGTGCCCGATCCTGACGACGGCGATCCCTACGCCCGGGCCAATGCGCTCGCAATCCTTCCAGAGGCTGAGGGTCTGCTCGGCGATTTGCGGCAAAGCGTTCTTTTTGATATTCGCGGCTTGGGCGAGTTGCGCCTGCGCGCCATCGAAGTTGGCCTGGGCCAGTTGCCGCCCAAGGCGGATGAGAACGTGCTGACCCGCGATCAGTTGGGCCAAATGGTTACTTCCGCAGTGGCGCAGATGCCGGGCTTGTACGGCCAGGTGAATGCTGCTCTGAGCGGGCTGGCTGCGCTCACCGCGCTGTTCAACCAGCGATTTGGAGCGGCAAATGCACCCGACTTGCGTCCCCTTGTCAATTTGGTCAAGGCTGTGCAGGGCCTTCTGCCGGCAATGGGAACCCATGTTGACGGAGAATCGGCCGGGCCTGTAGACGGCGTCGTTACCGCAGTAGGTGCAGCGCGCCTGAAGGGCAATGTGCAATCCCGCGACGACGCCATCCGCGCCATTGACATGATTTGCGAGTATCTTGACCGGTCCGAGCCCACCAACCCGGCCCAGTTGCTTCTGCGCCGGGCCCGTCGCGTGATCAATCAGAATTTCCTCCAGTTAATGAAGGAACTGGCACCAGAGGCCTTGAACGAGGTCGCGCGCGTAATGGGGGTCGACCCCGAAAGTATTAGTCTGGAACACTGATTTCGCAGTAACATTGTGCCGTTAAATACAGCCACCTTTTATTTTCATCAAAGGAAAATGCCATGGGAAGCAGCCAAAAATTCATCGCCCGCAATCGCGCTCCGAGGGTTCAGATTGAATACGACGTTGAGCTTTACGGAGCTCAGAAAAAAGTTCAGCTGCCGTTTGTCATGGGTGTGTTGGCGGATCTGTCCGGCAAGCCGGCCGATCCACTGGCACCAGTGTCGGATCGAAAATTTCTTGAGGTGGACGTTGACAATTTTGACGCCCGCATGAAGTCCATGAAGCCCCGCGTTGCATTTCAGGTGCCCAATGCCCTGACGGGTGAAGGCAATATGTCCGTTGACCTCACCTTCGACAGCATGGATGATTTTTCCCCGGCGGCTGTAGCCAAAAAGGTCGACTCGCTGAGCAAGCTGCTTGACGCGCGCCAGCAATTGCAGAATCTGGTCACCTACATGGATGGCAAAGGTGGCGCCGAGGAATTGGTGGCCAAAGTGCTTGCCGACCCAGCCCTGCTGGGTTCTCTGGCCAGTTCAGCCAAGCCTGTGGACCAAGGCAGCAAATAGTGCTGCTGTCTTGTACATAACAATCAAATCCAGGAGAAATTGATGGCAGAGACCCAAACTAGTTCCGCATTGGCGGGTGTGGCATTTGAAGGCAGTGACCTTGCTTCGCTGCTGCAAAAGGAATTCAAGCCCAAATCCGATGAGGCAAGAAGTGCCGTCGAATCGGCAGTGCAGACACTGGCCCAGCAGGCGCTGGCGCAAACCCAGTTGATCGGCAAGGACGTCGTCAAATCCATTGAAGACATGATTGCGGCAATTGACAAAAAACTGTCTGATCAGGTCAACCAAATCCTGCACCACGAAGACTTTCAGAAGCTTGAAGGTGCCTGGCGCGGCCTGCACTACATGGTCAACAACACCGAGACCGACGAGCAGCTCAAGATCCGGGTGATGAATATCTCCAAGGCGGATCTTGGCAAGACGCTCAAGCGCTACAAGGGAACCAACTGGGACCAAAGTCCCCTCTTCAAGAAAGTCTATGAAGAAGAGTACGGCCAGTTTGGCGGCGAGCCTTTTGGCTGCCTGGTGGGCGATTATCACTTTGACCAAAGCGCGCCCGATGTGGAACTGCTGGCCGAAATGGCCAAGGTGTCTGCCGCTGCAATGGCGCCCTTCATCACCGGTGCGTCACCCACGCTGCTGCAAATGGATTCCTGGCAAGAGCTGTCCAACCCGCGCGACCTGACCAAAATTTTCTCAACCCCTGAATATGCCGCCTGGCGCTCCTTGCGGGAGTCGGACGATGCCAAGTACCTCGGTTTGGCGATGCCGCGCTTTTTGTCACGCCTGCCTTACGGCGCCAAGACCAACCCGGTTGAGGCCTTTAATTTTGAAGAAGACACAGGCGCTGCAGACAGTTCCAAATACACTTGGGCTAATGCAGCCTATGCCATGGCGACCAACATCAACCGGTCGTTCAAGGAGTACGGCTGGTGCTCGCGCATTCGCGGCATTGAATCGGGCGGTGCGGTAGAAAACCTGCCCACCCACAGCTTCCCGACCGACGACGGCGGCGTAGACATGAAATGCCCGACCGAGGTCTCCATCGCCGACCGGCGCGAGGCAGAGCTTTCCAAGGCCGGGTTCATGCCATTAATTCATCGCAAGAACAGCGATTTTGCGGCTTTTATCGGCGCCCAGTCCCTTCAAAAACCTGCAGAATATGATGATCCGGACGCAACTGCAAATGCCAACCTGGCCGCTCGCTTACCTTATCTCTTCGCGACTTGCCGTTTCGCCCACTATCTGAAATGCATTGTTCGGGACAAAGTGGGTTCCTTCAAGGAACGCGAGGATATGGAGAGCTGGTTGCAGGAGTGGATCCTTCAATATGTGGATGGCGACCCTGCCCACTCTTCCGAGGACACCAAATCCCGTAAACCCTTGGCAGCGGCCGAGGTCATCGTGGAAGAAGTTGAAGGCAACCCTGGCTATTACTCTTCAAAGTTTTTCCTGCGACCTCACTACCAGCTTGAAGGGCTGACGGTGTCGTTGCGACTGGTTTCGAAGCTTCCGTCAGCCAAGGCAGGCTAGGCTTTTTTTTCACTTGCGCCCCTGCCGCACAACTGGGGTGTTGGATTTGAGTTGAAGTGCAATTCGTAAACCGCTCTCGGTTGGGGGCATCACAGGAGTAGCAATATGGCAGCTGACATGTTTATCAAGGTTGGGACTTTTGACGGTGAGTCCAAAGACGAGAAGCACCCGAAGTGGATTGACGTCCTTGCCTGGAGTTGGGGGCTTTCGAATTCCGGGTCAGCCCATGTCGGTGGCGGTGCCGGCGCAGGCAAAGCCAATGTGCAAGATCTATCTTTTACAAAATATGTTGACTCGTCGTCGCATAACCTGATCAAGTCTGCGGCAAGCGGCAAACACGTTGACAAGGTCAATCTGGTTGTTCGCAAGGCAGGGGGAGACAAAACTGTCGAGTACATCAAGATTGAGCTGACCGAAGTCTTGATCTCTTCTGTCAGCACGGGTGGCTCGGGCGGCGAAGATCGGCTGACTGAGAACGTCAGCTTGAATTTTGCGAAGATCAAGTTCGAGTACACGCCACAGGACGATAAAGGCAAGGGTGGAACTGCGCTGCCAGTGACCATTGACATCGCGATGAACAAAATCGCTTGATTGATTCTTGTCTGCCATGTTGCAGGCAAGTCAGGCGATCCGGGTGAATACGGCCACGATGGGTGCCGAGCGACCGAAAACACGCGCAGGCAACTGAGGAATATCCATGGCCAATGGCGACATGTTACTGTTTGTGGAAGGCCAGAAAACAGGCGTGATCAAAGGGGAGTCTGCGGACAGCATTTACCCCGGTCAAATCGAAATTTCCGGCTGGTCATGGGGAATGAGTTCGTCGACGGCAATGGGGGGCGCAGGTACAGGGCGCAAGACTTCACTGTCAGAGCTTCGAATTACAAAACTGGTCGACTCTGCTTCAACGCCATTGATGGTCGTCATGCGAAACAATGAAGTAATCAAGAAGGCAGTTTTGACCGTACGCAAGGCTGGCGGCAAGCAAATCGACTACTTCACAGTGACGATCGAGCGGGGCCGCCTTACAGCTTATGAGGTGGTGTCCTCCTCTGGTCCTGAACTTAGCGAGCAAATGTCGATTTCTTTCGAGAAAATAAGAGTCGAGTACGCGCCCCAGAGCGATAAAGGTGCCCGCAAGGCCACCTCCACATTCGAGTCAGAAGTGCTTTAGACGAAGGAGTCACGTTGTATGCAGAGCCCCTCATTGGCTGAACAGGCCCTGCACGAAGGCGATCCCCAGCGCGCACTGAAGGCACTGCAGGATCAGATTCGCTCCTCCCCTGCCAACGCCAAGCTGCGTGTGTTCTTGTTCCAGTTGCTGGCTGTTTTAGGACAATGGGAGCGTGCGCTCAATCAGCTGACAGTAGCAGGCGAGCTTGACGCTTCCACGCTGGCCATGGTTCAAACTTATCGCGAAGCGATCCAGTGCGAGCGTTTGCGTGAGCAAGTCTTTCTGGGCAAACGTGCGCCATTGCTGTTTGGCGAGCCTGAAGCCTGGGTGGCCTTGCTGATTGAGGCCTTATTGCATGACGGTCAAGGTGAGTTCGACGCTGCCCGAAAACTTCGCGACCTGGCGTTTGAGCAGGCGCCTGCATCTGCCGGAACGGTCGATGGCCAGGACTTCGAATGGATGGCTGACGCTGACATGCGGCTTGGGCCGGTCATTGAGGCCGTGATCAACGGACGTTATTACTGGGTGCCGATCACGCGGCTGTCCAAAATTGACATCGATCCACCTGTGGATTTGAGGGACGCCGTATGGATGGCGGCCCATTTTGAGTTTATCCATGGCGGCGAGGCGGTGGCGTTGATCCCGACACGGTACGCTGGCACTGATCTCGCGCAGTCCCGCTTGGCTTTGGCGCGTCAGACTGAGTGGCAGGAAACCTTGCCCGGTTTCTTTACAGGTTCAGGCCAACGGACATTGACGACTGACTTGGGTGATCTCGCCTTGATGGATGTGCGCAGCATCAGCTTTCGCGCCACCGCTGAACAATAGTCCGCCAAGCTTGATCAGATACCCGACATGAATCAAAAAAGGGTTTCCGACCGGTTGCAACCCGCTTTGCTGGACCGCCTGACGGATGATGACCCGACGAACGTCAGCGAATCCCCCGATATGCGTTTTATGAGCAAGACCCGCATGCGGGACGCTGTCTTGCGGGATCTTGGGTGGCTGTTCAATACGACCTTGCTGTCAACCGACCGATCGCTTGAAGACTATCCCGAGGTCGAAAAGTCAGTGCTCAACTATGGGCTCCCTCCGCTTTCAGGGCAGACGGCATCGTCAATCGATCCCAAGGTGATGCAGGCCAAAGTGAAACGCGCGATCCTTTTGAATGAGCCTCGTATCCTTGCCGACACGCTGAAAGTGGAGGCGCTGGTCACCGAAGTTCAACTGGATCATCACAATCAAATCAGTTTTCGGATCAGTGGTCAGGTTTGGGCGCAACCCGTACCGCTGGAATTGCTATTGCAGACAGACATAGACCTTGAAACAGGCCGGGTTGCAATGCGGGATCTGGCAGGCTGACATGGACCCTCGCCTGCTTCGTTATTACAACCAGGAGCTGCAACATCTGCGGGAGATGGGTGCGGAATTTGCGACCCAGTTTCCCAAAATTGCAGCCCGATTGCGCATGGACGGCATAGAGGTCAGTGATCCCTACGTTGAGCGCTTGCTGGAGGGGTTTGCTTTCCTGACGGCGCGAATCCAGTTGAAACTGGATGCTGAGTTCCCACGGTTTACGCAGCGGGTAGCAGAAATTTTGTACCCGCAGTTTCTGGCGCCGATGCCGTCGATGCTGATTGCAAAGCTGAACGCCGACCCCGGTGACGCTGCCCTGACTGCTGGCGTGACGCTTGAGCGCGGAAGCAAGATGAAGAGTCTGGCTGGCCGAAGCGGCCCCACAGAGTGCCAGTTTCGCTCTGCGCATGAGGTGACCCTCTGGCCGGTTGAAATTGCTGCAGCCGAGTATTTTTCACACACCTCCAATTTGCCCTGGAACAGCCGACCTGACTGGAAGAAGTTTGGTGGCGGTGTCCGGATGACACTTCGGGCAACTGGGGGCGTTGATTTCTCCAGGATTGGACTTGACCATTTGCGCCTGCATGTCAGTGCTGGCGACGAGACAGCCTATCGTCTGTATGAACTGATTTGCGGCAACACACTTGGGGTGGTGGTGCAGGTTGGAAAAGGTGGCAACATTAGACACCTCACCATCGATTCTGGCGCAATAGAACCGGTTGGCTTTGACGAAGAGCACGCATTGCTTCCGACCACCTTGCGCGGCTTCGAAGGTTATCGCCTGATGCAGGAGTATTTCGCGTTCCCCCAGCGCTTTCTGTTTTTTGACCTTTTCGAAGTTGGTGACGCATTGCGTGAGTTGGGTGGGCAGGAGGTCGAAGTCATCTTCCTGTTTTCAAAGGGCGACGCCAGTCTTCTACAGACCGTCGATTCGACGTCGTTTGCCTTGAACTGCGTGCCGGCCGTCAACCTGTTTGAGCATCGATGTGATCGTATCCATGTGGATCACGGCTCTTACGAATTGCATGTGGTGCCAGACCGTGTGCGCCCCATGGACTTT